>CANQPR010000013.1 GCA_947625715.1 uncultured Bacilli bacterium
AATTTTGCTTAAAGTTAATTATTATTCGGTGCTTAAAAGACTTTGTTCATATTCATCTAAAACCCTCATTATTTCTTCTTCACTTTTACAAAGGCAAATTTTTTGCTTTATTTCTTTATTATTGGGCATTCCTTTTAAATAAAATAAGATATTAGATCTAATTTCTAATAAAGCGGTTTTTAATGATTTATCTTGTTTTAATAAGTAAAAATGTTTTTTCATCATAGCTATTTTTTCACTAGATGTTGGAGGCGGAAGTAACTTATGATTTTCTAAATAATATATGCACTCTTTTATTAACCAAGGATTTCCTAAAACTCCTCTTGCAATCATAACAGCATCGCACTTTGTTTCTTTTAACATTTTTTCAGCTAATATAGGAGAAGTTACATCACCATTACCTATAACAGGTATTTTAACGGCTTCTTTTACTTGTTTTATTATTTGCCAATCAGCTTTACCTTTGTATCCAAGAGCCCTAGTTCTTGCATGAACTGTTATAGCACTAGCTTTGGCTTCTTCGATTTTTTTGGCTACTAAAACGGCATTGATGGAAGAATCATCCCACCCACTTCGAATTTTAACAGTAACAGGGACGTTTACACTTTCTACAACGGCTTTAACAATTTCATATATTTTTTCAGGGTCTTTTAAAAGAGCACTACCAGCTTGGGCGGATATAGCAACTTTCGGAACCGGACATCCCATATTAATATCAATAATATCAGGGTGCATTTTTTCTTCAACAATTTTAGCAGCCTTCACAAAAGAGTCTTTATCACTCCCAAAAATTTGTTGGGCAATTGGTCTTTCTTCATCACTCATTTTTAATAAATCATAAGTTTTTTGATTACCATGAATTAAAGCTTTATCGCTTACCATTTCTGCATATATTAATCCCGCACCCATTTGTTTTATTATTTTGCGATAACTAGTATTAGAGTATCCAGCCATGGGAGCTAAAACAATGGGATTTTTGATTAAAACATTCCCTATATAAAAACTCATAAAATTATTTCAACCTCATCATTATTGTTAAGTAAAAAAGCATTAGCTTCATCACGGTCAATATGTAAATCTTTACGCCCATTTTCTTTTATTTTTACAAAGGCTTTAATGACACCGGAGCGTATACCGTTTATAACAACATCAATAATTTGGTTATCAACAAGGCCTAATTCACTAGCTTCTTTAGGATTTAAATGTAAATGAGCTTGCGCTAGAATACAACAATTTTTTAAAAGTATTTCTTTTTCTTGATTGCAAACAATAACACTTTCGGCATCTTTTAAATCCCCACTTTTTCTAACGGGTGGATTAATTTTTAAAGCATAAGCATCACTTTTTGATATTTCAATTTGATTATATTCTCGACATGGTCCCATAACGCGAACATGAGGTATAATACCATCTTTAGTTTTTAAGGTAACAAAGTCAGTTGACGCATACTCGTTATTTTGACTTATATCAAAATCTTTAGTCATTTCTTTAGCAAATAATTGGTCATATACTTCTTTCGTTAAATGGACATGTCGATTACTAATGCTTACTTTTATTTTCATTTTGCATCACCAAAAAAATTATACACTATAAAAGGAAAATAAGCACGAAAAAAATTAATTAAAAATAGAACCTAAAATCCCATAAGAAAAGATTAACATTATAATACCAGCAAGTAAAACACCCATAATGGCAGCTAATAAAGATTTTTTCTTATCTAATCCTAAAATAGCCGCGATAAAACAACCAGTCCAAGCGCCAGTTCCAGGAAGAGGAATACCAACAAATAAAAATAAACCCCAATATTTTAATGTTTCAATTTTTTCTTTTTTATTATTGGCTTTGGCTTCTAATTTAGCAATGACATTTCTTAAGCCTTTAATTTTTTTTAATTTATCAAATAAGGGCATGATAAACCATAAAATAAAAGGTATGATAATAATATTGCCTAAAAAACAAATAGCAAAGCTTTGCCACATTGGTAAACCAAGAAAATTTGCCGCGATTAAGCCTCCTCGTAATTCTAAGATTGGTAAAGTAGAAAGAATAAATATTATGATATATTTACCTAATAATGTTCCGGCCCAGCTTCCAAATAATTTAACCATAAAACTGGCAAATTTTTCTGTCAATTTTCTCACCCTTTCAAGTATTTTTATTTTATCAAAAATCTAAATAAAAAGAAAGAAGATTATAAAAGGCATCTTCTTTCTAAAAAAAGTGTGAGTTTGAGTTTATATGTTATTTTAATTGTATAGAGTTTAATATTGCGTTATTTTTTATATCTAATTATTTATCACTCCTTTCTTAAGATGATAATACCTTTTAAAAATGAAAATCATGTGAATAAATAGTGAATTTTATTTGCGTTTGACATAAAAGTAAAATGTTGAACCACAATTTTTTTTAGATTTAACGCCGTAGGAAAAATGATGATTTTCCAATATTGTTTTGACAATTGATAAGCCAATCCCACTTCCTACTATATATCGTTGATGATTTTTTTCATTTTTATAGTATCTATCCCATATTACATCTAATTCTTTTTCATCAATTCCTTTGCCAGTATCAATAATTTCAACTAAATAACTATCTTTACACTTTTTGACATTTATTTTAACTAATTTATCTTTGCCGGTGTAATTAATAGCATTGTTAACTAAATTGTAAATAACTTGATTTAATTTAAGGCGATCAGCATAGACATATGCTGTTTTAACGCCTGTAAGTTCAAATTTGTAGTTCTCAGTTTCTTTAATTATGTCATATCTTTTGATTATTTCTTCTATTTCTTTGATTAAATCAAATTTTTCTTTATTTAAGACCTCGGCATTAGCTTGCATTTTAGATAAAGATAAAATATCGTTTACTAATAAATTTAAACGTTCCGTTTCATTTATAATTACATTACAATGAAAATTTCTTTTTTCATCATCAGCATATGATATATCTCTTACCATTTCACTATAAGCTTTTATCATAGTTAAAGGTGTTTTTAAATCATGACTAACATTTGCAAGCAAGTCTCTTCTTAATTCTTCTGTTTTCTCCATTGACATTTGAGCCGAATTTAATACATTAGCTAATTCATCTATTTCAATTATATCGTATTTTGGAAATTCAACATTTTGATTTTCTTTTCCTAATTTACGGGCTCTTTTCGTTATATCTAAAATAGGTTTGGTTAATTTTAATGATAAGAAGTAAGATAATAAACAGGCTACAATAATACCAATAACTATCATATATAAATATTGATTTTTTAAAACAACACTTACCTCACTTATATCTTCTAGAGCACTATATAAGAAAATAGTTCCAAAATTGGTCTTAACCCCATATAAATAAGCTTTAGTTTTGTATTCCTTATTCTCTATTTTATATGCTTGTTCATTTATATTAGATAAAATAAAGGTTTCAATAGCTTTATCTATTTCCGTATTATTTTTACCAAGACCACAGCCATTTAACATGGTATTGTATTGAGTTACGGTATTATTTTTCCAAAAAGCTTCAATACATACTTCATTTTTATAAGCTAATTGTTCTAAACTTTGATTTAAATTAGGGATATTAAGACTATTTATATTTTCTGCTAATTGATGAATATTTTTAATTTGATATTTTTCATAGGAATATTGAAAATAATAAACTTCAAAAATTCCTAGGAGAATAAGTATTGATACACTTAATAATATAAGGGATGTTAATACTTTAAAACTAATACTATTTATCTTCATCGTATTCGAATTTATACCCTACTTTTCTAATTGTTTTGATATATTTTCCATATGGCCCTAGGTGTTGTCTTAAAGTTTTTACATGTGTATCAATTGTTCTATCATCACCAAAAAAATCATATCCCCAAAGATTTTCTAAAAGTTGTTCTCTTGTAAGAGCAATTTTATGATTTAAGATGAAATATTTTAATAAATCATATTCTTTTGGCGTTAAAAGAAGGGCTTTTTCATTTAAATATACTTCATGAGCTTCATCATCTAATATTAATTTGCCAAAACAATATTTTTTGCTTTTTTCTTTTCTTTTGCTAATAGCTTTAACTCTAGCAACTAGTTCTTTAGGACTAAATGGTTTGGTAACATAATCATCAATTCCTAAATCAAAGCCTAGTAATTTATCTATTTCTTCGGTTCGCGCTGATAACATTAAAATGGGAATATTTTTAATTTTTTTAATTTCTTTAACAGCTTCATAACCATCCATCTTAGGCATCATGATATCCATAATAATAAAATCAATATTTCTTTCTTTAACTATTTTAATTGCTTCTATTCCATTTTCAGCTTCATAGACTTTAAAATCTTCTAATGTTAAGTATTCTTTTACGACTTGTCTTATTAATGATTCATCGTCAACTACTAAAATATTCATAAATATTCACATACCTTTCCTTTTTCTAGAAAAAACATATAGTCAGAAAAGCGTTTTTTCGTCAGACTATCAATACATAATTTAATATTATAACAGAAATGTGAAATAAAAATGAAATTATATAATTATTTTTTCAATTATAATTATTTTATCAATAAATTTTTCTTTCGCTAAATCATTTAAAGATACATTGGCATCTAAATATTTTTGAATACCAAAAAGATATTTTTCATATAAATCAATACTTAAATATTCATTTAATTTTTTTAAAGATAAATTTTTTTGATAACATAAATTAATGTAAAATTTTCTTTTTTCATTATCATAGATGTCTAATAGTCTTTTTATTATAGGCCATGATAAAATTTTTAATTCAAAAGGAAAATTTTGTTCATAAAGATAAGTGAATTTTAAAAAATGGTGTAAATCATTGGAAGATATTTGAATATTATATTTTTTATTTAAATGGTTAGTTAAGTTATCCACTAATTGTTTTTCATAATTTAAATAGTTTTTTTCACGAATAAACCAATCGGTTGTTTTAATTTTTCTTATCTTTGGGTAAGTATTAAGATAAGTTTTGATAGCCAATAAAATATTTTCATTCAGTATAATCTCTCCTCTCTATTTATATTTTTACAAATAAAGATTGAAAATCCTTTTATTGGTTAAAAAAATTCTTAATTTTCATCAAGAATTACATTGTGATATATATCAGTTACATCGTCTATTTCATCTAGCATAGTATATAATTTTTTAAATACTTCTAAATCTTCGGCATTTAATTTAATTTTATCTTTGGCATACATTCCTACTTCATCGATATTATAAGAAACATTAGGAATAAGTTTTTCTAATACATCTTTTACTTTATTATGATCAGCGGGATTAACGCTTATAATGATTTCCCCATCTTCATTATCAAAGTAAACTGGTTCAATTTCATTTTCTAATAAAGCATTAAAAATTTCTTCTTCTTTATCACTATTAAGACTTAGAGTAGCTAAATATTCATAATTATAGGAAACCGAGTTATTAACGCCTAAACTTTTATGAACTTTGTTAAAAGCCGCTCTTACCATACCAACAGTTCTATTTACATTGTCAGTAAGGGTTCTAATTATTAGAGTTGATGCCCCAGGGCCAAAACCTTCATAAGTTACTACTTCATAATCTTCAGTACCTATGTTTTTGGCTTTTTCAATAGCTCTATTGATTATATCAGCTGGCACTTGTTCTTTTTTAGCTTTTTCAACCATTCTTTTTAAATTGACATTACTATTTACATCTGGAGTGCCTTTTTTAGCGGCTAAATAAATTTCTTTGGCATAATTGGAATATAGTTTTGCTTTTGCAGCACCATTTTTTTGAATGCTTGCCTTTCGAACTTCATAAGCTCTTCCAAATAATTGTAATTCTAATTTCATAAACTTTCCTCCTCTTAAAATCTACTTATGCAAAGTAATAATATTATACCAATTAAAATTCCATAGATAGTTTCTTTTTTATAATTATAGTGAATTACTTCAGATAATAATTCAAATAAAACAATATATAAAATCATGCCTAATGATAAGGACATTAATATTAACAATACCATATTATTTAAAGATTGTCCAAAGAAATATAATAAAATTGAACCTAAAAAGCCCGAAATAGTAAGTAGTAGCATAAAAATACGTTTAGTTTTTTGATTATTATGTTCAAAACTACTAGCTATTTCAACTCCTAAAGGAAGATTGTGTAAACCAACAGCTAAAGATACGCTTAAACCTCCTAAAAAAGATTCTACTCCTAAAATAAAAATGGAAATGCCTTCTAATAAATTATGAAAAATAAGAGAACTAGCTGTAATAATACCAATATGTTTAGCATGGGCATTATGTTCTTTATGATTTTTCTCGTGTTCATTATGATTATGATTGTGTTGAGGAATAAAAGAATCCAGTAATTTTAAACTTATTAAACCTATTAAAATAGGAATGGTAATAAAAAGTATTATTTTAAATTTAGAAAACTCAAGCTTATTAGATATTTCAATAATTTCAGGAACTAAATCTAAAAAAACAATTCCTAACATTACAATAAAAGCCATGCTTGTTGCAATTGTAGATAAACCTTCTTTTTTTGATAAAGCTTTCTCAATTAAAAAACCTAACAAAAAAAAGAAACCGGAAAATAACGGTAAAAATAAAGCGAAAAGATTTTGCAAATTATCACCTTCTTACGTCTAAATGAAAAAAGAAAAGTTTAATTTTCTTTTGGAGATGCTTCTAAAGATAAGCGACCGGAGAAAGAACCGTTTGTTAAATATAATTGGTTAGCACTCGGATTATTTTCTAACCATATATAAAATACTAAATCATCGGTTTTTCCAATTGTTAATGGTAAAGCTTCTTCATCTGATATTAATTTTTTTTCTGTTTTACTAATTTTTTCGGTAGAAGTTGTTCCTTCTGGAGCTATTGATTCATCAAAGAAATTACCAGTTATTGCGCCAGCTTCGTCACCATTGACAACTAATTTCCATTTAAAATATTCACTAGATAAATTTTTAGTTAAAGAATAATCAACAAGTTTTACAGTATACTTAGCATCAATATTTGAAGTACCATTATTAGTCACGCTAAACTCAACTTTTTTAGCTTTTTGTTCAACTTCATCTGCAGATATTAAATTCATCTGTATTTCATTTATAGCTGTAGCATTTTCTAAGGTTGATGAAATATTTAATTTTGCAGCACTATTTTCACCAACTGTTTTTTGTCCCCTATACATTAAAGTAAAATATGCATAAGTTAAACTAACACCTATTAATACAAGTGATATAGCAACAACAAATGATGATATTACTAATTTTTTACTAGCCATTAATGATTTACTTTTATTCTTATTTTCTTCCATTATCTCACCCCAATAATTTATTTACATTATACTAAATTTTTTATGTGAAAACAATCTAAAATTTATGTTCTTAAAGATACGACTTCTAATTTGTTATCATTTTCAATTAATTCAACATCAGCATAAGTATCATAACCTAGATTTTCTACATAATCCCATTCTAATTTTACTATATATGAATTTTTTTCACTTTCATCCGGAAATTTATAGGTTGATGGGGTTATTTCTTTTACTGTTATTTCACTTACCTCTGGTAATTCTTGGTCTCTTTTTTTATCCAAATTGTTGACAACTGTTTTGTAAATAGTGTCCATTATAACTGATTTAAATGACTCTTGAGCTTCGTTATATAAAAATTCTAAACCACCTATATCGTATTTACTATTTTTATTGTTAATTGTGTACAAGTCTATTATAAACATTTGACTTAATAAAGAAGCATATTTTTCTTTGTCAATTTCTTCATTGTTTTCTAATAATTCTTTTAATTCATTAAATTTTGTTTTAAATAATTCGGTATCACGATCATCTAATTTATATCCATACCCTTCTATTTCATTCATAACTTTAACTTCCTGAACGGGAGCTTCTATTTGAGGGGTTTTATGAAAAAATATATAATAAATTCCTATAGATATTCCAATAATTATTATTACTATTAAAGCTATTATAAATTTTTTTTTGTTTTTTTTCATATTTAACCGGCTTTCTATTCTGTTCTTGAGAATATTATAACATAGCATTTTTTTTCTTGCAATTTTTTTATCTTTCTGTTATTATTAAGACACGCAGGCATAGTATAATGGTTATTACTTCTCGTTGCCAACGAGATGATGCCAGTTCGATTCTGGTTGCTTGCTCCAGTGACGTTTCTGTTCGAACTTTTTATAGTTTGAACTTAACATATATAATCAGTCCGTTTGGGTTGATTTTTTTGTGTTTACAAAAAAATTAACAAAGAACAATTTATTATGATAAAGTTTACAACGCAAGAGTTAGAAAATGGTTTTAGAGAAGCCCTAGCTAACGAGGTATTTTGATGTTACGTTAAAATACCTAGGGGGTTAAGTATTTCGGTATAAAAAATAAGCTAGACGTGTTCAGAACGCAAAAAGACTTTTATTATTTTTGAAAAGATACTATCTAAAAATGTCTAAAGGTATTATAATATTTAGTAAAGAAATGATATTTTGTTATATGGTTGGTGAAATATGAAAAATAAAGTTTTAAAATATTTGTTTATCACTTTTGGAATAAGTTGGATCAGTTGGTTCATCGTTATTTTGTTCATTCAATTTGGCCTTTCTAAATATCCAGATGCTTTGAGTTGTACTTTAGGAATCATAGGAACTTTAGGTCCTACTATTGCGTCTATTATGTTATTAGAAGAAAAAAAGAATTTTAAAAATATTGCAAAATTCATATTTAATAAAAAGAAAAAGACATATTTATATTTAATTGTTTTAAGTATTATTTTGATTTTAAGTTTTTCATTCCTTTGCAATTATAATAATGAAAATCCATTTTATTTTATAGTGCCATTATTCATATATGCTATAACTTTTGGCGGAGGTTTTGAGGAATTAGGTTGGAGAGGAACACTACAACCTAATTTGGAAAAAAAGCATTCCTTTATTATTAGTGCTATAATAACTGGAATTATATGGGGATTATGGCATATTCCATTACAAATTATACAAGGATATGCTTTCTTTGATTCTAATTTTGTTTCATTTATGTTTGGAATTATTATGTTTAGTATCGTTTTAGCATATATTTATAAGAAAACAAATTCTATATTTTATTGTGCATTTCTACACGGTTTGTATAATACTTTAACAACAATTTTTATTGTCAACAATATTGAAGTATTAATGATAGAGTTTGTACTTGCAATCATATCTATATTTTTATATTGCAAAGAAAAATATGTAAATAAAATATAAAAAAACATTTGCTTTATGCTAAATTTATGTTGCCGAAAAGTTGCTAATGTATCAAGTAATGTATCAAGAAAACAAATTTTCATATAATAGTATTGACAATAATTATTTAAAAATGGTATTATTGTCATATGAAAACTCTGTTCAATCCGAAGCTTTACGTTTAGTACGTGAAAGGTTTATGTAGGAAGAATGGAGTTTTTTATTTTGAATTTTTAGTTAATGATGAATCAAATACACTATTTTTAGATTTAAAACACCAATGTCGATATGGATCTTTCCAATGATTAGCAAAATCATCACGACTACTAGTTGATACCCCAATATTAAAATTAGGATAAATGGTTTTGATATTTCTTAAAATATTTTTATATAATTTTTCTTTTGCAATAGTTCTTTTGCCACGTAATCGACTACCTGGTGCTTTTTCTTTATCCATATTATTCAATTTAAAATTCATTGCACCTAATATAATATCCATACATTGTAATATTACGTGATTTTTGGAATCCACTTCTGCTATATCTTCATTATAAATATGAACATTATTTATATAAAAAAAGTCATTAAGTGCATAAATATAACCTTTAAATTCTTTGTTCTTCTTTTTCGTATCTGGTAATTTATCAAAATATAATTTTAATGTTATTTGTTCTTTTTCTGTTAGATTACAATAATCTATTCCAAAAGCATGTTTAATAAATTGATAATATAAAAGAAAATATTCTTTTTCCTCATGCTCTCTAGTTAAATTTTGTGGAACTTGTGCATTTTGTCTAAACATTATCCTTATCTTAATTTTATTAGATTTAACAAATTCAAAAAAATAATCAATTAATTTTAAATACTTATCTAAATATTGTTCAGTAACTTTTGTCCATTTGACTTCTTGAAATAATCCTAGTTCTTTCTTTTTAGCATTAAGTCTATCATTTACTTTTTGAAGTTCAGCATAATTAATCAAAGCACCACCGTAAAAATTACTAAAATATTTGCCTTTTCTATGTGATTCATCTGCATAAATTAAATAATGTTTTTTCATAATATCACCGCTAAAAAATATTTTATCACACACACTTTTTGTTTTTCAAGTTAGTAGAGTCTTCTGTGATTTATAATTTAAAAATGTCCTCTTTTTAGTTGTAGATAACTACGACACTCGCTCCATTAGTGAATCTGTTTGAACTTTTCGAACTTTAAAATATATTTCATCTCTAAATAGAGATGATTTTTTATGTAATAAAAATCCCCACAGGACATTTTGATACGCTTTTCCTAGGGGGTTAATAACTTAATATAAAATGAACATATACTTGCTATATCTGACATTTTATATATTAAATATTATCAGCATTTTCAATAAAAAAGGGCTGTTTAAAAATTAGATAATTAACTGCTTGACAGCTCCTTTTCATAAACAACAAGAGGCTTTACCAGGAACCTCCACCACCTCCGCCAGAGCCCCCGCCGGATGATCCTCCACCAGAACTTCCACCAGAATCACTAGATGGGTTTGATGACATAGATCTTTGAGCAGATGTCATAGTCAAATTCATAAACGTTCTAAAAGTTGAAATATCAAAACTATTATAACTATCATACCAAGTTGGAGCTTGTAATGATATTGTTTCAAACTTTTTAATCCATTTATCAGAGACACCTAAAACATAGGTATATGGTAAAATATCATAAAAATAATTTGGATTTTGCACAACTAATGACTCTAATTTATCTTTTTCAACTGTTTCCAAGAAATTTTTAAAGCCTCTTAACTTTCCTAACATTTTATTACCATATTTTGTTCTTTTGGATAGATGGATTAAACATATCATCATACCTATAATAGAAAATATTCCAATAGCATAGCTAGTAAGATATGTCATATCTTGAATTAAAGTTGGTAAAACTATAAATGCCCATGGTACTCCCCCAAATCCTAATCCCCAGATTAAACCAAATATTTTTTCGCTGATAGGTCTTCTTTCAAATATCATGCTAAACAAAAAGGAAAAACCAATGCCGGGAAAAAGTAAAGCAAAAATTAACATTCCTGGTTGTCCATAATTAAATATTGGAGGAATTGTAATCAAACAATATGTAATAATAATCAATAATTTGATTAAAATTTTTTTATTTGAAGCAGATTTTTCAAATATTTTATCTATATTTTGTTTATTGTTAATACTACGTAAGATTCTATTATTTGTTATATAAAAATTATTATATAGCATTTTATCAGTAACTATAGTTCTATCATATTCAAATAAACCTTGCATAAACCATTGTTCATACATATTCGTTCCATCATAATCTTTTAATTTTTTTATTACAAATTTATTCTTTTTATTAGATTTAATAATTGAAGATTTTAAACCATATTGTTCATAATCAATTGGTGTAGCAATATTTTGATAAATATCTAACATATTTTCATAGTATTTAATTTTTTTAGAGTTTGGATTAGTTTGTTTTTCTTCATTTATTTTATTTTGTAATTTAATTATTTTTTGATTAGCTTTATTTATGGAATTATTATTTAAATTTACTTTTTTAGAATCTAAATCAATTTGTTTGTCACTAATTTGTATGTAGCCTTTATTAGCTAAATATATTAATAATGATGTTATATCCTTATTTTCAGCTTTACCATTATATAAAAAGCCAACTTCTAAACTATTAAATCCTTCAGGAGGATAAAATTCAACTGTTTCGATAACTTGTTCATCACGACCGAATATATACCATATTAAAATGGAAAGTGCTAAAAATAATATTGGTAAGAAGAAAATAATGTAATCCATTATATTAATAGTTAAACCTGCATTAACAAAATAGCCTTCATCTAGTTCACATCTTACAGTTAAAGCTTCATTTTTATTTAAAATACCTTCGTAACTTCCGGTTATTTTATTTTTATTAACATTATATTTAATTTTACTATTAAGAGTAGAGCCTTTCTTACCTGATGAAAAACCTAATTTACTTGAATCAAAATCTTTTGGCATAGTAATTGAAAAAGTAATATTACCAATAACAGTATCCCATTCATCGCCAATAATATTATAATATAACTCATCATAATCTTTAAGAGGATCTTTTCCTAAATTATAAGTGTATTTTATTACATAAGTTTGCTCTCCTTTTAAAGTTTGACTAGCTGAACCTATTTTAATTTTATAGTTTCCATATACTTTCGATGTAGTGTATTCATTATCAATACTTAAATTTGTTATTTGTGTTCTATTTTTGGTTGTGGTTCCATCTAATCTTGTAACGGTATTTTTTAAAGGGATAGTTCTAAATATTCCATGTTTGGCAACATTAAAATAAGCAGTAATTGTTTCCGTAATATCTAAAGTATTATTTTCATTAACAAGTATATTAATATCATATTTATCTATTACATAATCATAAGATTTATATTGACTATTTTTACTTGGTGTAGAAGATGAAATATTTGGTTCCGATAATGAAGTACCGGTGATATTTATTGATAAACGATAGTAATATATTTCATTAATATTATGATCTTCTAAAATACTTAAATTAGACATTTGATTAAAATTGCTTGTCCCCAACATTGCGGTATTAAAATTATTTTCTTTAGCAATCAAATTATAATTAGCATCATAATATAGTATATTGGAAATGTAATCAATATTATTATCAGAACTGTTAGTAACATCTCCTGTTAATCCAAAACTTAAAATTGAATTAGAAGAATAATCTTTAAATGTTAGATTAGAAAATGATAAATCACCAACATTTAAACTTTTATTATTATCGTTAATGCTTATATAAGATGTTTGGTTTGATAAAGCCGTTGCAGTTGATGAGCCAAAAAGAAAAAGAAATACTACAACTACAATCCAAAATAACCCCTTAAAATTTCTTTTCATTATAGTTAGCCTCCATTATAAATTTACTTTTACGTTTTCTCTTTCCATTTCTTTAGCTTCAAACATATTTTTGACTTTATAGCCAAACATTTTAGCTACTATGTTACTCGGAAACATCTCAACTTTGTTATTATAAATTCTTACAGTTCCATTATAATATTTTCTAGAATTAGCAATATCATCTTCAACTTTTGTAAGTTGATTACTTAAATCTTTAAAATTTTCACTAGCTTTTAAATCCGGATAAGACTCAGCTAAAGCCATAATTTTATTAATGCCTTTTGATATTTGTTCATTAGTTTTTATTTTTTCATCATCTGACATTTTATCATAGGTACTATTTCTTAATTCTATAACTTCTTGTAAAGTCTTTTTTTCGTGATCTATATAACCTTTTACACTTTCGACAATATTGGGAATTAAATCCCATCTTTTTTTCAAATAAACATCCATTGTTGAAAAAGCTTCTTTGACTTTGTTATTTAATTTTATAAAACTGTTATAGGTAACAAATAACCCTATTAAAATAATAATTATTACCGCTATAGTTATGTACAGCCACATTTTAACCACCTCTAAGTCTATTATATCATACTTTTATTTTAAAAAATTATTTTTGTGTTAAGAAAATAAAAATTTAATTTATATGCCTTTTTCCATCACAAATGTTATTCTATAAATATAGAAGTTTAAAAAAGGATTATGAATAAATTTTCTAATATCAACAATAGTGAATTACAAGAAATTTTAAAATTTGTTATGGATAAAACAATATTTTTTTCATAATGAAATGCAATTATTATCAAAAGAAGAAATTATAAACTATAAAGAACACTTGAATATAAAAATAGATAATATAATACCTTTAGTAGATTTATATGATAATATTTTTCTTGTGTACAACATAGATGATGATACTTTTGCAAAATTAAATATTACTGATGAAATTATTTATGGAAAAACTAAAACTATTGAAAATTATCTAAAACTACTACAAGAATATATAGTTAAAAAAATCGAGCATATAGTTCGATTTTTTAATTTGATAATAATTAGATTTAAAATAACGGTGCAAAAAGTCTTAAAATAGCTTGCCATAAAGATTTTAAAAAACCTGTTTTTACATCAGCATCAGTTAATTTTTGACAATCTTTGAAAGTAGTAGAAAAATCATCATAAATATCGTCTATTACTTTAGCATTTTCAATATAAATACCATTTTCAAAATGAAGATATAAACTACGATAATCCATATTAATAGTACCTACAACAGCTCTAGAATCATCAGATAGAAAAACTTTAGAATGAACAAAGCCTTTTTGATATTTATAAATTTTGATACCACTGTCATGAAGGACTTTGAAAAAAGAAGCTGTTTGTGTGTAAACAATTTTTTTATCAGGAATACCGGGAACAATTATTCTCACATCTACTCCTCTTTTTGATGCTCGGCAAAGAGAATTAACCATATCAGTATCAATTATTAAATATGGCGTCATGATGTATAAATAACTTTTAGCACTACTAATCATGTTGATATAAACATCTTCCCCTATTAAATCTTTATGAAGAGGCGCTACACCATAAGCTATTACATAACCTTTTTTGGTTTTATCTTTAAAATCATATTTAAATTTGGTTATATCTTCATTAGCTTTCGTATTAGCGTTCCATAAAGTTAAAAATATAACCGTTAAATTCCAGATGGCATCACCAACAATTTTAATTCCATTATCTTTCCATATTCCTAAGCGACTATTAATGTTTATATATTCATCGCTTAAGTTAACGCCACCAGAAAAAGCAACTTTGCCATCAATAATAGTTATTTTTCGATGATCACGATTATTCATAAAAATACCTTTAAAGGGACTTAGTTTATTAAAAGAAATACATTTTATACCATATTGAGCTAACTGTTTGGAATAATTAGAAGATAACATGGCAATACTTCCCATATCATCATATAAAATTCTTACATCTACCCCCTTTTGGGCTTTTTCTTTTAATACGTCTAATATTCCATTCCACATTACCCCTTCATTAATAATAAAATATTCCATAAAAATAAATTTTTCAGCCTTTTTTAGTTCTTTTAGTAATTCGGGATAAAATTTTTCACCAAAATTATAATAGGTAATATCATTATTAGTACTAACAAAATAATTTGTTCGATTTATTAAATATTTTAAATTATCCATTTTTTGCTTTTCAATTTCATTTGCTATTTGTTCATCTTGAATTAATAATTGAGCGTATTCAGTTTCATATTTATTGATACTTTTTAATAGTTTATTTTTAGAATAATTTTTACCTAAGGTTATTAAAAGAATTGTCCCAAATATTGGAAATATCAAAATTAAGATAATCCAAGGCAAATCATTAGAAAGTCTGGTACTTTCTTTTAAAATACCTAATACAATCATAATGCTTATAATGCTATAAAATAAAGTTATTATTCCTAAATATTTATAGAAAAATAATCTTATCATTATGGCAAATCCAAATTGCAAAATAACACCTATTAAAACTATTAAAATTCTTTTGATGGCATTTAACATATTAGTTCCTCCTATCAAGTATTTTCTATATCAAACTTATTTTTTAATGATTTTTATTAGATAAAGTTTTCTTTAATACAGCACCTTTTTCATTTCCTAAGTTTGGTGGTAGAATTTCATTATTTTTTTGCACAAATTTTTTATCTAAATTATATTCTTTGTTGTTTTCAACTGATTGTTGATTATTTTGAGAATTTTTTGAATTTTCCAATTTTTGAATTTCGTTATATAATTGCATTTTAATAACACATATATCATTTATAATTTTATTTTTTTCTTGTTCAAAATCTTCTTTTTCTTTAACATTTTCAGATATAGAATTTTCTAAAAGTTCATTATTTATATTTTTAAAAGCTGACAATTTATCACTTGTTCTTTTAAAATAATAACCTAAACAAGCAATTCCACCAATAATTGCTGGTGTAATAATACTTAATAACCCAGTTGGTAGGTTTTCTGCAAACATTGGCATATTATAAAACAACGTACAAAATAACATTCCAATACTTGCAAAAACGAAAGCATCAATATATTTATCATATTTGCTCCTAACTTTCCAAAATAATTTAGATAAGGTATATTTTGTTGTAGCAATATCCATCTCATTTGTTTTTAAATTTAATATTTTTTGGATATTTTCAACATTTTCTTCTATAGCTATATTATCTTTGTTAGAAAGTGAAGAAAATAGCATTTTATTTGATTTTAAATCATCATAATTCTTTTTTAGTATTTTATTGTAACTTCTCAATTTTTCTTGTTCAATCCTATATCTAGCTTCTTGCTCTAGTTTCTTTCTTGTTGTTGTCGCTTGAGAAAATTCTTTTACTTTTTCATCAATTTTTTGTTTCTTATTTATAATAGTTGATGTGATTGTTCCTATTAATGCCGGGATAAGAATAAATAATGGCTTAATTAATTTTAAAGGTATTAATTTTAATATTGATGGTGCGCTAAAAATAAGTGCAAACCATGGAATTATGGAAAGTATTAAAGCTTTAGAAAATTTCATTTCAAATCCACTATCTTGAAGTAACGAAATTTTGGCTTCTAACTCAGCTATTTTAGAGCAATTTGCACTATAGTTGTCTTTTATTTTTTCTATATCATTTTGATTCATGATTAAACCACCTAATGTTGATTATATCATAATATTCTCTTATTAAATAAAATTTTGCCAATTAAAAAATATTTAAAAACTAATATCTACAATTTTTTTCAAAAAGAATCTGTAGATATCAATATTCCTTAGAAATAATTTGATAATATATGTTGAAATGTATTTAACAATATTTATTTATTATTTACTAATCAATTAGCAGTATCTTTTATTTATTTTTTCATAACTTTCCTAATATAGCAAATAAGTAAGTACATAATATATATACCATATTTTGCCTCATATAAAATATTTAACCTTCTAGGTATTTTGACAGATTTATCAAAATAATCTAAAGTTTTCATTTTATATCAATGCTCGAAAAAGTTTTGACAGTTTGCTTACTAGTGCCCTAAAGGGAGAAGTACGACAACTTTTAAGTATGTTTTTAATGATAATTCTATGTGGTTCAATATAAGATAAATTTGTTTTATCTATTTTTCTAATACTTCCGTTAATAATTTTAGGAGTAGTATTACAAAAACCGCAAATAATATCTAGTTTTCTTTTTAAAGATTCTTCCATATCAATTTCTTGTTTGATTACTATGAAGAATAATAAAAACATCTGATCTCAACAATCGTTGATTTCAGATGCACTCCATAAGTGATAATATCTGATTCCTGCAATATATAAATTTCATTATGTTATATAAAAATACATAAATACCTCACATCAAAAAAAGCACAAGAAATAATTCCAATATTTTTAAGAATTGTGAATCATAATCCTGCAAACCTATTTGTGTTGGTTATTTAATATTCTTTCTAAAAATTTGGCTACTCCATCTGAATTGTTAGATGTTGTTACATAATCAGCTAAATCTTTTATTTTAGAGTCAGAATTTCCCATAGCTACACTAAACCCACTTGTTTGAAACATAGATATATCATTTTCATCATCGCCAATAGCAATAGAATTTTGGTAATAATATTTTATAACATAAAAAGGACTAATATCTTTGTTTTCTAATTCTATTCCTGTTTCTTCCAAAACTTCTCTTTTTAATCCTTCCAGTAATGTTTCATTTTCTTCTAAATGTCCTCCTGGAAATTCATAATGAGATAACCCATTTGAATAACATAATAATACCTCTTGCTCTTGTAGTAGTTTCTGTAATATCATTATCTATTAGATTATCAGAATTATAAATCTTTTCTATAAATTTCATTTTACTCTTCATTCTGTTTTAAATATTCTTCTATTGCAGAAATCATATCTGGAGAAATCACTTTATTTTTTTCATTATTTGGAATATTTTCTCTTATCTTATCAATAGCAAATTTTAATGGAATTTCTTCAATTTTAAAATTTCCTGCTTTTTCATGTTCTGTATATTTTACTCTTGATAAATCTGGTTTTTTATCCGTTTTAATAACATAGTAATATATTTCAGCTTTTCTGTTTTTACCTACTTCAGGCCAATCTTTATTAAGGAAAGTAACTTTCATAAAAGGACGTTCAATTTCCTTATCTTCTAATATAATTCCTGTTTCTTCTAAAACTTCCCTTTTTAAACATTCATTGAAAGTTTCTCCCTCTTCCAAATGACCTCCTGGAAACTGGAATATTCCATTTTCATTTCCAATATAAATGCTATCAGAATTTATGATTAAAGCTTTCATTCTAATAATAATTTCTGTAATATCTTCTTCTGTTAAATAGTCATAATTATATATAACTTCTTTCAAAGTAACCACCTCTCTTTTCTATTATACCATAGGTTTTCGATTTCTTTTACATAGAGTTTTTTTAGTAGATTCAGAAAGAATATCTAAACAACAATCTACAAGCTCATTAGGATTCATTAAGTCAGAATTTAACTCTAAGCTTTTCACACCTGATATTGAGCATAGTTTCAACCACTCTCTTTTTTCTGCATTATTTTCTAATTCAACATCTAAAAGTGATTTTGCTCTTAACCCTTTTTCATGATTATTAAATCTTTCCTTTGCTCTTTTTAGACAAGTATTTGAATTGCAAGATAAATGTATAGCCATAATTTCAATACCTGATGCTAATAATTTTTGTATTAAACCATTTGAAATAGTTCCTACATAATCTTGATAAATATCAACATTTTGATCTTCTACATCACAATTCATTTGAATTGCATAATGAACATCTGAAATCAAAACATCAGTAGAACAACATTTATTTACAAACCAATCATCAACTTCATAAGATTCAACTTGATTAAATATTTCATCATTATCAATACCTTTTTCTTTTGCAATATCAAAGAAACCTTGATATCTCCTATACATTTGACTATTAGGTATTTGTGTATTTAATTCTTTTACTAATGTACTTTTACCACTTGCAGTTGCTCCTCCAACAAATATAACAGCTCCCATATTATTACCACTTTCATAAAACTATTTTTTTATTTCCAGTAAATTATGTTTTTCCAGTTTGAAAATCCTATCTGAAATTTTACTAATAAATTCTTGCTCATGTGAAACAATGATTAATGTCATATCTTCCTTAACCAATCCCATTATCAATTTCAAAACCTCATTCTTTAGTTCTTCATCTAATGCACTAGTTGGTTCATCTAACAAAATAGTTTTGGGTTTCATCAGTAATGTTCTTGCAATAGATACTCTTTGCTTTTGATCACCTGATAATTCATCTGGAAAGCTATATTTTTTATTTTCTAAACCAATCTTTTTTAACATTTCAACTGCTAATTTTTTACTTTTTTCTTCGGAATACTTTTTAATTTTAATTAATCCTAATCATTAAATTATCCAACACATTTAAATGTTCAAATAAATTATAATCTTGAAAAACAAGTCCTATACTTTGTCTTAATTCAACAATATTTATATTCTTAATATTTTCACCATTTAATAATATCTCTCCACTATCAATTTCTTCTAAAAGATTTAAACATTTAAGAAGTGTACTTTTCCTTGTCCAGATTTCCCAATAATTGAAACAACTTCACCTTTTTTTAATTCATTTTAGTTTGTTTTTTATTTCACAAGGAAATGTTAATTGTTCTATGGTCGTTTTCGTATTGATTCACCTCCAGACAATGAAAAAAGCCCATAACATCAAATGTTATGAACCTATATTCGAGAAATCGCAAAGGTGCGACTTTCAACCTCTATGGTGCCCTAAAGGAAGAAGTACGACAACTTTTAAGTATTAAAATAGGTCTTTATATATTAAAAATTGTAAATTTTT
>CANQPR010000014.1 GCA_947625715.1 uncultured Bacilli bacterium
TCACTTGGATACATTAAACCCACATAACCTGGCCACACTGTCGTTCTTTCTATTTCATCATTACAATCACTTCTACTATTTAAACATATTTTCCCTTTGTTTTCACTTCGTTCCATTTCATACATATAAAATGGTGTTGCTAATTTTTTATTACTATCATAATTGACAGACATTGTTCCGGTATGCCATTTTACTTTACTTACCATACTTCTTGCTTCATCATTTAAACCAATACTTGCCCAATTCGGACAACTTTTATATGATTCTTTGATCCCTCCATAACATGAACCACCAGCTTTTTTGTTATAATAATTGTCATTTAATACTTTCTGTATATCCGCATCGCTCCACTCATTTACTCCATTACCATTATTTACACTTTCAATTGAAGAATCCCAACTATAATCTCCTATACTAGTATCTCTTATTATTTTTAGGTGACTACCCATATTACCATTTTCATCTTCTACGTTATTCATAACGCCAATGATTCGCCAGGTTTCATTATTAAATTTGACATAATTATTTGGTTTTCCTCCTATAAATCTTAAATTATTATCCTTAGTATTATCATATGCCATATAAGTTCTATTCTCTTGTACCATTTTTGCTAAGTAACATGCTCCACTATCTACACCAGCACTATTACAAATAGCATTATATGATATATCAAAATATAATTTACAAGTAGTTTTTGTTTCATGTAAATTTAATACTTTTGGAGCCCAGGCATCATCATCCCATTCGACTAACGCCCCTTTATCACATTCTCCTTTTTGAAATGTTAAATTTTCTTTATTTGTTTTTTCCGGCATTAAAGTTAGTTGTTCATCACCTTTGTAAAAAGCGAATATTACATCGCCACTTCCTTCATAGATGAAATTACCTTCCATCACTTTAAAACTTTTATTTACTTTAAAGTTTGCAAATGTTCTATCTATTATTGCCCCACCTATTAAAGCGATAATTACAAGAGCAATTACAATTAATTTTTTATGTTTTTTCTTTTCTTTATATTGACTTAATTTCATAAATACCAATCCTATTCTCAGTATTTATTTTATTATAATACCCCCCCCCCGTGTCAACAATTTCGACGAAAAAAACCAGATTTTCATATCTAGTTTTCATTAACTAACTTGTTTCCAAAACATTTTATTATCTTTAAATTCATAACTTATTTTATTTTCATCATTTAAATAAGTCAAATAAGCTTTTATTGAACTTCCAATCAAAACATACTGATTAGCATTCATAACTAAATTATATTCATCAAAAACTTGTTTTAAAATATCTTCAAATGTACAAGAAATAGCACACATACGATATATTTTATCAGCAATTTCTTTAATTTTATTTCTATTTAAATTAATTAAATCTATAATATTACTTGTAGCTTCTACATGAGAAGGTATATATACTTTTCCTTGCAAAGTTTCTAAATAATCTAAAGTATTAAGATATTCTTTAACATCATAAATAAAAAATAAATGATACTTATTAATAGTTTCTTCACTAAACAAGCTATCTGCTAAAAAATACACATCATCACTTGTCTTAATACCTATCATATCCAAATAATGCCCTTTTAAAGAAAAATATTCTAAACCTTCGGGCAAATTATTTTCTATATTCAAAGCCTTAGATTCTTTAGCTAATAAAAACTTATTTTTTAAATCTTTAAATGGTAATGCTCCATACAAAAAAGCTGGTTCTAAAATCGGAAATTGGACAAAAGCTTGTTCAATACCATTAGCAAGAATTACACAGCCACTTTTATCTTGAATTACTTTATTTCCGCCAATATGATCAGCATTAGAATGAGTATTTATAATTCCTTTAATTTGCCAATGTTCTGTTTCTATTATTTTCAATATTTTTTTCCCAGCATCTTTATCATTTCCAGAATCAATAAGATAAACATTTTCATCATCGATTTTATATATACCGATATTTGTAGCATTTTTTATATAAAAGGTTTGTTTTCCTACTTTAACTAATTCCATATTTTTTACATCTTTCTTTTTATTTGCATAATTTAATTGTTACATCTGATAATGGATAGCTTACACATGGATGAATATAATTATGGTTTTTATCACTAACTCTTACATAATCAACATCAGTTTTAACTTTACCATTTATAAGTTTACTACGGCAAAAACCACATACTCCAATTAAACATTTCTGTGGTGCTTCTATTCCATTTTTTTCCATAGCTTCCATTAAAGTTTCATCTTCATAACATGGAATCTTTATTTCTTTATCATCTGTTATAACTGTTAAATAATGTTCTTCATGTTTTAACATAGGTTCTTCATTTTTATAAAAGTCATGCCGAATATATTTATTTGGAATATCTAATTCTTTAAAAATATTATTTAAATGATGATAAAACATCGTTGGTCCACAGACAAAATAAGAATAAGCACCAATATCATACTTCATAATTAAAGATTTATCTATTAAACCTGTTTCATAAATATTACTTTCTTCTTCACTTAAAACATAATTAACACTTATTTGGTCACAATTTTTATTAAGCTCATCTAATTCTTTTTTAAAGATTAATTCTTTTTCACTTTTTTCACCATATAAAATTGTTAAATTACAATCTAAAGCTTTATCTTTGATTGATCTTGCCATTGACATTATTGGGGTTATTCCACTTCCCCCAACTAAGGCAAGAATATTTTCTTTATCTCTTAAAGGTTGATAGTTAAATTCTCCAAAAGGACCATGTATAATAAATTCCATTCCTTCTTTAACTTCATTTAACATATAATTAGAAATTAAACCATTTCTAACTCTTTTTATCGTTATTTCATATTTAGTAGTATCCTTTATAGAACTTGATATAGAATAAGGTCTTTTATAAACAACTTGATTTAATTTAACATCTAAAACAATATATTGTCCAGCCTTAAAAGGTGGCAATTCCTCTTTATCTTTACTTTTTAAAATAAAAGTTTTAGTATCAATAGTTTCTTGTTTAATTTTATCTACTACAACTCTTATTTTTTTTGGATGAAAAACTTCTACCAACTTATTTACTTTATATTCATATTTAATAGGATCAATAAAAGAAGAGTCAATAGCTTTTTCTCGTTCTTTTGCTAAATTTTTAAATTTTAACATATCTAAATTACTATTTAAACCAACTTTCATTTTTCTTCCTCCTTTAAATAATTAAGGGCTTTTTTAGCCGCCATATCGCCAGAAAGATAAGTTGAAGAATAACCAGATAATCTTGGTCCAAAGCCTCCTGCAAAAAATAAACCTTTTATATAATCTTCATTTTGCATATTCATCATTCGTGGTAATAAATTATCTAATTTTTTGGCCATATATCCATAAATAACGCCATCAGGATGATTAGTATAATGTGCAAAAGTAAGAGGTGTAGCTATTTCGATTTCTTCAATAGCATCCCTTATATTTTTACCTGTTGCTTGTTCAAATATTTCAATCATATTTTCAGCTAAAGCATTTTTTAAATCAAAATAATTTTCTTTTGTTACTACTTCATCAAAGACATCAGAAAACATTAAACTTGTTAAATAAAGGATTGTTGTTCCTTTACTTGATGCATCATTTAAAGCGTTATTTAAAACGACTCCTACTAAATTATCACCCTTTAAATGTTTCATTCTTTCAAATTCTTTGTCACTATTTAAGGTATGATAAATGAAATAAGAATAATTTTTCAAACCTAGTTCTTCCACTGATTTATTTAATCCTAAATAAACACATACGCCTCTTGCCCCTAAGGTTCTTGCATTAACTAATTGTTTTGCTCTTTTTGGTAGTTCGCTTTGTTTTATTAATTTTCCATAAGTAACATTAGGAGAAATATTACTTATAACTACTTTAGCATAGTATTTTTGCTCGTTATTTACAACTACACCTTTTGCTTTATTATCTGAAACAATAATTTCTGTTACCGGACTTAAGAATTTATAATTACCACCTAGTTTTTCAAATTCTTCTAATAATACTAGTGATATTTCATGTGATCTTCCCCTAGGAATAGCTGGTTGATTTTTAATATATGAATAAACCATCATCATATAATGAACAAAACTTAATTCACTCATTGGGCTTCCCAAATAAACCCAATAACTAGCTAATATTTCTTGAGCTTTTTTAGGGATTTTTAAAGCTTTAAATACTTTATCAACACTATAAGAGGATACAACTAAGAAATTAGGATATTTTTCTTTTAATTCTTTTTCATCTATTTCTTTGTGTTCTTCCAAATACTTTAAAGCTTCTTCACATTCTTCGCACAACTTAAATAATTTTTCAATGCTTTCGCGACATTTTGGAACATATTCTTCCATTTTAGTAGTAAATTCATTAATACCAATAGGAAAAGTATATTCTAATTTATCATCAAGCGTTAAAACATGAAAAGTTTCATTTAAAGGTACCATTTCAATTTTATCGTCTACTCCTAGTTGTTCAAATAATTTTTTTACAGTTCCTTTGTTTTCTTTTGTTCCATATTGGCATAATTCATGCAAACTAACTTCAAATTCAAAACGTCCTCTTACAAAAGATGTTGCAACTCCACCAGGCATATTAAAAGCGTCTAATAATAAAACTTTTTTCCCCATTTTTTGTAATCTTAAAGCACTTATTAAACCGCCATTACCAGCCCCAATAACTATAGCATCATAGTTCATATTGCCCCTCCTAGTCTTATAAGAAACATTATATCACTTTAAAATTGCATTGTAAATCTTAGCCTCGAATTTGTTTTATAATAAAATATCGACATCCATACGCACAATTAGTTTTTAGATATTCATTAATATTACTAGCATCATTAATTTCTTTAAAATTAGGATTATCACTTAAATTAAAGCCTTTCAATCTTAATTTTCCATAAGCCCAGTCTCCCACAATAAAATCAAAATCAGTAAAATAATCGGTTACTCTATTAGTTAATTCTTCTAAATCAAGAGCATCTTTTTCATCATGAATAACTTCATATTTTTTATTTAATAAATCAATTGTTTTCATATTCACTCCTTTAAAATACTTTTACTGCTATTAATAATAAAATAAAGACAATTGTACATAAAACACTCATTAAAAGCAATAAATCAACATAACCATTCCCACTAGTTAAACGGTTACCAAATTGTTTATAATAATTAACTGCTTGCATCAACAACCCATTTTTATTTGGCGAATCTTTTGGTATTTTAAAGAAATCATAAACTTGATTATTAACATTTTCTAATTCTTCATCTTTCATATTTAAAATTTGGTCTTTACTATAGCCCAAAACATAATAAGCATCTAAAAGCAAATTATTTCTTTTTAAAGCTATCAAATTATAGTCATGTTTATCTCTATACCATTTGCTAGCAAAATAATGATCTAACTTCAAAGTATTATTTAAATAAAGATCATAATAATCTTTTAAATTAACATTTGTACTCAAAGAAAGATATTCTTTAAAATTTATTACTTCTTCATCACTTAAATTCATTGCTTTCTTTTTATAAAAAAACATATCTATTAAATATTTTTCAACTTTAAAAAAATTAAGAGAAGTTCCATTAATTTCTTGACTAGTTCTCACAAAAACAGTAAAAGCTTTTTTAAAATCTTGTAAATCTTCTTTTCCAAAACCATATTTTGTTAAATTACTGTCAAATCCCCCTAGATTTTCTTCGTTTTTCGTAATATAAGGATTAATAATATCCAACTCTCCATATATGTAAATAAGCGTTCTAATAACGATTACAGCAAAGGGTAAGGAGCCAGATAAAATTTGGTCTTTCGTTGTTAAATAATTTTGAATGGCTAAGGAAAATTCAGAACTTATAAACTGCTTTTGCGTCATATCTTATTCACCAAATTTATTGTACCAAATTTCTAACGAAAAGTCTCTATTTTTAAATAAATTTTGCAAAAATAAAAGTTTTATTTACTCTCTTTAGTCGAAAAAATGAATGGAGATTTTTTTATGAGAAACACAGAAAAGAATAAGGAAAAATGGGTGGAAAAGGTGAAATATACATTAGAAATTGAAGATAGAAGTAATCAAACATTTATGAATTATAAGTCTCACATCATTCGATTTTTATATTAGGTTTGTTTCAATAAAAAACTAAATCATGATTTGTTACCTTCTACAAATTAAGAAGAAAAGTACCTACGATTATATCAAAACAATTATTTTTAAAAATATTGAATGAAGAGCATTGTTTAAAATATAAATGTTGTGTCAAGCATTTTATGGCACATCTTGAGCAATCGAAAGAATGTGTTATAAAATGTTTGACATTGTATCACAAAATTGATTTAAATACAGCACTACTTTTTACAATTTCGCCTCCATACCAATTGGGAACTGTTCCATTTATTATTTTAGCATCTAATAAAATATTATAATTTAAAGATTTTTGGGTTTCTTTAATTGGTGTAACTAAAGCATAATTTAATGTAACTTCAATGTAAATTTCAATTAAACAATTATTAATACCATAATTAGTTAATTTAGTTTTCACATTAGTAAAAACAGAACTTATAAATTTTACTCCTACTGGTATTTTGGGACCTAAGTTATTTAATAAAACATAATCACTAGCCATTCCCATTGGTAAATAAAAAATTAAATTATTATTATTTAAATTAGCATTATATTTAAAATTAGTAACATCTTTTAAAGAGTTATTTAAATTATCCGTAACTTTTTTCGTTAAATCATATATTTTATCCATTTGATAATCAACACTTAATATTTCTTTTTTATCATTAGTTATTATATTTAATAGATTGTTTAAATCAACATCAACGATATTATCACTACTAGCTAATTTATTTACTTTTTCTTCAAATTCTAAGTTTGCATAATA
Organism: uncultured Bacilli bacterium; assembly: GCA_947625715.1. Lineage (GTDB taxonomy): Bacteria > Bacillota_I > Bacilli_A > RF39 > UBA660 > Ventrenecus. Next base: position 6,876 of record CANQPR010000014.1, read on the forward strand.
AATTAGTTTGGGATTTATCTTATCATTAAAGTATTTAAAAAGAATAAAGGTTATTATAGTAACACTTATTATAAAAAAGGCTATTTTCTTTTGCTTAGTAATTTTTATTGTTATTCTTTTTTTCATCAATAAATGTTATTAATTATCATAAAAAAAAAGAACGGTTTAAAACCATCCTAATTTCAAAAAGTCATTTAAAAATAATACAACTCCAATGATAATAGCTATAAAGACGACTACTATTAAAATTTTAATAATTATACTTCCCCATTTACTATCGGCGTTTAAATCGTCAAAATCAGCAAAATCTTCTTTTTTAAAAGACATACTTGATGTATAAAATGAATCATCAATTTTTTCTTTTTCTTCTTTTTCTTCTTTTTCTTCTTTTTTAATAATTGGCTTGGCCATTTCTAATTTTTGTAAATTTTCTGTAAATTCTTTAGCCCCTGCTACCACCGTATTTTCATTGCCTTTTAAATCACTTAAGATATCTAAAGGGTCTAATTTATCTTCTTCTAATTTATTATCATCAATCTTTTTTTGATATTCATTTAAATTAATAGTATTAATTAAATCTAATAATTCTTCTTTCGTTTTTTCAGTTGAAGCTTTGTTTTTATCATCTTCTAAATTTAAATTTTTTAATATATCATATTGAGTATCACGAACTTTTTTTAATCTTTCTTCTTGATAATCAACTTCTTTTTCTTCTCTTGCTTTTTCTAATATAGCATTTATATCGTATTCTCTTGTTTTTTCTAATTCATATTGTTCTTCTTTTGTTTTACTTTCTAATTTAATACTCCGACGTTTAGGCACATCTTGATAATTTTTTTCTAATATTTCTTTTATTTTTTCTAAATCCATTTGATTAGGGGTATTACCAATTACTTTTGCATTACTTCCAATTGATAAATTACTTAATTCACTTTCTTTTATTTCTTCATAAAGTTCTTCATTTTTTTTAGATCTTTTAGGAACAAATTCAGTTAGCTCATTATATTTTTCAGCTCTAGCTTTCATAATAACACCCTTTCTTACTAAATATATCATATTTTGACAAATTTGAACATCTATAATTATTTCTTTTGATAATTTTATGTTATAATTGTCTTACGAGGAGTGATTTGTTTTGAAAAAAATTAAAGTAATGAGTGAAAATTGTATTGGCTGTGGAGCTTGCGTGGGCATTGATCCTGAGCATTTTGCTTTTAATGATGAAGGTTTATCAACTGTGATAAGTAATGAATCATTAGATAGTGAAAATTTAATGAATGCCATTGAAGCTTGTCCGGTTGGAATCATAAGTTTTGAAAACGATGATAATGAAAAAGAGGAAAACGAACAAAAAACTGCTTAAAAAACAGTTTTTTTATTTACCTAACGCATATAATTTTCGAACTTCTTTAATGGTTAATTTTCGGTATTCACCAACTCTTAAACCTTGTAAGGTTAAAAAAGCATAAGCTTCCCGCTTTAATTTTATTACTTCATGATTTAAAGATTTAAACAATCTTTTTATTATGTGGTTGCGACCTTCTACAATGCCTATTAAAAGACTAGTTGTTTCTTTTTGGTAATTTATTTTAACAATTTTAAAATAAGTTACTTTTACTTTTCGATTACTAATTTTTATTCCCCTTTTTATTTCTTTTATTTCTTTAGGTGTTAATATTCCCTTTATTTTTACTCGATATATTTTTTCTACTTCACTAGAGGGATGAGATAATTTTTCTGCTAAATCACCATCATTAGTTAATAAAAGTAAGCCACTTGTATCATAATCAAGACGCCCGATTGGATAAATTCTCTTATTAGTTTTAATTAAATCAACCACTGTTTGGCGCATTTTATCATCTTTTACACTAGATATTACTTGACTTGGTTTATATAAAAGAAAATATTCTTTTTCCTCTTTACTATTAATTAATTGATTATCCACAGTAATTTCATCTTTTTCACTAACTTTTGTTCCTAGTAAAGTTACTACATTCCCATTTACCAAAACTAAGCCCTTTTTGATATATTCTTCTGCTTTTCTTCTAGAACAAAAACCACTTTCAGCAATCATTTTTTGTAAACGTATCATAGTTATCCACTCTTTTCTGTAAATTTGCAATTAATAAATCTATATCTTCTTTAAATAAGAAAAATTCTTTGGGCACTTTGGTAATAAACATATAATCTTTTTGGTGCACCACTAATTTAATGGCAATGGCATGTAGCGCTAAACGATTAAAATTATTACTTTTAGCTCCATATTTTTTATCACCAACAATGGGATTATTTATATCACTTAATTGAACTCTAATTTGATTTTTTCTTCCTGTTAAAATTTTTATTTTTAATAAAGAATAATTTTTCTTTCTTTTTAAACATTCATATTTAGTAATGGCAAGTTTTCCTTTATTTTTATTAGTTTTATATACTTTTAAATTTTTATCTTCAGATAAATAACTTTTTAAAGTATCTTTTTCTTTTGGTGGTTTTCCTTCAACTATTGCTATATAAATTCTTTCTTTGGCTAATTTATCCCAATTATCTTGATAATATTTTTTAGTTTCTTGATTTTTAGCAAATAAAACAATTCCCGATGTTTCTTTATCTAAACGATTAATGATGAATACTTTGTTTTTAGGATATTGTTTTTTGACATAGCAACTAGCCATGCTATATAAAGTTTTACTTTCATCTTTATCAGTTTTAATTGTTAATAACTTGGCTTTTTTATCAACTATTAATAAATTTTTATCTTCATATATTATTTTTAATTTATTTTTTTCCATCGATACTTCTTAACCTATCTATAGCATGTAATACACCTAATTTTCCGGATTGATATGTTAAAGCACCTTGTTGATATAATACATAAGGTTCTTTTATTGGTCCATCACAAGATAATTCAATACTAGAGCCTTGAACAAAAGAACCACTAGCCATAATTATTTTTTCTTTATAACCTGGGAGGAAAGACGATACTGGCGTTACAAAAGAATCAATAGCTGAGGCATTTTGAATAGCTTTAGCATATTCTTCTAATTCTAGTTGGCTTTGAAAATAAATAGTTTGCACTATATCAGCTCTTTTCTCGTTATAAGAAGGATCAACTTTATAACCTAGTTTTTCTAAAAGAGCACTAGTTAAAATAGCTGTTTTTAAAGCACTATTAACAACACTTGGGGCTAAAAACAAACCTTGTAAAAAACTTTTATTAGCCCCTAAGGAAGGACCTACGTTTTTTCCTTCACCTGGTAAAGTAAGACTTTCAGAAACTAACTGAATCAAATCTTTTTTCCCTACAACATAACCACCGTTATTTGCTATGCCACCTCCTAAATTTTTAATTAATGAACCCACAACAATATCAGCACCCACTTCAATCGGTTCTTTTTTACAAACTAATTCACAATAACAATTATCAACCATTACAATTGTTTTGGGACTAATTTTTTTAATTAATTTAATTACTTTTTCAACATTTTCTAAAAGAATACTTTTTCGTAAGGAATATCCTCTACTACGTTGAATTTCTATTACTTTAACTTCTTTTTTAGTTAAATAATCAGCAATTTTTTCATAATCAAAATCATTATCAACTAAATCTATTTCATCATATAAAATACCAAAACTTTTTAAAGAACTAGGATTTTTTATAATACCTATAACTTCTCTTAAAGTATCATATGGTGTTCCGGTAATACTTAATAAAAGGTCATTGGGTCTTAATAAGGCAAATAAAGTTTTACATATGGTATGACTTCCCGAAACAAATTGGGTTCTCACAAGGGCATCTTCAGCTTTAAAAATATCTTTATAAACCTTTTCGATAGCATCTCTTCCTAAATCTCCATATCCATAACCTGTTGTAGAAGCAAAATGGGCTTCACTAATTTGATTTTTATTAAAAGCATCCAATACTTTTGCTGTATTAAAAGCTTCTACTTCATCAGCTACTTTAAAAACATCTTCTAGTTGTTGTTCAACTTCTTTACTCAATTTTAAAACTTCATCACTTATTTTCATTTTTCAATCCTTTCTATATTACCGGTTTGTTTTTTTAAAACCTGTTCATAAACTACTTCGCAAACATGCTCAATACTAACAAAAGGAATTAAATCTTTTTCTAGGGCAAACTCATCATTCATACTGGTATCCATAAAACCAGGGGCTATAGTATGAATTTTAAGATGTTGAAAATATTTTGCATAATCATTAGCAAGCATTAATAATCCTGATTTTGATACATCATATTCTAATGTCACCGGATCAAAAGCATCAATTACATTATCAGAATTAATATATATTATACAATTTTTTTTATTTTCTTCCATTAAAGGTCCAAATAATTGGGTCAGTAAAAAATTACTTAATAAATTAACTTTTAATATTTTTAAAAAGCTTTGATAAGTTTTATCTTTTATTTCACAAACATGGTCAATGCCAGCATTTAATATTAAAACATCAGGAATAATATGTAAATCACATACTTCTTTAAATAAGGCTTCTATTTCTTCTTCTTTTTCTAAATCATATTTTAATAAATGCACAGGAATATTGTATGTTTTAATTATGTCTTCCTTCATTTTTAAAGCCAAATCATCACTTTTAACATAATTTAATAATAATCCATAATTTTTTTTAGCAAAGAAATACGCGAGTTTTTTACCAAGACCTCTACTTGCCCCAGTAATTAAAACATATTTATCCATAATTTGCCTCCTATAAATATTGGTTTTAGTATATCATGTTTACCACTTATCTTCTACACTAGTATTTAAATATCTAAAAAAATTGCTTGTTCTTCTAGTAAAGAATATAAATAAGCTTTGACATTCAATTTAAAAGTATCCCATAAATATTGTTTATAACCCTTTAATTGCTTTAAATAATTTTCATCATTAACCTTTAAAAGTTTATAATCAATTAAAATTATTTCCTTATCTAAAACAATAAATAAATCAATAATTCCATGATGCATAACATCATCACTTTCATAATAAAACTCATATTCTTGATAAAATTTACCCTTTAAATTATTTTGAATAAGTGGGTTATAATATAAAGACTTTATTTTTCCTTGATAATATTCATTTGTTATCAAAGAAAAATTTGGCTTTTGAAAATCAAAATATTTTAATATTTCATGTAATTCATTACCCAAACAAATATCTTTTTTTTCTTTTGTAGTTAACAAAGATTTAATGGTTTTAGAATACTTTTCTTCTTTTTTTATAGTAACATTGGTATCTAATTCATTAACTTTAATTATTTTATTATCTAATTGTAAATTTTTTTCTTTTCTTTTTAAATAATCTTTTGTTAAACCTAATTCTTCTAAAGAAATTATTTTTTTATAAGGCTTTACTACTTCATCAATACTTTCTAAAATATTCAAAAAATTACGATATTCTAACCGATTATAATCACATATAATTCCTTGTTCTTTAATACTTTCTTTAAAAGAGGTATTAGGATAAACAAAAATCATTTTTTCCTTAGCCCTTGTTAAGGCTACATAAAATAACCGTATTTTCTCTGATATTTCTTCTTTTAAAGTTTTATCTTTAATTAAATCTTTTAAAAAAGTATCCATTAATCCTTCATTCATTAAAGGAACAACAAATGAAAAATCTTTATGAAAGAAAAAATGATTATTTAATTCCTGTAAATTAAAATTTTTATATAATCCCGCATAAAAACAAATGGGAAATTCTAATCCTTTTGATTTATGAATAGTCATTATTTCTACTTCATTATTATTAGGTTTAATATCCCTATATTTTACAGATATATTTTCTTTAATTATTTCTTGTAAATAAGAAACAAATTCTTTATAAGTAAAACCAAATTCACTACATTCTAAAGCTTTATTTTCTAAATTTTCTAAAATAATTAAACTAGCTGAAATATTACCAATTAAAATTAATTTTTCATAGTAATTAGTTTCTTTTAATAATTCTTCAAAGATTTGTTTTAAGCTTTTGGCTTTGATATTATCTAAAACATTTTTTAAAGTTTTAATAACTTTACTATTATACCAATCATGATTATTTAATGTTTCATATATTTCTTCATCAGTTAAAGAAAATAAAAAACTTCTTGCTAAACTAACAAATGAATATTTAAAATCATCATCATATTCCCTTGAATCTAATTTGGTTAATAAAACAAATAAATTTTTAATTGTTAAAAAATGGATATTAGCAGATAGGGTTTCATCTTTTAAAACTAGTAAGGGAATTTCTAAATAATCAAATACTTTTTTATATAAATCAAAACTTGTTGTACGATCAATTAAAATACAAAAGTCTTTATAACTAACATCTCTTAAAATTTTTTTATCTTTATCATAAACTGGAAATTTTTCTTGGACCATTTTTTTAATTCTTTTTCCAATATAAAAAGCTTCTATTTCTTCTTTAGAAAAATTAAAGGTATCAAATAATGGATATGTAACACACTCCATAAAGTAGTCTTTTGTTTTATCTTTTTGCTCTTCATATTCTAAATTACCAAAAGACATTGTTTGATCTTCTAAATAATTAGCGCCCCCAATAAAATTATCCATTATTAAAATAAATATTTGGTTAATATTATGAATGACTTCCTTTCGGGAACGAAAATTTTTTAATAAATCAATTTTTATGCCTCCCATATTTTGTTTGTAGTTTTCATACTTATCTTTAAATAAATAGGGATTAGCATTTCGAAAACGATAAATACTTTGTTTAATATCTCCAACCATATAAACATTATTATTACCAAGTAAATTTAAAAGTTTTTCTTGAACATCATTTGTATCTTGATATTCATCAACCATAATTTCTTTAAAACTACTTTTTAATTCTTCTAAAACAAAAGGATAATTTTCTAATAAATTAAGAGCATAATTAAAAATAGTCGCAAAATCAAAATACCCTTTTTCTTTTTTTAATTGTTCGTATTTTTGAAAATAAGTTTTTAATATTTTTACTATAATATTAATTATTTTTTCCATATCTAAATAACTTTTTTCTAAATCATCTTTAGTTTGAAAACGAAAATAATTTTTGAAGTTCTTTAATTTTCCTGCTAATTGTTCTTTTAATACTTTTATTTCTTCATCGATATTTTTCTTTAAGATGGGTAATTTAATACTTTTTATTTCATAAAGTTGTTGATAACTCGTTGCTTTATTTAAAGTATCTCGAAAAAAAAGTAAGTTTTGGTAATAATCTTCATCAACTTTCGTTAATAAATTATCACACAAATAAATTAATTCATTTTTTTTCCTTAAAACTAATTTTTCATATAAATCATAATAATAAGAAAAATTTTCTTTTTTAAAAGTGTAAGTTTCTAAAAAGTCCCTAACACTTCCCATATTATCTAGGGCATTAATTACATTACTTAATTCATTAAAAATAAAAGTATCATCTTTTTGACAAAACATATCTATTAAATTCAAAAACTCACTATCTTCTTGTTCATAATATTCATTTATTACTTCTCTTAAAGTATTTCTTTTTAAAATATTGATTAATGTATCATCGGTAATTTTGGGATTACTTGGTAAATTTAACAAATAATGATATTTTTTTACAATTGCTAAAGAAAAAGCATCAAAAGTTGTAATATAAGCTTCATCAATTTTTTTTAATTCTTCTTTTAAAGTTTCATCGCTTTTAATACTACTTCTTATTCTTTCTTTCATCTCTTTAGCGGCTGCATTTGTAAAAGTTAAAATCAATAATTCGTTAATATGGATATTATTATGTAAATGATTAATTACTCGTTTTGTTAAAACAGCTGTTTTTCCAGAACCAGCTCCTGCACTTACTATAATATTTTTACCAGTTGTTTCAAACGCCTGTTGTTGTTCTTTGGTCCAAGCCATCTAATTCACCTTCTTTATAAATAATATTTTTAATATCTTCCTCTTTTTTATAGCAAATATTTTCATAAGGACAATATTCACAACTAATTAACTGACCATTAATTCTTTTTGGTTCAATATTAAATCTTTGTTTTTCAATATTTTCTTTAAATTCTAATATTTTTTCTTCAACAATTTTAATCAAGTTATTAACCTTTTTTTCATCAAACACTTTAGTATAATGATAAAAACCCTTACTTGATATTTTCATGCCTTTAATTAAATGACTATTTTGATAATTATTATCAAACTTTTGTAAAGCTTCTATATTAGAGTTACTATAACCTTGTAACATATATTCTTTTTTTAGTAAATCATCATAAGTATTTACAAAATCTTTTAAAGGTATAGAAGGAATAATTTTTTGATAATAAAAACCTACAATTTCTAAATTTTGATAAAGAGAATGTTTAATTAAATATAAATAAATGGGTAACTGTAAATTAATTCCTAGTTTAATAAAGTTTAAATTAGTATTAAAACTCCCTGTTTTATAATCAATAATACTTAAATATTCATCATCATAAAAAATTTTGTCAATAACGCCTTTAAAAATAAAATTATCATCTAATACAACTTTTATTTCTTGTTCACACAAAACATTTTTTAAACTTTGATATTGTTCTTGTTCTTTTAATATTTGTAAACAATACTCAATTTGTTTATATAATTTTTTTAAAAAGAATAATTGTTTTTTAGAATAATCTTGACCCCTAATTTTCATTTCAAAGTATTTTTTTAAATCAAAATCTTTTTGATAATATTTTTGTAAGGCTTCATGAAATATTTGTCCAATTAAAAGGGGAAATTCTTTCTCTTTTTTATTTATTTTTAAAATATAAGTTAAATAAAAACGAAAAGGACACTTAGTATATAAATCCATACCAGTATAAGATAATGTATTAATTGGTAATTTATCTATTTTAAATGGTTTAAATTGATTATTATATTTTCGATACTCAATATTTTGATAACTTCCTAATATTTTCAAATCATCATCAATTACACCATAGTTTAAATAATTATCCATTTTTGCTGCATACATTAATTTATTATATAAATGAGAATAATTATAATTATTAGTAAATGTTATATATTCTTTATCTAAATTTTCTAAAATACTTGAAGGATAACTTGATTGCTGATGATAAGATATAACTAAATTATTATAATAATTTAAATTGTTAATAAGTTCTTTTTTTATTAATTCATTTTCTTCATTATAAGAACCTATATTTAAATAAAATCGCTCAATATCATTAAAATAATCACTATCAACTTTTTCAAATTTCATTTCTCCTAAATTAGTATTCATAAAAAAGATATAATCATCTTCATTTACTTCATTAAGAGTAATATCAATTTCTTTTATTACCCTTTGTTTATCAATATTGATACTTATATTTTTAATTGCTTCTTTAAGATACTCATAAGTTTCATTTGTTTTAGGAAAATCAATATAAGTATTAACAAAATCGACTAAAGTTTGATATATTTGGTTTTCTTTTTCAGTTTTAATCATTTCTTTTAAATTTAAAAATAATTGTGGCCAATCTTCTTCTATATGTTCTAAAAAATAAGTTACTATTGCAGTTGAATATATATTTTCTTTATTTAAAAATTGAAATTCTAAATTGTACAAATTACCATATAAAGTTAAAGCATTTTGATATTCTTGATTAGTATTAGCAATATAAATATTATCATAACTAACATTATTTGCAATTAATTTTCTTATTTCATTGCAAATAAAAGTTACTTCTAAAAAAACATCTTCGGCTTCAAAAATTTTTATTTTTCTTTTCTTAGAAGGTATTTGCATAATTGTTATGGTTGTTATTTTTTTTAATTCTTCAATAATATTATTAAGAAATTTATTAACAGGTATATGATAAATTACTAAATTATATTTTTGTAAATAATTTTTAAAGAATGGATTTACTTTTAAATAATCCCTACAAGTTTCTTTTAATTCTTTTAAAAAGGTTATCTTTTCATTTTCTTTATTTATGTCTTTTAAAAAATATAAGTGTTTTAAATACATACGGGCTATATGTCTTTTAATATGGTATTTATTGGTTAGAAAAAATAATGTTTCTTCATTATAATCAAAAAAATATTGTTTAAAAAATTCTTTTATTCCCATTACTTGGGCATCTTCTTGTTTACTTCTTATTTTTTTTAATAAGTTTATTTTGTTTTCATCATAAGTTATATAAAGTCTTTGCATAGTTAACCTCTTTAATGTGCTAGACCATCAACATTTAAAATTACCCCAGTAATATAACTTGCCATATCACTTGCTAAAAACAAAAAGGCATTAGCAACATCCTTTGGCAAGCCAATTCTCTTAAGAGGAATATTAGCAATTAACGGTTCAATTAATTTAGGTGGCAAATTTTTAACCATATCACTTTGTATTATTCCTGGCGCGACAGCATTTACTCTTATATTATAACTAGCTAATTCAAGGGCAAGTGATTTAGTAAGACCATTTACGGCCGATTTGCTAGCAGGATAAGCTACACCTTTTGCTTGTCCATATATGCTTACCATAGAACTAGTATTTAATATAACCCCTTGTTTTCTTTTTTTCATATAAAAAACTACTTGTTTAGTTACATTAAACATTGCTGTAACATTAATATTCATAACTCTCATAAATTCTTGAGTTGTAATTTCATCTATTTCTTCTCTTTGCATAACCCCAGCATTATTAATTAAAATATCAATATGATGATATTTATTTATAATTTCTTCAATAACTTTTTTTACTTCTTCTTCATCAGTTAAATTAGGATAATAGCCTAAAACATTTTTTCCTTCTTTTTTTAATAATTCACAGGTATTTTTTACCGTTTCTTCTTTAGAACCAAATAATATAACTTTGGCATTATGTTCACAGAAAGTTCTAACAATTTCTAAACCAATTCCTCTTGTTCCTCCAGTTACTATTACTACTTTTCCGTCTAAATTTATCAAGTTATCTTCTCCTTTCGATTCACGTACTCTAATTATAACAAACTAACTAATTTATTTAAATAAGTTAAACAAAAAAATATTTATAATTGGTAGTTATAAATATCTTTTTATAAATTGTGGTTAAATTATTTTTCTAGCAAAATACTTTTGATTTTAATACCTGTATCATAATTTTTATTTTGTATCAATTGTGTTAATTGATTCACATCTGTATTTTAAAGATTGCTTATTTCAATGTTTTATAATACATTTGATTTTTACTAGTTGGTTTATCAGGAATAGTAAGAGCCACTAATCCTTCATTTATAGCTGGTTCTAAATAAGTTGATCTTAAAGTTTCTTTTGATTTTATTCCTAATTTATTCATAATATCATTTGCGGTCATGGGAACATTATAATCCATTACCTGTAATAATTTTTTAATATTAATTGCTTTTTCTGTAATAGGCACACTAGTAGCAATTAAAAATTTTTCTAAAACTTCATCAATCATTTTTAACATAAACTCAACAAAAATTGTAGAATCTCCATTTTTATTACAGTCTGCTATTGCCTGGTAATATCCATCTTGATACTTTTTTAATTCCGATTCTATAGGCAAATATGCAAATATTTCTTTCCAATTAGCAAGAATAATATTTTGCCATAACCTAGCTGTTCTACCATTTCCATCTAAAAAAGGATGAATAAACACAAATTCATAATGAAAAACAGACGATAATATTAAGGGATGGATATCATTTTTGCTTTTTTTTATCCAGGCAAATAATTGCTTCATTAAAATATCTACTTGTTCTGGTGGAGGGCACATATGAATGCAATTACCGTTTTCATCAAATACACCTTCATTACCTTTTCTAAATTTTCCTGGTTCATTTATAATTAGATAGGTCATAGTTTCATGGATTTTTTTTAAGTCTTTAAGTGAATATGGGTTTATATCATTTATCATTGCATAAGCTTTATATGCATTTTTAACTTCTTGAATTTCTTTTTGGGGACCAATAACTGTTTTACCAGAAATTAAATCCTTAACTTGATTAATTGATAGAGAATTTGCTTCTATTGCTAATGACGAATGGATTGAACGAATTCTATTATTTTTTCTTAATGTTGGCATTTTATTAAAATTAGCATAGTTATCTAATTTGCCTATTTTTTCCATAATGCTAGAAATATAATCAACCATTTTACTCGTTATTGTAAAGGGTGGTATATAATTATCCATTTAACTATTCACCTCAAATTCTTATTTATTTATTATACTATTATTCACATTTGAATTCAACACATCTTGCTTAATTCTTGCTTAATTCTTGCTTAAATAAAAATACCCTATACTTGTATCAACTCTAAAAATAATTTTTGCCTAATTAACTAAAAGACACACCTTTCCATGAGGAATGCACATTTTCGTCTGGCTTGTTTGCTGGGCAATTAGTAAACATACTACTTGTTGTAGCTCCAGATTTATGGATAAAGTTTGGACCATATGTAATTTTCTTTAATTTGCTTGAACCTGCAAACATGTATTCCATATCGCCTACTTTACTAGTATCAAAATTAGTTAAGTCTAATTCTTGAAGATATACCATTCCACTAAACATACTACTCATAACTGTTACTTTACTAGTATTAAAATTACTTACATCTAACCTTTGGATGTAGAACAATCCATTAAACATATTACTCATAGTTGTTACATTGCTAGTATCAAAATCTTTGCCAAATGTTAATGTTTGAAGATTAGTCATTCCATCAAACATATTATTCATATTTGTTACATTTCTTGTATCAAAGCCACTTAAATCTAAGGTTTGTAAATGGTTCATCCCCCCAAACATATAATACATACTTGTTACATACCTTGTGTAAAAATTACTTAAATCTAACTCTTCTAGACTGCTCATTCCGTTAAACATATACATCATATTTGTTACAATACTAGTATATAAATTTTCTATTCCTTCTATCTTAGTTACTTTTGTAAACCTATAAAATAAATATGAACTATCATTATTTAATTCTATTCCTCCATCTCCTTGTAAATAGCCAATACAATTAGTATCCCCTGTGTCACATACGACATAACTTTGAACTGCCTTTGTATTTCCAGAAATACCTTCATTAAATGGACCATATACTATTTGACCTGCACCAGCTTCTTTTTTATTTTTTGT
>CANQPR010000015.1 GCA_947625715.1 uncultured Bacilli bacterium
GAATCACCGTTAATTACATAATTATCAAAACTGACATAATCTTTTTTTTTATATGAAATATTATAACTTAAACTTTCCATTTATTTTAAATACATTTTCATCTTTTTTCAAAAAAAAATTTCACTTTCTAGTCTTTTTTTTATTTGACTAACAAGTGAAATATTGTTTTTCCTTTACTTTGTAAGGATTTATTTAATTTTTATTGGGGTATCACTTTTGGGTAAACTTCCCAAGGAGTTTTAATCATTCTCGGATTACCATCACTATCTAAATAACCAACAGCATTATTAATTACGTAACCAACACAGTCAACTAATCGAATTGATGCTTCAAAATCATCAACTTTGATTTTAGCACCATTGCTGGGTACAAATTTGGGTTCAGTTGTCATTATCGTTTTTCCTTGCGCACTTTGTGGAATTTCATCTAAACAACGTTTTTTTTCATATTCATCAGAAATGTTAGGAACAATTAAGTTTTCAATAAATCTTTTAATAAAGGTTGATTTTCCAGTTCTTACTGCCCCAACAACACCTAAATAAATTTCACCATTACCACGGCTTGCAACTGATTGTAACAATTCTTTTTTATCCATTACTTATCACCTACAAAACCATATGCAACATTTTTTTATCTATGACTAATTTAATCATTTTTGGGATAAAAAATTTCATCAGGGGTTTTAAAGAATATTTTAGCAATATCAATAATTAAAGGATAACTGAGTTTTCTTTTCCCTTGTTCTAATTGTGAATAATAACTTTGGGTTATATGCAATTTTTTGGCCATTTGTAGTTGACTATATCCATATTTTTTTCTTAATTTAATTAACTTGGTCTGTTTCATTATTACCCCCATTATTAAATTTAAAATAATTTGTTAACATCTTTAGGAACTTTATCATCAATAATTGTTTTAATAATTTTTTCTTCTTGTTCTTTCGTTACATTTTTACCCGTCATTTTACTTAGAGTATTAATAACTTCTTTTAAAGTATTTTCATCTTTCATATTACCATTTTGTAATTTATTAGCTAAAGATAAAATAACATCTTTGCTAACTTTTGTCTTTTTTTCAACTTTTTCAAAAAAAGAATCTTTAAATTCCATAAAAATCACCCTAAAGTATTATATGAAAAGTTTAATTTTCGTAATCTAAAAATAAATCATCAGGTCGAACTTTGAAAATATTTGCAATTTTTAAAGCTGTGTCGTAGTATAATCGTCTTTGATGTTGCTCTATTTGCCAGTAATGAGCTTTAGAAATATTTAATAAATTAGCCATTTGTTGACAAGTATAACCTAATTCTTCTCTTTTTTGTTTTAATTTTGTTTCTTTTTTTTGTTTCATAAATTTACCTCTTTAGAGCAATTTTATAATATACTAGTTTTCACAAAAAGTCAATTTTGTATAGTTATTTATGGGTAGACTTCATTTTGTAACACTTCTACACTAGATTAAGAGGTAATTTATGAAAGACATTAAGAAAATAATTGGCTATAATTTAAAATATATTCGCTTTAAAAGTAATAAAAGCCAAGAAAAATTTTATGAACAATTTAATTTAAATCCAAAATATTTGGCTTGTATTGAGCGAGGTGAAATTAATATTGGCGTAGAATTTTTGCAAGCTTTAGCTGACGCTCTTAAAGTTAATATTACAGAATTAATTATTTATGATGAAAAGAAAATTATCAAGAAAAAAAGAATAGATGAAAGAAAATAATCTATTCTGTTTTGTTTTTAAATTGTAATATTATAGGTGTTCCTGATAAATCAAAATTTTCTCTTAATTTATTTTCTAAATATCGTTCATAACTAAAATGAACTAAGCCTTTGTCATTAACCCGAAAGGTAAATTTAGGTGGTTTTCTTCCACTTTGGTTAACAAAATAAATTTTTAAACGACGTCCTTTATATGATGGTGGTTCATGAAGTAAAGTAGCTTTTGAAATGCAATCATTTAAAAGAGAGGTTTTTATTTCTTGTTGGTGATTATTATAAGCTTCGATGATAGAAGGCATTAGAAAGTGAAGTCTTTTTTTAGTTAGGGCTGAGGTAAACACAACTTTGGCATAACTTGCAAATTGAAATTCATTTTTGATAAGTTCTTGCCAAGCTTTGATATCTCGCTGTTCTAAAGGCAATTTATCCCATTTATTAACACAGATGACAATTGCTTTACCTTCATTTAAAGCAAGTCCTAAAATATGTTTATCTCCTAAAGTTATTTTTTTAGAAGCATCAATAACTAAAACACATACATCGCTTCTTTCAATAGCTTTAAGGCTTCTTAAATAACTATATTTTTCAAGATTTTCGGCAATTTTACCTTTTTTTCTAATACCTGCTGTATCAATCATTGTATAAGTTTGATTATGATAGTTAAAAACGGTATCTAAAGCATCTCTTGTAGTTCCCTCTTTATCACTTACAATCGCTCGATTTTCATTTAATAGAGCATTTACTAAAGATGATTTTCCAACATTAGGTTCACCAATAAAACAAAATTTACAAGTGTCATCCGTTTGTTGTTCTTCCTTTTTATTTATATCAGCTGTGATGGCTTCTAACAGTTCTTTTAATCCTTTATTATGAGCTGCTGATACCATAAATATTTTTTCATAACCAAGTTCATAGAAACGATATATTTCTTCTTCTCTTTGTTTATTGTCAATTTTATTGATAACTAAATATACTTCTTTATTATTTTTTCTTAATAAATTACTAATTTCATAATCACTAGCAGTTAAAGGTTCTTTTCCATCAACAACAAAGAGAATTAAATCAGCTTCTAAGATAGCAAAAGTAGCTTGAGTTAAAATAAGTTCATTAAAGTTTTCATTACCTATTTCTAATCCACCGGTGTCTATTAATCGAAATGTTTTGTCATTATATACGACATTTCCATATATTCTATCTCTTGTTATACCAGCTTCGTCCATTATAATGGAACGATTATCTTTGATAAGTTTATTAAATAAAGATGATTTTCCGGTGTTTGGCCTGCCAATTATACACACTGTTTTTTTCATGTTCTCACCTCTTTTGCTCTTTATTTTAACAAAAAATGTGGGGTTTGACAACTTATTTAACTAAGCCATTAAAGACATTTTTAGCTTCATTTACAATAACAAATGCTTCTGGAGAAGTTTGGTTAATAAGTTTTTGAACTTTTTTTAAACTTTTATTGTTAACTTCTAAAAATAGCATTTTTTTTGGTTTATCACCAGTTGATTCAAGGTTAATAATGCTTATTTGGTATCCTCTTATCTTTAGGGCTTTTAATAATAAATCATCGTCTTTATCAACAATTATTTGAATACCTACTTCGCCTTTGATGAATAGTTTGGTTAAAAAAAAGCCTAATAGGGTTCCACTTGCATAACCTAGGGAATAAAAGATTGGAATAAAAATGTTTTCTACATCAATTCTTAAGGCTTCTTTAGCGACGACAAACCAAATAAAAACTTCAATGAAAGCTAAAACTGTTGTTAAGATAACTTTATTTTTAAACATAACAGCTTGTCTTACAACGCCTATAGTAACATCAAGAATGCGGGCAAAAAAAATTTTCACACATATTAAAACGGTTGCCATAACATCGCCTCGTTTTTAGTGTGTGAAAATTATAACTTTTAATACTATTTTATAAGGATAAAAAGCAAAATACCAATTATTAGTAATAATAAAATGATAAAAATAATGCCAATATAGATGCCTTTATTAGTTTCTTTTCTTTTTTCATAAAGAACTTTTTGTTCACCATATTTTTCAGTTAATAAATTTACTTTTGCTAAATTATCTTTTTGAAGTTGTTCGAATTCTTTATATTGACCCGGAGTTAGCATTGCCCCACAAAAAGGACAAATGCCACGGTCAGTACCAATCGCGTGTCCACATTTTTTACAGTGCATTTTAATTACCTCGATATTCTTCTATATATTTATTTGTTTTATGATTCTTATCTGATGGTTCATCAAATAGTAAATCTAAATAATCTAATTGTCGCAATGCTTCATAGATGACTATAGCAACCGCATTAGAAACATTTAGTGCTCTTACTTTATCAGTCATAGGAATTCTTGCACAATTTTCTAAGTTTGGTTTTAGGATACTTAAAGGAATACCCGTACTTTCCTTACCAAATACTAAATAGATGTCTTCTTGTAATCTATAGTTAAAAGCTGAGTGCGGTTTGTGTCCATATCTAGTAAAAAAGTACATTTTACCATGATTTTTTTTAATAAATTCATCCCAATTAGCATATATTTGATATTCACAATCCTTTATATAATTAACGCCACTTCTTTTAATATTTTTATCATCTATTTTAAAGCCTAATGGTTCAATTAAATGGAGTTTGGTATGAGTTGCAACACAAGTTCGCATTATATTCCCCGTATTTTGAGGAATTTCTGGCTCATATAAAACAATATTTAACATTTTAATCTTCTTCTATCGCAATTTCATAAATATCTAGTAATTTAGCAAAGTCAGCAGCTTCCATCATTTTTTCATCGTTTCGTTTAACATAATCAACTAAGCTACCATTTTTATAATAGAGAATCGTTGGTGTTTTAATATCATCTATTTGAAATAAATTACTTAATTGTTCTTTAGTTTCATCAGTTACAATATAAATATAAAAATTATCTTTAATATTATTTTTTTCGATAACCTTCTTTAAATCTTTTTCTAATTTGTATTCTTCTTCATTATTTAGGGAAGTTACAAGAACAAATGCCATAGATTTATTAGAAGCATTAGCAATATTATTTTGTTCTAAGGTGTTTTTAACAATTTTATTTTTTATTAAATAGCTTTTTGATAAATCTTTAAAGTCCATAAGTTTAGTTGTTTTACATAAAACTAAAATAACTAATATTGCTGATAATGCAAGTGTGATTATAGCAAATTTATTTAGTTTTAAAGTTGCTGGTTCATTTTTTTTCATGATTTCTTTTGGTGGGATTGTTTTTTCTTCTATCACTTTAGGAGTTTCTTTAATTTCTTTTTTTAAAGTGGTTTTATTAGGCGTTTTAACAGCACTTGCCTTAGAAGGTGCTTTTTTTGTTGTTTTACTTTTTGGGGTAGTTTGTTTACTGGTTGTTTTTACATTTTTACTAGTAGTTGTTTTTTTAGCCGTTACTCTTTTGGCTGGGGTTTTTGGTTTCTTTTCTTCCATTTTTCATCATCCTTTGCTAATATTTTAACATATCTATAACGAGAATAAAAGTAAAAAAACTTCCCTTTTTATGGAGAAGTTAAAATTTTAGTAGCCTTTTTCTTGATAGTAATCTTTTAATTGTTTAAAACGATTAAAATGAACTATTTCACGTTGTCTTAAAAATAATAAGACTCCTAGCACATCTTCATCAGTTGTCATGTCAATTAAATTTTCATATACGGCTCTTGCTTTTTGTTCAGCTGCCATGTCTTCATATAAGTCTGCTATTACATCACCTGTGACAGCAAAATATGTTGCTGTAAAAGGAACTCCATTCGCATCAGTTGGATATACTCCTTTTTTGTGTTCAGCATACATGCCATCTAAGCCAGCTTCTTTTAGTTCCTCAACAGTGGCATCCTTAACTAATTGTGATACCATGGTACATATCATTTCACAATGTCCTAATTCTTCGGTTGCTATATCATTTAAAAGAGCTTTTCCTTTTTCATCTGGCATAGTAAATTTTTGAGAAAAATATCTTAATGATGCCGCTAATTCACTATTTGCTCCACCAAATTGCGTTAATAATGATTTAGCCATTTTTAAATCTTTTTTTTGAATATTTACTGGATAATTTAAATGCTTAACATATTTAAACATAATAACTACCCCCCATTTTATCCCATGGCCAAGGATTTTTTAACCAATCATAATTATTTTTGGTAGTTTCTTTTAAACATAATGGTCCATATTTATTTGCTATATCCATTTCTAATTTATTGTATTCATTAATATATTTTTTAAATTTTTCAAATGTTATCATATCGTTAGGATTTAAATCTAAGTATAAATTTAAATCATTTATTATAAAAGAATAAGCCATTAATTTTAACATTAAATCTTCTTTTTCATTTTCTGGTTTTAGTTTTAAATAAGTATATTTTTTATATGGAACATAAGTGTTTTTTTCACTATTACCACGTATGAAAGCTTCTAATGGTTCTAAAAATTGGGCATTTTTAGTTGTATTAGAAAAATCGCTTCCTGGTATTTTAAATAAACTTAATTCGTAATCAAAATCAGTATTATCAAATAACATTTTTATCCCCCTTCAATTTAAAATATGTATGCATATATTAATTTGCGAGGGCCAATACCTAAATTTTAAATAAATTTTATGTTGTTAATTTATAAGGATTAGTTATAGTTCCATATGTTGGGTCTTCATTATATTCAATTTTGACATCGGAATTTAGATACACAACAGGACGAATGGCATTAATATAACGAGCAATACCATAACCTACACCTCCATTATCGCCAACAAATCCAACTTGACTAGCATATTTTTTTGTATTATCGCTACCAGCTGTTATTGTCCATTGAGATATTATATTATCAAAAAGCCAATCATTTGTATTACATGTACCACCTTCAGTCCATTTTTTATCTACACTGCCGTCATATATACCTTTTTCAATACAGTTATCTGAAGTTCTAAAGGTTGCATATCCATAATCTGTTGGATACATCAAACCTACATAACCTGTCCAATCATATTTTCTTTCTACTTCATCGGTGCAATAATAAAATTTATTGTATCCTCCAACACCACTTACATATGAATCCTTAGTACAGCCATTCTTTTTGTCATTTTCATTTGTTCTTTCTGCTTTATAAAGCTTATCTAAATATGTGTAATAGGTACCAGTATTAGATGCTCCTGTAGGCCATTTTATTTTAGTTATCATACTTCTTGCTTCATCATTTATACCAATCTTTTCCCAATCTGGACATTTCTTTACAGTTTCTTCACTTCCAGCATAACATATTCCTCCGGCTTCTTTTTTATAATAATTTTCATTTAACACTTTTTCTATAGAAGATGTACTCCACTCATTTACTCCACCTCCTTCATTGATACTTTTTGGTGATGAATCCCAACTATATCCTCCTATATCATCTCTGATAATTTTTAAGTGATTACCTATGTTACCATTTTCATCTTCTACATTATACATCACCCCAATGATTCGCCACATTGAATCACCTGCTGAATGAACTTTTTCACAATTATAATGGTATGTTGAATCAGATGTGCATTCATCAAGAGAAGTAAAATAATTATATCCCAAAGCATTATTATTATTTGCAAAAAAACCGATATATATATATCAGTTTCATAAACATCGTTATTGAAATTTACATAATTATCAGGATTTTTACCTATAAACCTCAAACTAATATCATTTGTTTCATCATATATTAATTGTGATTTTTTTAATCGCATTATTTCTGCTAGCGCATTATAGTTACTTGATATATTACTTCCGCTTAAACTTCCTTTTTTAAAATATATATCGCACTTAGTTTTACTCATTGTTAAATTAGTTACTAAAGGAGCCCATTTACTATTATTCCACTCTATTGAAGCACCATTATTACATTCACTTCTTTCATATATGTAACCTTTTTCTAGTGTTGGTAATTTTTCTACTGGTTGATTATCTTGATAAAAAGCGAGTGTTATATCTCCTTTTCCTTCATAGATGAAATTGCCCTCCATCACTTTAAATGATTTTTGCACTTTAAAATTGGCAAATGTTTTTTCAATTATTATGCCACCTATTAAGAAGACGATAGCTACAAAAACAATTATTATTTTTTTATTTTTCTTTTTCTCTTTATATTGATTTAGTTTCATAAATATCAACTCTATTCTTGATATTTATTTTATTATAATACCCCCCCCCTCGTGTCAATAAAATTTTACGTAATTAATCTATATGGATTAGTTTTAGAACCATAATCACTAGCATCGTTAGGTTCGATTTTGACATTACTATTTAAATAGACGACAGGAAAAATTTGAGGAGTTGAAGAAACTATATACTCAGATATCCCGTAAGATTCAATACTAAACAAATAATACCCACTGCCATAATATGGCACAGAAGTTATAGTAGCCATAACTATTCTTACATTAGATGTATAATCAGCATTTAACCAATTTCTATCTCCACAATATGATGAGTAATTACTTGATGTCCAGTTAGAAATAGTACTATTAGCGCTCATACTAGTTTTTAAACAAATTTTTCTTTTATCTTCACTTCCTCCACCGTTTGTTGCAAATCCAAAATCACTTGGATACATTAAACCGACATAGCCTGTCCAACTACTTGTTCTTTCTACTTCATCAGTGCAATAATTGTGGCCTTGTTCACATAATTTGCCATTATACATACTTCTTTCTACGTTATACATGTAAAATGGAGTTAAAAAGTCTTTATTATTTCTATCATTATAATCAAATGGTATCGTTCCCGTATTCCATTTCACCTTACTTACCATATTCCTAGCATCATCATTTAACCCAATACTTTCCCAATCTGGACATTCTTTTATAATCTCATTACTTCCTCCATAACATATTCCTCCAGCTTTTTTGTTATAATAATTGTCATTTAATACTTTTTGTATGTCAGCCTCACTCCACTCATTTACTCCAGCGCCATTATTTACACTACTTTCTGATGAATCCCAGCTATACTCTCCTATTCTACTTCTAATTAATTTTAGGTGACTTCCCATATTACCATTTTCATCTTCTATATTATTCATTACTCCTATTATTCGCCAGGCTGGTACCTGTTCACAACTATAATGATATGAGCCATCACTTTTACATTCTTCCGAAGAATTGAAATATTTATAATTGCTACTACTATTGTATCCTTTCCATATATATTCATCATTATTAAAACTTACATAATTGTCTGGATCAGCTCCTACAAATCGTAAATTATTATCATTTGTTAAATCATAAATTAATTGTCCTTCTTTTTTATTTATTAAATCTGCTAGGGCATTATAATCACTTGAGGTACTTCCACTTAAACTTCCTTTTTTAAAATATATATCGCACTTAGTTTTACTCATTGTTAAATTAGTTACTAAAGGAGCCCATTTACTATTATTCCACTCTATTGAAGCACCATTATTACATTCACTTCTTTCATATATGTAACCTTTTTCTAGTGTTGGTAATTTTTCTACTGGTTGATTATCTTGATAAAAAGCGAGTGTTATATCTCCTTTTCCTTCATAGATGAAATTGCCCTCCATCACTTTAAATGATTTTTGCACTTTAAAGTTAGCAAATGTTTTTTCCATTATTATGCCACCTGCAAAAAGAAGAACAACACCTATAATAATTAGTAATTTTTTGTTATTCTTCTTTTCTTTATATTGATTTAATTTCATAAATACCAACTCTATTCTTGATATTTATTTTATAATAATACCCCCCCCCCGTGTCAATGTTTTTTACATAATTGTTGGGTCAATTTTATGAAATACTTTTATACTTAAATCATATAATTTTTTAAATATATAAAGGGAATCGAAAATTAAAACTATGGCAATCAAAATGGTTTGTGGTGTAAATGTAGTTAAAGAAAAAAAGTCTGATTGAAATGATATGCAATAGATAAAGCCAATCAACATGGTTGTAAATAATATACGTCTAACCCATGTAAACGGTGTGCAAATTTTGTAAAGAAAAATAAACCCTGTTACAGCTGTTAAATACACAGATAAAGTACTTTTAAAGCTGTAACTTAAATTGAAAATATGAGAAAAAGCCGTTATTAAAATAATATTAAATACAACTGTTAAAGCTGTTGGCAAACTTCGACTTAATATTTTAAGCAAAAAATTACCTTTTACTAAATCATTATTTGGCTCAAGTGCTAAAATGAAAGATGGTGCACCAATGGTAAAACTGGTTATTAAAGTTAGTTGTATGGGTACGAAAAAATATTTGGAACCGACAATAATACTGAATATGATTAATAACATAGTATAAATTGTCTTAACTAATAATAAAGAACTAGATCTTTCAATATTATTAATGGTCCTTCTTCCTTCTTCAACAATTTTGGGCATAGAATCAAAATTATCATTTAATAAAACTAATTGGGAAACATTTCTAGCAGCATCAGAACCACTTGAAACGGAAATGGCACAGTCACTTTGTTTTAGGGCTAAAACATCATTTACTCCATCACCTGTCATGGCAACACATTTACCATTTTCCTGTAAAGTTTCCACGATGATTTTTTTCTGTTTAGGACTAACTCGCCCAAAAATATCATATTCTAAGGCTCCTTTTTTGACTTCTTCATCACTTAAATTTTCTAAATCAATACCTTTTTGATTATCTAAGCCAATTCTTTTAGCAATTTTTAACACCGTGTTAACATTATCACCAGATATAATTTTAACCATAACGCCTTGTTTTTGAAAATAATTTAAAGTATTTTTGGCTTCTTTTCTAATTACATCTTCAATTAATATATAACCTAAGGGTTTTAAAGATTTAGGTTGTTTGGTTAAATTTTGTCCTTTACAAACTAATAAAACACGAGAATTTTCTTGATAATTTTTTAAATCTTTTAATTTACTTAATTCGGTTTTATTTAATAAATATTCTGGCGCGCCTAAATAAATAATTTCATTATTATCAAATTTTATAGCTGAAAATTTTCGCTCAGAAGAAAAGGCAATGGCATCAATTGCTTGCCAATTAGTTTCTTTGGTAAAATAATCTTTAAGAGCTTTCATTGTTGCATTATTTTCTTGAGAGTTTTTTGCAAAGGCTGTTAAAATTTCTTCTAAATTAGTCTTAGAATTAAAATTAATAACTTCTTTTAAAGACATTTTTCCTTCAGTTAAAGTTCCCGTTTTATCTAGGCATATAACATCAACTCTAGCAAGGGTTTCTATACAATATAATTGTTGGACTAAAACTTTATATTTAGATAATCTTATGACACTTACAGCCATTACTGAGCTGGTTAAAAGAACTAAGCCTTCAGGAATCATCCCTATTAAAGCGGCGACAGAAGCAAAAATTGATTCAGTTATATTACCATTTGTACTATTTAATTGACTAAAAAACATAATAATACCAATAGGAATTATAAAGTAAGATATTAATTTTAAGATTTTTTCAAAGGAATTTAAAATAATAGAATTGATAGGTTTTTGATATTTAGCTTCTTTAGATATTTGCGATGTATAATTTTCTTTACCAATATGTTCTATTTTGCCAAAACATTGGCCACTTACTATAAAAGAACCCGATAAAAGCATATCCCCTTTTTTCTTATTTATAGCATCAGGTTCACCAGTTAAAAGCGATTCATTTACTTCAACTTCACCATCTAAAATAATGCAATCAGCGACTATTTGATGCCCAAGGGTTAATTGGACAACATCATCTAATACTAATTCATCTAATTTACAATCGATGATTTGACCATCTCTTATTACTTTTACATAACTTTCATTTATTAATGATAAACGGTCAATAATTTTTTTAGATATAATTTCTTCAACAATACTTATTATAGAATTAATAATAATGACTCCCATAAATAAACAATTTTTTAAACCATTAAATAATTGGCCGGTAAAAAGACCTGCTAAAAAGATAGCTAAGCCAAGAGCTATATTTAAAAAATTAAAATAAGTAAAAAAATTATCTTTTATTATTTGTTTTATAGTTTTAGTTTTGGGTAGATCATCATAATTTATTAATCCTTGTTCTTTTCTTTTTATTACTTGTTCTTTAGTTAGACCCTCTTTTATAGTAGGATTAAAGCGTTTAACATCCATCATATCCACCTCTAAAATTTATTATATCATCAATGTTTAAAAAAGAAAATTAGCAAAAAAAGAATTAAACACCAACATTAATTCCTTTTCTTTTTAAAATAATTTTTCTTAAAAAATCAACAGGTAAAACCGTAGTACTTAAAACAATTACTAACGTTAATTCAAATGGTGTTAAACCAAAGGTTCGAAAGACTGTTCCTCCTTTATATATTAAAATTAATTGCACAGTAATAATAAATAAAACAGTTAAGATAAAGACAATATTTTTCCTTAAATTAGCAAAAATATTTAAACGATACGTTCGAGCATTAAAAGAATTCCAAATACCTATAAAAATAAATAAGGCAAAGTAAGCTGTCATAAGATATTTATTGGTTGCTTCTTGGCGGATTAACATTTTAATAAGTGGAGATTTTAAGAAAAAGACACACAGCATAGCAGAATAAAAACCTGTAAAAATTATTTGACTATACATATATTTATTCATTAATGGTTCATTTTTAGCTTTGGGTGGTTCATGCATAGATTCTTTTAAGGCTGGTTCAAAGGAAAAAGCAAGTCCGGCAAAAGTATCCATAATCATATTTATCCATAACATTTGAATTATGGTTATCGGTGTATTAACGCCTATAAAAGGACCAATAATTGATAAAAATAAGGCACAAAAATTACATGTTAGTTGATATATGATAAATTTTCTTATACTTTTAAAAATAGTTCTTCCATATAAAATAGCTTTACTTATAGAAAGGATATTATCATCAAGAATAACAATATCTGAGGCTTCTTTAGCTACTTCAGTACCACTTCCCATTCCAAAACCAACGTTAGCTTTTTTTAAAGCTGGAGCATCATTTACACCATCACCTGTCATACCTACGACTAAATCTTTACTTTCGGCTATTTTCACTAATTTACTTTTATCAGATGGTAAGGCTCTTGCAATAACTTTGATTTTGGGTAACATTTTTACTAATTCGTAATCAGAGTAAGCATTTAAATTATCACTGGTTAAAACGATATCATCACTACTTGTTAATATTCCTACTTCTTTAGCAATAGATGTAGCTGTTTCTTTAGCATCACCTGTAATCATTACAACTTGAATACCAGCATCTTTAATTTGTTTGACAGCCATTTTTGCTTCTTTTCTTAGTTCATCTTTTAAAGTAACAAAACCAAGGAAGACAAAATTACCTAAATCATCTTTATAAGCTAAAGATATTATACGACACCCTTTGATAGTTAAATCTTTAATTTTATTTGCTATTATAGTTTGATTATAGAAAGATTTTACTTCGCCATTTTTTAAAAGGATTTTTTGACATTTAGGTAAAATTTTTTCTGTGGCCCCTTTGATATAAGTTATTTGTTTATTGTTTTCTAAGAGAGTTACAGTGGAATATTTTTTTTCACTAGTAAATGGTTCTTTATTTATAACTTTTAGGGGTATTATTTTTTGATTACTTATGTAGTTTAATAAACATCTGTCTGTCGCATTACCACCAACAGCAACTTTATCAGTTAAGATACTACTGTTGTTATAGTATAAATTATTGATAATTTTTTGTTCATATTCTTTGTATTTAGTTAATTCAGAAGCTTTTTTAAAGTTTATTAGTTCCCCACTCGTTATTCCAACAACTTCCATTTTGCCTTTTGTTAGGGTTCCAGTTTTGTCAGTGAATAAAATATTTAGTGATCCGGTTGTTTCAATTCCAACTAATTTTCTGACTAAAACGTTATCTTTTAACATTCTTTTCATATTACTTGATAATACTAAAGTTATCATCATGGGAAGACCTTCTGGAACGGCTACTACTATTATGGTAACAGATAAAGTTAAAGCATATATTAAGTGATTGGCCATAACTTTGAAATTTGTTAATGTATCTATAATTTCGGTCATAGAAAAATGATTATCGATTACTATGACGGAAAATAAATATGAAAATGTAACCAACACTGCCCCTATATAACCTATTTTACTAATGGTTTTGGCTAAACCTCTTAATCTTATTTTTAATGGACTTATGGGTTCTTTTTCTTGTACTTCTTTAGCTAAAGAACCATAGATAGTTTTATCACCTACTTGTGTGACTATCATTTTAGCTTGGCCTTCATATACGACAGAACCTCTTAAAACTTTTGAGTCTTTAGAATTTGGTATAAGACTATTTTTTTTGATTTCTTTAGCTTCACCGTTTAAACGTGATTCATCAATGGTTATATTTCCTTCAATTAAATAACCATCTGCTACTATAGCATCACCACTATTTAAAATAATTAAATCCCCTACAACGACTTCAAAAGCTTTGATTATTTTTAATTTTCCATTACGAATAGTTTTTACTGATGTACTTTCACTTTCTTCTTGTAATCTTCTAAAGGCCGCTTCACTACCATATTCACTTAAAGTGGAAATAAAAGACGCTAAAAAGATAGCTATTAAAATTCCCAAAGTTTCAAACCAATCAAAATTGCGAAATAAAAAAACAATTTTAATGGCTAGTGCTATTAGTAATATTTTGATGATGGGATCCCCTAATGATTCAATTAAAAGTTTTAAAAAACCTTTGGTTTTTATTTCTGTAATACTATTGGATCCATACTTTTCTTTACTATTTTCTACTTCTTTATCCGTTAGTCCATTTAATTTCATCCAAGTAAGTCCTCCTAAAAAAGAATATGTCAAATTTATTTTTTTAGAACCGAAATAGTATTACAATATTTTACTTGATTTTTATAAAAAAAAGAACAAAGCAAATACTTTGTTTAATTAGCGCTCTTAATAAGTTTTTAATAATTATATTTTAAATATTAAAGAAATTATCTATTCCTACAACCCCATCATAATAATAGTTCATTATTTCAATACCTAACTTTATTTTATTTTTTCGTTCATGATTATCACCAATCTTAGATAATTATATCATTAATTTAATAAATGATTTATATAAAGTAAAAAAGACCTATTGGCCTTTAAATTTTAAATATTTTTTGCTTCTTTGTATATTTATAGATACCTAGGATACTAAGTCCTCCTGTTAAAATAGCTATAAATGATATAAGAGCTCCGGTTTGAGGATTTTCTACTAATCCACAACTTTCCATGTAAGCTTCTTTGGTTACAACATTACCATTTTTATCATAATAATTAGTTCCATCTTCAGTACATATTTTTATATCTTTTGGACATAATTTGTTGTAATCTTCTTCACTTACTTCATGTCCGTTGTTGTCATAGAATTTATCATTTTCTACACGACATTTTGGATTGCAGGCTTTATCATATTCATCTTTAGAAACTTCATTACCAGTTTTATCATAATATTTATTATCAACTATTTTACATTTTGGATTACATGCTTCATTATATGTATCTTTATCGACTTCATGACCATTGTTGTCATAATATTTGTCGTTTTCAATTTCACATTTTGGATTACATGATTTATCATATGTTTCTTTGTTTACTTCATGACCATTGTCATCATAATATTTATCATCTTTAAATTCACATTTTGGATTACATTCGTTATCATAAGTATCTTTGTCGACTTCATGACCATTGTTATCATAGTATTTATTATCTTGTATTTTACATTTTGGATTACATGCTTCATCATAAGTATCTTTGTCGACTTCATGACCATTATTGTCATAGTATTTATTATCATTTGTGTCGCATTTTGGATTACATGCTTTATCATATTCATCTTTAGTTACAACATCACCATTATTATTGTAATATTTATCATCTTTAAATTCACATTTTAAATTACATGCTTCATCATAAGTATTTTTATCAACTACATGGCCATTATTATCGTAGTAATTGCCATTTTGATATAAACATTTCGGATTACAATCTTGATCAAATTCATCTTTTTGAACAACATGTCCTAAATCATCATAGTAATTACCATCTTTTTGAACACATTTTGGATTACATGCTAAGTCATAAGCATCTTTGTCGACTTCATGACCATTGTTATCATAATAAGTATTATCTTCAACACGACATCTTGGTGGTGTTACAAAAATGACATTACAAACTTCAGCTCGTTTATCAACTTCAAAGATAGCTGTTAAAACTTCTTGTTCACCACTGGTTAAAATTTGATTTGGTGTCAAATGATATAAAGTATAATTTGATTTTACTTCTTCTCTTTTAGTCCAATTATTAGCCATTGTTATAGAACGTAAAGTTAAATTAGTAGTTTTAAAGTAACCATCTTGATGGGAAACCGGATTACTACTAGTTCCTCTAGCTTTTAAAGTACAGTTTTTTAATACATCTAGTGTTCCTGGTGGTGTATATTGGGCTTCACATTGAAAATTTACAGCTGCTTGAGCAGTAATAGGAATCATTAATAATGTAATAATAATTAAAAATATTTTTTTCATAAACTCTCTCCTCGTATGAATTATTATAACTTTTTTTTCAAATATGTCAATGTTAAAAAAATGGCTTTTAAGTAGCCATTTTATCTAAACATGATATATTTTATTATTTTTCTTGGTTATGAAATATAGACCAACCGCTACTAAGATTCCTGCTATAATTATTGTATATGGTAAGAAATTTCCAGTTTGAGGATTTTCAGCAGTTGTACATGATGCATTATAAGCTTCTTGTGAAACTTCGTTTCCATTAGCATCATAATATTTACCATTTTCAACTTTACATTTTGGTGTTTCTGGAGTTACAGGTGTTTCAGCTTCAGCTGTTTGAAGAGTCATTGTACAAGTTTCTGTAGATGGAGCAGAATCACTAACTTTTAATGTGATAGTAGCAACTAATCCACGACCTGTTATACCAGTAGTACTTTTTAAATTAATATCAATTCCTTTACCATCAGTACTTGGAGCAATTGTTCCTGTCCAACCACTTTCACGAGTAAATGAACTAAAAGTAAAGTTTGAATTTGATAATTCTAAATGAGCATTATATTCAGTTAATGTACCAGAAGTAACATTTGCTCCTAAATATATTTTAGTATTCTCGCCTCGATTTTGAATAGTAACAGTATTTCCATTTTCTGTTGTTGTTCCACTGGCCATTGTTTGACTAGTTGAACCAAATATTTCTCCACTAGCTGCGCTTGCTTTTAATGGAAGTACAATAACACATAGCATTGCTAATAAACTTAGTCCAATTCTTTTTTTCATAATAATATAACCTCTTTCCTCATTAAATATTATGGCAATATTATAGCATAAAAATACCTTTTTTCTACAATATTTTTCCATTTTTACAATAATGTGACAATTATTTTCTATTTAAAACCATAAATAAAGAAGTATTAATAAGACAAAAATGAATATATCTTTCAGCATTTTTTAAAAATTAGTCCTCTCTTTTTAGTTGAGTTTAACATATTTTTAAAAATAAGTCACGGCTAAGCTGTGCTTTTTGGAATATTTTGTCTTTTATTTGTTAAACTAATAAAAGTTTTGGTGATGTGATATGAAATTAAATGTCAATGATTATACAAAGGGTGAAATTATAAAAATTATTAGACAATGGACTAATTTGACTCAAAAGGAATTTGCCCAGCAAGTAGGAAAATCAAAAAGAACTATTGAAGATTATGAAGGCGATGTTACAAATTATAGTATTCAATTTTTAAAAGATATATCGCGAAAATTTGGTTTGGAAATTATTATCTCTAAGAAGCGTTAGAAAAGTGTTTTTAAGCACTTTTTTTATTATAGATTTTAATCCAGCCCATTTTTAGCCAAAATTTAACTTCATCATAGGAAGAAACTTCTTTACTTGGTATATTTAAAATATATATTTTAATATTTTTATTATGAATTAAATTTAAGATAACATTACCTAGTCCCAATATATCCTTTAATACCATCTTTTTCTTCATTCATCAGAAAATAGACATCGGTGTTTTCTAGTTGACTATAAAAATCTTATAAACACTGGGTAAATTTTTTTCATTGCATTTTTTCTATCTATTCATTTAAAACCTTTTCTACTTCATTAATTAACTCTTCTTTTTTAGGAATATAATAAGTATAAGTAGATGCAAAAACATTGTTTGAAAGTCCACCTAAAGCATAATCAATTGCAATATCCTTTTTACTTTTGCAAAGAATTATTCCTATTGGTTTATTATCATCTTTATCATTTATTTCTTCATTATAATAATTTAGATACATATTCATTTGACCTGCATATTCAGCTTTCATTTGGCCAATTTTTAAATCTATTAAAACATAGCATTTTAATATTTTATTATAAAAAACCATATCAACATAATAATGAATATTTCCTAAAGTAATTCTTTGTTGCGTTCCAACAAACATAAAACCTTTTCCTAATTCAAGTAAAAATTCTTCAATATGCTTGACTAACTTTTGTTCTAAATTTTTTTCTAAAATTGGCTTATTTTCTTTAACTCCTAAAAATTCAAACACATAAGGTTCTTTTAATATATCTTCAGGTGTACTAAGTATCTGTCCATCTTTTGATAATTCATAAACTTTTTCTTTATTCTTTTTTCCTTCAGAAAGTAGTAGTCTTTCAAATAAAGATGTTTCTAATTGTCTTTTTAATTCTCGTACACTCCAGTTAGAATTTAAACATTCTTTTTCGTAAAAGTTTCGTTCATCAATATTCTCAATACTTAATAATTCACAATAATGAGACCAACTCAATTTTCCAGACACTGTCTGGAATTTTGGATAAGTTATATAAAGTTTACGCATGTTAAATAAATTGCTGACAGAAAA
>CANQPR010000016.1 GCA_947625715.1 uncultured Bacilli bacterium
AAATTGCTCAGGAGATATTATACATGATTACAAAACTTACTGCACAACAATTGTGCACTTCTTTTTTTAAATTACATAAAAAAATCTCCCTTCATTTTTTCGACTAAAGAGAGTAAATAAAACTTTTATTTTTCCAAAAATTGTGTATAATAGTAATTGTGTTAGATTTATTTAAACTCTTTTGTCGGAATTTATAATAATCTAACACTTTTATTTTTGCAAGAAATTTATTTAAAAATGGAGACTTTTCGTCAGAAATTTGGTACAATTATATTGGTGGTTTCATGCAGTTAGAAGATTTAAAACTTGAATATGATAAACTTCAATTAAAATATGGTGCTAAAGAATTAGATTCGATATATAATGGTGGTTGTATAAATAATCCTGATATTTGTTTTGTCTTTATGAATCCGACTGGTCGAAATATAGCATCTTCCAAAAACTGGAAAGGAATTAAATCTCCTTGGATAGGAACTAAAAATATATGGGACTTATTTTTTGAATTAAATTTGATGGATAAAAATATATATAGAAAAATAAAAAAAATTAAAGGTACAGACTGGACAGAAAAATTTGCCGAAGAAGTTTATAAAGATGTTGAAAAACACAAATACTTTATTACAAATTTAGGGAAATGTACACAAGTAGATGCTAGAGAATTACCTGATAATGTTTATAAAAAATATTTGCATTTGTTAGAAAAAGAATTTGAAATAATTAATCCTAAAGTAATTATTTTATTTGGTAATCAAGTAAGTTCTATTGTATTAGATGAAAAAATATCAGTTTCCAAAGTAAGAAAAAAACTTTTTGAGAAGAAGATAAATGGGAAAACATACAACTTTTATTCTGTTTATTATCCAGTAGGTAACGGAAGATTTAATATTGATAAATCTATTGAAGATATTAAATGGATAATGAAAGATTTATCAATACAAAATCGAGAGATTTTGGAAAATGAAAGCAAGAAAACAACAGTATGAATATATCGAAAATAAATACTGATAAATAAATTCCCGTTTTTATTAATAATTTTGCCTTTGACAAAATTATTAACCCCCTAGGAATTTTGACAAATCTATCAAAATATCCTGTGAGGGATTTTTTATTGTAACAAAAAATCATCTCTAAATAGAGATGAAATATATTTGAATGTCCGAAAAGTTCGAACAGATTCGTCATTGGAGCAGATGATGGGAATCGAACCCACGTTAATAGCTTGGAAGGCTATAGTTCTACCATTGAACTACATCTGCATCAAATCACAAAAATAATTTTATCAAATTTTTTATCTAAATGCAAGAAATTTTTTTCAAAAATTAAATACACAAATTTTAACAATATCATTATTAAAAAATATGCATCCTCTGTTAAAATAATGAATTCAAATTATTTTCTTATTAAAAATTAACTAAAATAAAAATATCTTTATTTTATTTCACAAACAGAACCATCTTTTTCAGCTAATTCTTTATTATATTCTATAGTGCTATTATCATTTTTTAAACCTTCAAATCCATGTTCTTTTAATGCATCTTCACTCGCCTTATCAATATCAATATCCAAAACTGTATCATATTCATAATTTTGATCATTTACTGAAACTGTAAAATTAATACCCTCTATATTAAATTCTTGATTATCTTCATCCATTGATTTTTTAAATTCTTCCCACAATTCTTCTGCATTAGAATCAATAATTTTTGAATTAACTTCCATTGTCATATACTTCAATTTATCATTTTTATAAGTCATAGAAATTACTTGTTCAACAATTAATCCATCTTCATTTTCAGTTGAAGTACAAACTAATTTTTGTTCTTTTTCTTTACTTAAATTACAACCTGTAATTAAAACAGTTGCCAATAAACACAAAAATACTATACTAACTTTTTTCATATAACACTTCTCCTCTTTTTTGAGCTTAAATAACTTAACAAATTAAATTAACTTATTAATTCATAATCATTTTTATATCGGTTGATAAGTTTTCTATATAACAATATCAATTCAATAATATCTTGATATAATTTTAAAGTAAATTACCACAATAGTCAATCGATTGTGGTAATTTAGTTTTGTTTCAATTACCAAAATTATAGTTTTTTTGTAAACTAATATATATTACTTTTAAACAAAAAGTATAATGATGATTATTCGTTAATTTCAATGGACGTTTATTTTTGTTAATTTTTAATTTTAATATCTAATTATTATCTAAATCTTACTCATACATTGAATTATAATTCTATTAAACTTTTTTCAAAGTCTTTAACATAATATTTTATATTTTATTATATTAAACTATGTCAAAAAAATTAGATTTGTTTGGAGTTCGTGTGGTATCACAAGCGATAAGAACTAGTTTATTCGGTTCTTATTTTTATAATTGTGATGTCCAACAATTTTAGCTTCAAATATTAAGAAATCTTTTGTTTGTAATCCACACATAAATAATAAATTAATTATCTAGAATCTAAGATGGAAGAAGGGGTTATCTAAAAGCGAATAGAAAATGCCACATAAAGACTTTTTAGATATTCCAAAATCATTTAAAATAAACAAAATGAGAGCTTTCGCTCTCTTCAGGGGGTTTGTTGATTCATTCTCATTTAAAGGTCGTGATCATGAATCGGCGTAGCGTTTATAGCTACGCTATATACAAAATAATATATAAAGTCAATTTTGTCAATTATTAAATTTCAATTGTTCCATAATTTTTTGAAAACTTGGCACTTTTTGATACTCTTTTTTATTTATCCATTCCATAACATCATTTTTAGCTTTTAATAAAATTTCATAATCTTTTCTTATATCAGCTATTCTAAAAGCCATATCACCACTTTGACGTTCACCAAACAAATCCCCTTCACCACGCATTTCAAAGTCTTTTTCACTAATATAAAAGCCGTCATTACTTTCTTCTAATACTTGTAAACGTTTTACATCATTATTACATATTAAATAACAATAACTTTGTAAATCATTACGTCCAACTCTACCCCTTAATTGATGTAAAGTTGCTAAACCAAATCTTTCGGCATTAAATATGATAATTGTTGTTGCATCCTTAACATCCACACCTACTTCAATAACCGTTGTAGAAATTAAAATTTTCAATTCCCCATTTTTAAATTTATTCATCACATCATCTTTTTCTTTTGAACTTAATTTACCATGTAAAATACCAATTGGTACCTTATCATTAAAAGCTAACTTAAATTTTTCTGCTAACAAATTAACATTTTTTAACTCACTATCATTGTTATCTATAATCATTGGGGCAACGACATACACTTGATGATTCATTTTAATTTCCTTTAATACATGATACAAAACAATTTTTAAATCCGTTTCTTTAACAATTTTGGTAATAACCTCTTTGCGACCATTTGGCTTTTCTTTTATAATCGTTGTATCCATATCCCCATATAAAGTCAAAGCATAAGTTCTAGGTATAGGTGTAGCACTCATAAATAAAACATCCGGTTTTACACCTTTTTCTTGTAAATTATTGCGGGCTTTAACCCCAAAGCGATGTTGTTCATCCGTAATAACAAAACCCAAATTCTTAAAATGTAAATTTTCATTTAAAATAGCATGAGTTCCAATTAAAATATCCACTTCACCATTTAAAACACGCTCTAAAACTTTGTCTTTTTCTTTTTTACTCATACTCCCAACTAATAATTCCACAACTACATCATATTTTTTCATAAAATTATTAACCGAATAAAAATGCTGAACAGCCAAAATTTCTGTCGGAGCCATAAAAGCACTTTGATAACCTGCCAGAAAATTTGCATACATTAAAACAACTGCAACAATTGTCTTACCACTTCCTACATCACCCAGTAACAATCTATTCATTCTTTTTTTTAAAGCAAAATCAGCTAAACCATCATTTATTCCATTTAGTTGATCTTTTGTTAATTTAAAAGGTAAGCCACAAATAAATTTTTCAATTTTCTCTTTAGAAAAATTTTTTTCTACCATTACTCCTTCATTTTTCATTATTTTTAACATTTGAATTTTAAATAAAAAAACAAACAATTCTTCATAAACCAATCTTTGTCTAGCTAAAGTTATTTCTTCCTCTGTTTTAGGAAAATGTAATTGATAACTTGCCTGTTTTTTCGAAATAAATTGATACTTTTCTTGTAAATAACTTGGAACGTAATCAACAAAATCACATTCATTAAAAGCTTCTTTAACTATTTTAAGGAAAGTGGCCTCTCTAATACCTTTAATTTTATGATAAACCGGTATTATCTGGGTTTTAGTAAGCATTCCAAATTTTAGATTACTAGCTACAAATATTCTTTTATTTTCATCATATTTTCCAGTTAAAATAATATCTTGATTAACTTTTAAATTTCGACTTAAAAAAGCCCGATTAAAAATTACTACCGATATAACATTATCATTTACTATCACTTTAAATCTCAAGATATTTAAATTTTTTTTAACATAAGAAACTTTTCCTGTTTCAACAATTCTAGCGTTGATAGTAATCACTTTATTAAAATCAGCTTCTTTTAAATTTTGCGGAATAACAAATTGATATCGATAAGGATAATATTCTATTAAATCATTTAAATTATATATATTAGCTTCATAAAGTAATTCAATTGTTTTTTCTCCAACACCTTTTAAATTTTGTAATTCCATAAAATCATCCTTCTCATTTTTATTATACTAAATATTTTTTTAATACGCAAAAACAGATTAAATAAAAAAATGTAGCCACCTATAGGCAGCTACGTAAAAGAATAAAAAGGGGTTGACTAGTGTGATACTAGCACCAATTCGCCTTTAAGTGAATTGGTATTTCATATACTAAATGATTTGCTTATTTTTGTCAACTATTTTTTTCATTTTTTTTATTTTTTTTGTGAATAATTAGTAAAAATGTCTCTAATTTTTTAACGAATAATTAGTGAAAATGTCCCTATTTAAAAATCAGTGTAATTCGCTAATAATTTATGAAAATGTCCTTATTAAAATTATTGACATTTAATAAATAATTAATATAATAGTAATCATTATTTAAGGGGATATGGCAACACTGAGGAGTGACCAGAGCACTTAAATAATGCTAAGCAAAAAAGATATATATTTCTTTTTTTGAAAGCCCTAAGCGATAAACCTTGGGGTTTGGAACAAAACCCCAATATTTAATGTTTGAGCATCATATTTTTTCGCCAAGGATGATTTGCAGGTGGAATAAATTTATGATGTTCTTTTTTTGGTTGTTCAATTTCAATTTCTTTTTTCATAATTGAATCACGATTTTCTAATTTTAATAATTGATAGTAATGATTTTCAATTTCACACCAATAGTCTCCATCATAATTAATTATCAAAGTACATTCAGTTCCTTTTGAAAAACAAATAATATCTTTTGTATTAGGTTCAACTGGAACATAGTAAGTATAGTTGTAACAGATTGAGGAAGCATTATCAATAATCTTATCTTTTCTTTCAGCTATTATTAATTTTAATTCTTCTTCTGTATATGTATTTTTTCTCATTACAGATGTTTTTTCATCAATTTCATAAGAAAATTTTTTATTCATGTATGGTATAAAAACATTATTTATATAGTCATTAGCTTCATCGATTGTTGTTATATTTTCATATCTTAATTCAGCAATTAATCTTTTTTTAAATGTTCCATTTTCTCTTTCAACATTCGCTTTAGCTGTAGGAATACTAGTAGTTTCTAAAACAATATTCAATCTTTCACATACTTTACCAAACTGTGTTAAAAAATTCTTTTTTTCCTTATTTTTTGCATTATTAGCTGAGAATGAACTTCTATTGTCTGTCTTAATTTTTACAGGTATTCCATAATTAATTATCATATTAAATAATAAAACAAAATATCCTCTTGTTATTTCTTCATATTCAAACCATCCAAATAAAACTTTTTTGGTTGCTTTATCTACAACCAAGTGTAAGTAAGAAGCAATGCCATTAAACCATAATCCTTGGCAAGCATCCATCTGTACTTCTTGTCCAAATACAAATAAATTATTAGGTCTTCTTATATGTGCTTTTTCAATTGCTATTATTCTTGACTTAAATAATTCTATTCTTTCTGGTTCAACTTCTTCTTCCTTTGCTATTACATTTTTCATTTTTTCATTATATCTTTTTACAGTTTTTTTATGAGCAAAAGGAGAAATAATATCATCATTAGTAAATCGTTTAAGCATTGCATCATAAGATATATTATAGTTGCCTAATACTTTTTTTTCATAAAATTGTTCAAAATTGAAATCATAAAAATCAGTTAAATAAAGTTCTTCTAATTCATCAATTATTTTTTCATTTATTTTATTTTTATTTTCTCTGCCTCGATTACCATGAATAAAACCATTTTCACCTTTATTTAAATAAATCTTTTTTAATCTATCAATTTGTTTAAGTGATAGATTAAGTTTATTGCTTGCTTCCTTTCGAGTTAATACACCATTAACAAGATTACCAATAGTTTCATACTTTTTCTTTTCATTATCATTTAACATAACTTATACCTCCTCATTTTAAATGACGAGAAGATATTTTATATTAAAATAGAGACATTTTCACTTATTATTGATTAATTTTTTTACATTTTATTATAGGGACATTTTTACTAATTATTCATTTTTTTAATAGGGACATTTTTAAAAATTTTTCACATATTTTTTTCATTTTTTTTATTTTTTTTATAAAAAATTGGCATCTGTTAATATCTTTTATATATTTGCTTGATACTTGTTCATAACTTGATTTAAATGATACATTTTTTTATCCAATTCTTTTATATCTTCAGCATAATTTTTCATTGCTAAAGACACATCATCAGGAATTTTATCAGGGAATTTATATCGAATTTTATGATCTAAACTTGCCCAAAAATCCATTGCAATCGTTCTAATTTGAATTTCCGCTTCTACATATTCAACACGATTTGATAAATATACTGGAACCAAAACTATTAAATGATATGAAGAATAACCACTTTCTTTTGGATGTTCTATATAATCTTTTCGCGTCTTAACAATTAAATTATGGGAATTATTAATAAGAGAAACTACATCATAAACATCACTTAAAAAAGACACCACAATTCTTATTCCAACAACATCTGGAACATTAAACAAGACATTTCGTTCGGTATAACTTAAACCTCTTTTGCTTAATTTATTTTTAATACTTTCTTCACTTTTAATTCTCGATTTAATATGTTCAACAGGATTATAACCATGACAATTAGCAAATTCTTCAATAAGGATTTCTATTTCAGTGTCCAACATTTTTAATGCATACT
Source organism: uncultured Bacilli bacterium (assembly GCA_947625715.1). Taxonomy (GTDB): domain Bacteria; phylum Bacillota_I; class Bacilli_A; order RF39; family UBA660; genus Ventrenecus. Next base: position 7,322 of record CANQPR010000016.1, read on the forward strand.
GATATTTTTGTAATTGTACTTCTTTTGTCAATTTTTTATTTCCTTTCCATCAAAAAAGCAATACTTTAAAATGTACTACTTTTAAACATCTAAATTATAGCAAAAAAGAAAGAAAAAGTAAAGTTATGCATCATATTCATATTCATAAATACCATGTATTTTTTTCAAATCATCTACTTCGGGAGTTTTTAAAACCCAATGATTATCAATATAATTTAATTTAAAATTTATAGTATAATTAATTCTTTTAGTCTCCTTTTGCATTTGTTTTAATTCTTCATTTAACTTTAAATCTAAAGAATCATCCTCACCATTATTTTTAACAATTTCTTGGGCTTTATTTATACTATTAATAAAATCATAGACTGTTATCTCTACTTTATAATCTACTTCATCACCATTATAATAAGCATCCATAAGTTTATATTTTAAATCACTATACTGTCTTTTCATAATTAATCGATAAGCATTTTTTTGCTCAATTGTCATATCTTCTTTTTCTAACATTTCATCTAACGATTGCATGACTTCTTGTTCATGATTTCTAAATTTATTCAAAAAACTTTCCACTTCAAAAGATGCATTAGTCGTTGTACAAGCACTAAGAAAAAGAATCGAAAAAAGTAAAACCAATTTTTTCATCAGCAACTTCATTCCTTTCCTGATTTAAATCAATTTTTCTTTATTAGTTAATTTTAATAATAAAGCAATTTTATGAATTGTTTCAAAAGATTCATTAGCAAGTTGATGTTCCATTTTTAAAATATTATTTTCAAAATCACTTCCTATTTCTTTAAACCATTCATAATAAATATAACGACATTTTTCTTGGTCTTGATTTTGCTTCATCTTCTCTAATTCAGCCTTAATAATAATTTTATCTTTAAGGGTTTTTCGTAAATCACTAAGTATTTCTCTTTTTTCACCTTTTTGATAATCAAAATTACTTATTTCTAAAGTATGCGCTAGCTCATTAATATTATTTTCATCTTCAATTAACATTTTACTTAAAAAAATTACCTTGCCATCATCATTTACTTCTAACACTAAACTTTGATAAGTATCCGATAATAAAAAACAAGATAAATTTTCCTTAGCATTTTTATCAATCGTTTTTTCTTTTATCATTTTAAAAAAATCATCCGAAATAGTTATTTCATATTTCATAAAATCTAACATAACTTTGGTATCAACATGAAAAAAAGGAATTTTTTTTACATCTATTATATCATCTGCTTCATCCCATTCATAAAATTCATAAAGCAAAGATTGGAAATTAATTAATAAATCATAGTAATAATTCATGAAATTTCCCTCCCTATTAATAAAATAGACATAAAAAGAAAAAAGTATACCAAAAATTTTATTGTTTAGTTAATAATAAATTGGCATCTTTTTTAATCGTTAATTCTTCATTTAATTCATTAAAAATTTTATAAACATGTTTTAATTCCTTACCACTCATTAATTCTCTTTCACAAATCTTAAAATAACTCATCAAAGCTTTTCTTAAAGTTTTGGAAATTTTTGTTTTATTAGTTTGTAATATCTTAATTACCTCACTTTTAGATAAAGAATCTATATTAAGATAATAAGGACAATTTTCTTTCATTAAATCACCCAAAATAATTTCTGGAATAACAATTGGCTTTATACTTCGATTATTTTTTACTTTCGTAAAATAGTTTTCATAGACAACTTTATTTACTGTTTGTTCATGCATATTAAAATAATTAATTACATCATTATAAGTAAAAGTATTTTCTTTAACTATCTTATTTTGTAATTTACAAACACTAAGCATTAATTCCATAATAATTTGATTTACTGTTTTAGCTTGTATTTTTAAATTTAACTTATCAACAATTTCCTTTGCACTTAATCGTTCATCTAATTCCATTCCAAAAGCTAGATTAAAACATTTAACAGCTAAATCTAAATCTTTATAATAAGGTAATTTAGGATCTTTAATAGCTTGTAAATAAAAATCAAAATCAAATTTTTTAGCATCTTTATTAGTCAAGATATTATTAATATTATTTCTTAATCGATAAATAATAATATATGCTTGTCCTAAAGTTATATTATATTGCTTAGCTAATTTATTAGCTGTATATTTCTCTTTATATAATAATGTTAATTTCTTTCTATCACTTAAACCAAAGTATTTTAAATTTGGAACAATATCACTTTCATAATCAATTATCCCAGGTATTTCTTTATTTAAATACTTATATATTTTTAATATTCCCGTTTTATATGCTCTTCTAATATAGTCACTTTTCTCATGCCATTTTAAAGACATTTCTTTTATATTTAACAATTCATATTCATCTATTCCATAAAAATGTTTTATAATACATTTTTCACGGTCATTAATTGGCAAATGAACATCATTCATTATATTTATTATTTCATTTCTTGGAATATATAAATCTTTAGCTTTAATAAAGCCTATTTTTTTCAATTTTAATTTTTGCATTGCCTTATCATACATAAAAGCATATTTTTTTAAATTCCAGGAAAATAAAGCACACATTTCATCTTTATTTAATCTTTTTCCTTCTAAATTATATGGACATCTAATTGCATAATAATAACTAACAAATTTTTTTTCTTCTTCATCTAATACTGATTCACAAGGATGTTTATTTAATTCTTCTAACAAAAAATTAATATCTAAAATAACTTTTTTAATCTGATAATTAAGATATTTATTTTTAAATTTAGTTAGACAACTTATCACCCTTCGATTAGAAGTATTTAATATACTTGCTATTTCACTACTATTTTTAAAATTTAAAAAATTTAATTTAACCATTTCTAATTCTTCTTTTGTTAAAAAGTGTTTATTATCTTTTACAAATTTTTCTAAACCATCTTCATCTAAAAAATTTTCTTCTATTTTAAATCGATAAAAATCAATAACTTTAATTCCATCCATTATTATTTGTGATACTTGATTTTTATTTAAAGAATAAGATTTAGAAATTTGTTCATAACTTAAATTATCAATTAAAAATAGTTTTAAAATAGCTCTTGTTTTATCATTTATATTATATTTTTTATCTAATACATAGGGTATATATTTTTCTTTATCAATAATATTACAACGACTAATCCCATATAAAATACTTATTGTTTTATCTTTGCAATTTCTTAATTTAGAAGTCATTGCTTGTTCATCTATTCCTAGCAAACTAGCAATCATTAATGGTGGATATTTATTACAATTAACCCCAAAATATAAATCCAAAATCTTTATTTCTTCCTCTTTAAAATAATCAATAAATTGTTCTTTAACCATTAAATATTCTTCTTTTGTTAAAGACAAATCAAAATAATCTAAAATATGAAAATAACTTTTTTCTAAACGATTAATCATACTAAGACGATTATGTTCTACTTTAGAATTAGGATACATCGTTGTAAATAGCTTTTTATTTTGTTTTTTAAAAACATAAGTTTCTAAATATAATTGCTGTTCTAAGGTAAAAGTATCTTTAAGTTTTAAATATTCATTATATAATACTTCTTTACTTAAATTCGTTTTTTTATGTTTATAATTAAATAACGAAATATTTAATTGTCTTTCTAAATATTTTTTTGACATTTTATATTCATCAGTCAAAAAATATTTTTTTAAAGCTGGTTGCACAGTTTTGGCAATTTGAACATTACTATTTTTTATTAATTCTATAAACTCTGTGTAACTATAATTAGCAAATTGGCTCACTAAAAAATGATAATCTATTGTATCTATTTTTTCCTTTAAATCAAAATCATAAATTTTTATACCATATTTATTTATATATTGTTGATAAAATATTCTATATTCATTTTCATTTATTTCTCTTCTTTTTCTTTTTATATTATCTAGGTTTTCTAAAACTAAGTTTTCGTTTGTATTTAATAACCATGCCATTTGTTCTTTCGTATATTTAACATTTTGAAAAGCACATGCTAAATATATTTCTTTTTCTAAATAACTTAAATCTTGTTTCAAATATAAATATTTAATAATATCATCAGGATTAATGGGTAAAGTATTAAAATTTTTCTTTCTTTTCGTTAAAGCTCTTATTTTTAATTGATAAGCATAACTATTCACATTTTTATAAGGATTAGTTTTTAAAATAATTTTTTCCTTTATTAAATTTATAACTTTAACTGTTGTATTTAAGCTTTCGGCCACTTTTTTTTCATCTTCATTTTTAATATATAAACAATAAAAAACATAATATTCTAAATTAGACAAGATATCTTTAAAAATAATTAAATAATTGGTCATAAGCTTCACCTTTTGAAATATTATTATAACGATTTAAAATAAAAAGTAAACAAAAAACTGACAAAACTTATTAGACTGAGCTAAAACATAACTCTTATATTCAATCGTTTGAATAAGTCTTATAAGATTTAGATGTCAGTTGTTTTTTATCTTAGCATTTTTTTTAAAATTCGTCTAGTTATTTTCCAAAATCTTTAAATGGGAAGTTACTTTCAAATATAATATAAGGCTTGATTATATTATAAAATTCATTTGTTAAAGAATCATATTTTTTATACAAAGAATTAGCTATAATATCTGCGAATTGAATTAAATAACTACTTTCACTTTCTAAATAGTAAATATGAAATTTAACATAATTATATGTATTGGTTTCAGCAAATTTTTCTAAAACAAATTTATTATATAAATACTGATTAAGACAATAGCGTTCTCCTACTTTAACTGTTCGATTATCTAAATACAAATTAATTTCATTGATTTTTTTATTTTCATCAAGAATACTTTTTATAATTAATTGCAGTAAATAATTATAACAGGCATTTTTATCATCCGCGCTTTTTAAAAGCATGGTTGTTTTATCTAAATCAATAACAATGTAACGAACTTTAATTCCTCGATATAATATTTTGGAAAGTAAATTTAAGCGATCAGAAGTTTTTAAAGCCCAACCTTTTAGTTCCTTTGTTTTTCTTATCCCATGACCTTTTTTAAACCGGGATATTACCCGGCCGGCTCTTTTTTGCATAGCTTTTTTATCACTATTTTCAATTTCTAGAGCGCAAATTAAAAAGAAACGCCCGCTTTTTTTCCCTAAATTACCTGATTCATCAATATATAAATTAATACATTTCATAAAACATATTGTATCAAATTTAATAAAAAAAGTCTTTACCTTAATTTTTATAAGTAGCTATAATATGGCATGCAACTTTTATACCGTCCATTGCTGAAGTTGTAATACCACCTGAATATCCACTTCCTTCACCACAAGGATATATACCTTTTATATTACTAACGTAATTTTCATCTCTTATCATTCTAATTGGAGAGGAGGTTCTACTTTCTACTCCAGCCATAATAGTATCATCACTAGCAAAGCCATGAATTTTTTTATCAAATACCACCATAGCTTCTTTAATTGAATCATTTATTTCTTTAGGAAATATCTCATTTAAATTAGCAAATTGATATTCTCCTTTTATTTTGGGTTTAAGCGTTTTAAATTCTTTACTTATTTGATTATGTTGATAATCTTTCCATAAGCTAACTGGTATTTTCCCCTTTGCTAAATCATAAGCTTTCTTTTCTAATTTTTCTTGAAATTCCATGCCTTTTAAAGCACCTTCTTGAAAATCTTTTTTATTAACACTTACTACAATCGCACTATTGGCAATTGCTGAATCACGTTTATAATAACTCATACCATTAATAGCTAACTTACCTTTTTCACTGGATGAGTTAACAACGTATCCCCCTGGACACATGCAAAATGAATAAACCCCTCTTTTATTTTTACTAGTCATTGTTAATTTATAATTAGCACTTTTTAAATACTTTGCAAATTTGCCATATTGCCATTCATCAATCATTTTTTGTGAATGCATAACTCTCAAACCCACAGCAAAAGGTTTTGCTTCCATTTGTAAACCTCTTTTATAAAGCATTCTAAACGTATCTCTTGCACTATGACCTAAAGCAAGGATTAAATTATTACAAGGAATTTCTTTTTCATCATTTAATGTAATAGATTCTAATGAACCATTAACAACTTTTATATCTGTTAGCTTAGTATTAAATAAAATTTCACCACCATTTTTAATAATATCTTCCCTAATATTTACAACTATTTTTTGCAAATTATCTGTCCCAATATGAGGATTATTAACATAAGTTATATTTTCATTTGCTCCATGTAAAGCAAAGATTTCTAATACTTTTTTATTTAAAAAATTTTTATCTTTAGTAAGAGTATTTAATTTACCATCCGAAAAAGTTCCGGCTCCTCCTTCACCAAATAAAACATTACTATCTTTTAATAATTTCCCGGTTTGCCAAAATGTTTTTACATCATCTACTCTTTCTTCAATTTTTTTACCTCTTTCAATAATTAAAGGTTTATAACCATTTTTTGAAAGAATATAACCAGCAAATAAACCTGCCGGTCCACACCCTACAATAACTAAACGATTGGCCATTTTTTTATGACCTTTTTTTGGTAAAACAAATTCTTCTTTTGGCGCTTTACTAACATTGGCATTTTGATTATTTTTTAAAATTTCTTCTTCATTATTTACTAAAACATCAACAATAAAACTATAACAAACATCACTTTTAATACGGGCATCAATAGATTGTTTATATATTTTAAAATCTAATATATCATCTTTTTTAATTTTTAATATTTGACAAACTTTTAATAATAAATTATTTATATTCCACTTATCAACTCTAATTTTTATTTGTCTAATTCTAATCATTTTTACAATCCTCTCCGGCTATTAAACCGCTCATAAAAGCAAAACCTAAATTATATCCGCCACACTTACCATCAACATCTAATACTTCCCCCGTAAAATATAAATTAGAAACTTTTTTAGACATCATATTACTTGGATTTACTTCTTTTAATAAAACGCCACCACGACATACTTGAGCATCATCAAAGCTTTTGACTCCAATAGGTGTAAAAGGAAAATGTCTTAATAATTTTTCTAACAAAACTAAATTAACGTCTTTTAAATATCCTTCTTTTCCAACTTTTAATTTTTTACATATTAGATTTACTATTTTATAAGGTAAAAAGCCTTCTAAAATTTGGGTTAAAGTATAATTTTTTAATTTATCATTTTGTATCTTTAACCAATTAATAAAACTTTTATCATCCCCTTTAAACCAAGGGACAAAATTAATTGTTAAAAATAAATTATTATTAGAAGCGATTAATCCACTAAGTTGAAAAGTACAAATACCACTTATTCCATAATCACAACATTGAAGTTCACCTTGTTCTTTTGCTATTAACTTACCAGCCTTAAACAAAGATAAAGTAACTTCACATCTTACACCTTGCCAATCTTTATAATAATTATCACCACCAATAACTTGAACTAAAGAAGGATAAATATTTGTTATGGTATGTCCCAAATTTTTAGCAAGCTCATAGCCATTTCCATCAGAACCTGTTTTACTAAGTGCTTTAGAACCGGTTGCAATGACAACTTTATCAGCCCATAAACTATCGGTATTTGTTTCAATTAAAAATTGTTTTTCCTTAACAATATTTTTGACATATGTATTATACTTAAATTTTACACCTATATTTTCACACTTTGTCAACAAGCAATTGTAAATTGAAGTTGCTTGCATAGAATAGGGATAATAATAACCATTAACGTTTTTATAAATAACTCCCAGTTCTTGAAAAAAGGGCAAGACCATTTTACTTTTACTATCTAAAATAACTTTTAAAACATCCAAATTATTAGAATTATAATTTTCAATATCCATATTACTATTCCAAAAATTACACCGACCATTACCCGTTAATAACAACTTTTTTCCACACTTATTATTACGTTCAATAACAATTACTTCATTTGTTTTATTTTTAGCTTTAATAGCTGTAACCAAGCCTGAAGCTCCTCCACCAATAATTACAATTCGCATTATAAACCACCACTTAAATTATATCAAAAAAAATTAATTAATCTTATTTTTTTAATATTAAATTAGGCTCTTCCATTTCTTTTAATTCTTTTCTAGATTTTAAAAACTTTCTTCCAAAATAAATACTTAAAGAAAGGGTTAATAAATAAACAACATTTTGGATAGTTTTGTTATTATATAAATGTAAATTTTTATTAACAAAATCATAACTATACATCATAAATAACGGTATAACAGTTTCCCAAAAGTTTTCATTTACTTCTTCTTCTTTATTTTGATAAGCAATTTTTTGTAAAGATTCATTAGGAAATTCACCCATTAATTGATTAAAATTTTTAATATCTATACTTGACATTGTACACTCATCACTCTCAGCATACATAGCCATAGAAGCATTTACTCCCACTAAACTAATTGTCTCATTTAAAATTTCTTCAACCCATGAATTCCAATTATTTAAAGGCTTTTTAACCATATTAGGTTCTAAAAAAGATAAATCAACTTGTTCTATATTATAATGTGAAACACTTTTAATTTGTTCTAATTGTTTTTCTAATTTATCTATATACATATCTAAATATATTAATTCATTATTTTTACTATTTTCTAAAGATTTATTTCGATATTTAAGACCTTTTTGATAAATTGTAAACCCTAAAGTTTCTAAAACACTTAAACAAAGAGCATTTTCTTTAAATAAAGCCATTTGATTAATAAAAAATAGTGAAGAAGCATTAAAAAAATGAAACAATCTTGTTGAGTCAAATTCATCGATGGATAACATTTTGGGCTCAACATTTAAAAATATTTCTCTTAAGTTTTTTAATAACTTTAATTTGTTTTCTTCATTTAATATATAATCAATATTGTTTGCTAATGTCACCCTAAAAACTTCAAGTTTATCATTAACAACATAATAGTACCCCTTTTTATAAAAATAATATTCAAACATGTTAATTTCCTTTCTTCTTTTATTGTTTATAATATTGAAAAAAAGGTGAAATGTCAAATATTATTGGTCAATAGAAAAAAAATCAAACCAAGGATCTTTCCTTTTTAATCTTTTTATTGCTTTGTCAATTGTTATTTCATCGGGTTTTACTTTATCTAATTCCCACCAAAAAATAGGCATTGATACAGAAGCTTTTTCATTTAATCTTACTGAATAAGGACACACACTACTAGCGCCTTTTGTATTTCTTAACCAATCAATAAAAATTTTATTAGTTCTTTTGCTTATTTTATTACTACTAACATATTTCATTGGCCACTTTTTTTCCATCAATAAAGCGACATTATGAGCAAAACGTTCAAATGATTTCCATGATTTTAAAGAATGTATGGGAACTACCACATGATAACCTTTTTTACCACTAGTTTTTAAAAAAGATACCAAATTTAATTCATCTAAAATTTTTTTTAAATCTCTAACTCCTTGTCTTAACATTTCTAAACTTACATTTAAACCAGGATCTAAGTCAAAAACTAACATATCTGGATGATTTAATTTATTAACCTTACTAGCCATCATATGAAATTCATACCCATTCATTTGCACTTCTCTAATTATACTTTCCATATTTTTTAAATAATAATAATCTTTTTTATTAACCATTAACTTTCCTAGGGCTTTATTATTTTCAAAATGTTTTTTAAAAAAGACTTTTCCCTTAATTCCCTTTGGTGCGCGTACAGTACTTATTAAACGTGATTTTGCATATTCTAACATTCTTGCGCCTACTTTTTGATAGTAATTTAATAAATCCCCTTTAGTAACTTTCCCCATTATTAATTTATCTAAATTCGTAAATGTGACATTTAGTTTTCCTTGTTTTATTTGATACATCGATAAACCACTTTTAATACTGATATCAAAATCTTTAAGAGGAGTATAAAAGGCAAATTCATCTTCCTCTTTAATCAATAAATAATTATTATCTTTAAAATGAACTAAACTCCAATTTCCTTTTAATCTTCTTCCATATAATCTAAACTTTAAAACTTTATTATTAAAATTTTTATCAACCTCACTTAATTCTTCCCAATATCCTTCATCAAAAATCATTACAATTCCAGCACCGTATTCGCCCTTTTTTATAACGCCTTCAAAGTTTTTATATGCTAAGGGATGATCTTCAACCATAATTGCTAATCGTCTTTCATTTTTCACAAAAGATGGTCCCTTAGGAATGGCAAAACTTTTTAAAGTCCCTTTCCACTCTAATCTTAAATCATAATGATCTTTTTTGGCTAAGTGGTGTTGCACGACAAAACATTTTTTCTTTCTTTCTTTTCTTTTTATTCCTTGAGGTTCATTTGTTACTTTAAAATTTCTTTTTTGATTATATTCATCTAATTCCATTAAACATCACATAATTAGCATCTCCAAAAAATAATAAATAATGCAAAAAAAACACTACATAGCGTAATGTTTTGGTTATTTTATAAAAGTATTAAAGAATAGTTTTAATCTAATCTTCTAAACATATTCATTACATCATCAATAACTTCAATTTTTCCTGCTTGAATATCTCTAACGACATTGGTAGATAAATGGGTTTTAAGTAATTCTGTAGCAATTCCTTGTAACGATTTATTAATTGCTGATATTTGAATTAATATATCATCACAATAACGATCATCTAAAATCATTTGTTCAATTCCTCTTATTTGACCTTCAATTGTTCTTAAACGTCTACTATAGTATTTTTTTTCTTCCATCGTTTTTTTAATTTGTTTTTTTTCTTTCATCCTTAATTAAATCCTCGTATAATCAATCTTATAGAAATTATTAATCTATTCGATTGATTCTTTCTATTTATATTTTTTGAGTTATA
>CANQPR010000017.1 GCA_947625715.1 uncultured Bacilli bacterium
TATTATAACTCAAAAAATATAAATAGAAAGAATCAATCGAATAGATTAATAATTTCTATAAGATTGATTATACGAGGGATGTTTTAGATGAATGAAGAAATGATTATTAAATTACAACATTTTTTTGGTGTTGATATGAAAATTAAAAAAGAAATGTATGATATGGCACCCTTAGATAATTTAGAAGGTAAAGTTATATCCGATAAAATTAATGATTCCTTATTTTATATATTTAGTGAATTAAAATGTATTAGTTATGATTTAAATTTAAATGTTTATAAAAAAGTTTGTTCTTTAGAAGATATTATCAAAGAACAATTTTATAGTTGTGGTTATGATACTTTTAAATTAAAAAAATTTTATCAAAAATATATTAGTAATATGGAAGAAAAATTTGTTGACTGTGTTATGGATACTTGTGTAGGCTATTCTAGTGAAAATGTAAGTGCTATTTATTTAGCTAACTCTATTAATGAAATTTTACACTTTTTACATTCATATATTATCAATAATGAAAAAATTTTTGAAGCCGTTCCTTTAATAGAACAAAAAATGAATGATAACCAATATCCTATAAGATTAAGAGGTAATAAAAACTCTTACTTTGAACAATTATTTAAACTTTTTCCGCTCGAACTAGATTGTGGTTGGACAGATATGGTAATTATAAATGATAAAAAAATGATTATGATGGTTAGAGATAGAGGACACGCCCTAACGATTGAAATCACTTTAAATAATGATTCCGCAAGAATTGAATACTTTATTCCTAAATTATGTAATATAAATATGATAAAAATGTTACCAGGAATTAACCCAGTTAATGAAAATAGCTATGGAGCAACAGGGGCCTTTGAAACAGATTTAAATAATTTACCATCTTCATTAATATCTTTCATCTCTAAAGTCCCAACTGATTTAGATATTATTTTACGATGAATAAATAATTACCAAACCAAACATAAATAAAATAGGTGATAAATTTGAAAAAAATAATTCCTATTTTATTTATAATAACTATACTTATTGGCTTTAATAACAAAGAAGAACTTTTAATACCCAAACAAGCCATTCGATTTCGCGTTATTGCTAATAGTAATTCCTTTAAAGACCAGGAACAAAAATTAAAAGTCAAAACCTTAGTCGAAAATAAATTAGATTATCTAATGCTTAATGTCAAAAACTATCAAGAAGCTGAAGAACAAATTGCTAAACTTCTACCCGAAATAAGAAAAATAGTCAATGAAATAAGTCCCCAAAATGAAGTTAGTTTTGGAACCAATTATTTTCCTGAAAAAGAATATCATGGCCTTACCTATCCAAATGGCGAATATAAATCCCTTGTAATAACCCTAGGTTCTGCAGAAGGTCAAAATTGGTGGTGCGTAATGTATCCTCCCTTATGCCTATTAGAAAAAAAAGATAACCTAGATAATGTAGAATACAAATCCCTCGTAAAAGAAATAATTAATAAATATCAAGCATGAAATAAAAATAAAAATCATAAATATTAATGGAGATAATTATGATAGAATTTATTTCATGTTTTTTAGTTGCGATAGCATTAAGTATGGATACATTTTCCCTATCCCTTGGCATAGGAACTTACAATATTATCAAAAAAGATATCATAAAACTTAGCATAATAGTAGGAATAATGCACTTTTTTATGCCTTTATTAGGCAATTTATTAGGCACTAAAGTTGTAAATTTCTTTGCTTTAAATAGCAACAAACTATTAGGAATAATCCTTTTATTTTTAGCTATTAATTTAATATATAGTCTAAAAAAAGATGAAAAAATTGACTTAGATTTATCATTAAGTGGAATGCTCTTATTTGCTTTTGGTGTTTCCATTGATGCTTTCTCTACCGGCCTAGGACTTAAAGCCTTAACCAATAATACTATCATGGCCCTAAGTATTTTTTCCCTAAGTGCCTTTTCCTTTACCATCTTTGGTTTAATACTTGGCAAAATTGCCTCCCAAAAACTAGGTCAAAAAGCAAGTTACATCGGTTTAATTTTATTAATTACCTTAGCCATTCATCATCTGTGCTTATAAAAACATGACTAAACCTGTCTATCAAAAAAGACTTTACCTTTTCAAAAAAACTAATTTTTGATATATTAATGGAAAAGAGGTGAACATCTTGCGAAAAATTGTAATTAATGGAGGTCATAAATTATCCGGAATTATACCTATATCTGGTGCCAAAAATAGTGCCGTAGCATTACTACCAGCCTCCATCTTATGTGATGAAGAAACAACCATTTATAATGTTCCCGATATATCTGATAAAAATGCTTTAATAGAAATATTAAAACTTTTAAAAGTTGAAATAACCCAACAAGATAGTGAGATAAATATTAATCCTCATAATTTAGAAAATACCGTTATTTCTGAGCAATACTCAACCAAATTAAGAGCTTCATACTATTTTATGGGAGCTTTACTAGGCAAAGAAAAATCGGTAACTATCTCTTTTCCGGGTGGTTGTGACATAGGTCAAAGAAAAATTGATTTACATCTAAAAGGTTTTGAAAGCTTAGGTGCAACAATTAAAGAAATAAATGGTGAATATCATATCGAAGCTAATGAATTAAAAGGATGTGATATCTATCTTGATATAGCAAGTGTTGGAGCGACCATCAACATCATGCTTGCTTCAACTAAAGCTAAAGGCATCACCCATATTTACAATGCCGCCAAAGAACCCGAAATCGTAAATGTTGCAACCTTTTTAAATAACATGGGAGCCAAAGTAAGTGGAGCTGGAACCAGTGTAATAACCATTGAAGGAGTAAAATATCTTCATAAAGCCATGATTGAAGTAATCCCTGACCGTATTGAAGCTGGAACCTATTTAATACTAGGAGCTATGTTAGGCGAAAATTTAACCATTTCTAACATCATAGAAGAACACTTAGCCGCTTTAATATCAAAAATGAAAGAAATGCAAATTCCCTTAATAAATAAAAGTAACAAAATTCAAATAAGTTCCTCTAAAAATTATAAAACAATCAATATAACCACCTTACCATATCCCGGTTTTCCAACAGACTTAGCCCAACCAATGACCGTTTTATTAACCCAATGTCAAGGAATAAGTATCCTAGATGAAACCCTATATACTAACCGTATGGGTCATATTGTATATTTAAAAAATATGGGAGCTAAAATAACCATCAAAAATCAAAGTGCCATAATTGAAGGACCAACCAACCTTTATGGAACAACCGTCAAAGCAAGTGACCTAAGAGCTGGAGCCTCCCTAATTTTAGCTGGTTTAATTGCTAAAGGAACCACCACAATTTTAAATATTGAACACATACTAAGAGGTTACGAAAAAATAATTGAAAAACTTCAAAATGTTGGAGCGGACATAAAAATTATTGAAGAATAAAAACTATTTTGCATAAAGTTAAATAGGTGAGAACATGAAAAAACAAATCATCTTAACTATCATAATAGCTATTATTCTTGCTTTTTTAATCTTTAAAACAACATATCATGAAGAAATGAATATCCTAACCCTAGGTGATGGACTAGCTAAAGGAATGACCATGTACAATGTTTTAGGCTATAGTTATAATGATTATTTAAGAGATTATTATGAAGAAAATAGTATCCTAAGAGATTACATTACGGAATTTGCAAGTATAGATGAAACAACTACCACCTTAATTAATAAAATCAATACCAATTATCAATTAAAACCAAGTAACTTAACCATTCAACAAGCAATATCTAAAGCTAAAATTATAACTATTTGTATCGGAATGGAACAACTAAATAATTTAAAAAACATTAAAGCCAAAGACATAGATAATTATTTAAAAGAAATGGACCAATTACTACAAAAAATAAGAATTTTTAATAAAAAACAAATCATTCTTTTAAGTCTATATAAAACAACAAAATTAAAAACAGAAGACATCAATAATATTAATAAAACTTTAAATGAAATTTCTCATAAATATCAAATAACATTTCTAGATATTTCCTATATTACTAACAACAATGAGTATTATTTTAATCCCAAAAATTTTTATTTGAATTATAAAGGACACAGAGAAATTTTTAAACTAATAAAGGATAATTTGCAATAAAAATTTTCAAGCCAAATCCTTGACGGGGGGGGGGTATTATATAATATAATAAAAGAAGATACGGAGGTCTTCTTTTATAATGAAATTAGAGCAATATAAAGAAAAGAATAATCATAAAAAATTAATTGCAATTGCCCTTGTGATTATTGGCTTAATAGGTGGAGTAGCAATAGGAATAACTTTTGCCAATTTTAAAGTGCAAAAATCGTTCAAAGTAATGGAGGGAAATTTCATCTATGAAGGAGGTGGAGATGTAATATTTGCTTTTTATCAAGATGACAAAGATGTTGGAACCATGCCTACTAAGGATAGTGGTTATGCTTTTAATGCCAAAAAAAGTTATTGTGATAATGATGCAGCGATAAAATGGGATAATAACGAATGGGGTCCAACAATTGTAGATTTATCTAAAACCAAAACCAAATGCAATCTTTACTTTGTGAAAGCTGGAAGAATAAGAAAAATCGATGAATCTGATACAAAAGGAATGTGGGGATATAAAGATAAATTAACAAAGATAGTGATAGAAACAACAAAAAATAAAAAAGAAGCTGGTACAGGCCAAACAGTATATGGACCATTTGATGAAAGTGAAAAAAAAGATAATTCTGTAGAAAGTTATGTTGTATGTGAAACAAGTTCTAATTGTACTGGCTATTTACAAGGTGACGGAGGAATAGAATTAAATAATGATAGTTCATATTTATTTTATAGTTTTACAAAAGTAACTAAGATAGAAGGAATAGAAAATTTATATATCAGCCTTGTAACAAATATGCATGGTATGTTTCGAAGAATGAAAAGTATAGAAGAATTAGATTTAAGTAATTTTAACACAAGGTATGTAACAGATATGTATTATATGTTTTCAGGAATGAATAGTATAGTAAAATTAGATTTAAGCAGTTTTGATACAAGAAATGTAACAAATATGGATGGTATGTTTGATTCTATGATACACCTCCAAACCTTAACATTTGGCAAAAATTTTGATACACATAATGTAATATCTATGGATAGCATGTTTCGGGACACGGGCGCCATACAAGAATTAGATTTAAGTAATTTTAATACCAGTAAAGTAATCGATATGAGTTATATGTTTGAAGGAATGAGCAAACTTCAAGAATTAGATTTAAGTAGGTTTGATACAAGTAAAGTAATACTTATGGAATACATGTTTGTAGATTCCTACAAATTAACTCAAATTACATATGGTCCAAACTTTATTCATAAATCTGGAGCCAATACAAGTGGTATGTTTACTAATTGTCCAGCAAACAGACCAGATACAAATGTGCATTCATCATGGAAAGGTGTGTCTTTTAGTTAGAACAGTTATCTAACTATTCGTCCCGTTGTGTATTTAAATAGCAATATCAAAATAGTTAAAATAGACTCTTCAAACTATGGCTCTATAACTAATCCTTATCGGATTGACAACATAAATAGCTGATTTTTCTTGCAACGTCAAAAATATATGATATAATACATAAGATGTTATTAAATCTATGCCATGAATGTGGTATGGCGAAAGGAGAGAAATTTATGAGAGCAAATATTCATCCAGAAATGAAAGACGCAACTGTAAAATGTGCTTGTGGAGCAACTTTCAAAACAAAATCAGTTAAAGAGAATATTGAAGTTGAAGTTTGCAGTGAATGCCATCCTTTTTATACAAATAAACAAGGTAATGTAAGCAAAGCTGGTAAAATAGAAAAATTCAATCGTAAATATAATTTAAAATAATGTGGATAACTTACAAGTTATTCACTTTTTTTTATTTATAAGGTATAATTAATACTGAGGAGAATGAAAATGAAAAATATAACAATTGCCATTGCCAGTGACCATCGAGGCGTTACTTATAAAAAAGAAATTATAAAATATTTACAAGAAGAACAATATCCTATTATTGATTGTAGTAAAGAAAATACCCCTACCGATGATTACCCCGACTTTGCCTTTAAAGTATGCCATAAAATAATCAATAAAGAAGCTGATTTAGGTATTTTAGTTTGTCGAAGTGGCATAGGTATGTCCATTGCCGCCAATAAAGTAAAAGGAATTAGATGTGCCAAAATTAATTCCTTAGAAGATGCCATCTTATCCCGTAATGATAATGGGGCCAATGTCATGACATTTAACTATACTGAAAAAATAGATAACATAAAAAAATACATAAAAGCCTTCATAGAAGCCCAAGCCATAACTGATGAAAGACATCAAAGAAGAGTTGACAAAATAATAAAATACGAAAATGGAGAATACAATGAATTATAAAATATATTTTTATATTATAACAACTATGCTAAGTGCCTATGGACTATCCGCTATCAATTTTGAAAAATTTATTCGCAAAAATAAAATAATAGAAACCAAAATACTATACTTCTTATTAAGCTTTGCCTTAGGATATTTAGTAACCAATCTTTTCTTAGGCTTTTTACCGGAGGGAATATGAAAAACAAAATTTTATTAAGCATCGTAGTATTATTAAGTATTATCTTAACCTTAGTAGTTCGTCATGAAAAAAAGACGAACTATTATTTTCCTGTTCCATCCGTTGTCAAAAATGATGAAAATAAAATAACCATAAGATTACTAAATGAACAAACAAATGAAATAACAACCGTCAACTTAGAAGACTATATAATTGGTGTTGTTGCAAGTGAAATGCCAAGTACCTTTGAAACAGAAGCCCTAAAAGCCCAAGCTGTAGCAGCAAGAACATATGCTATGTACAAAAAACAACACCGTAATTTAGATTATGACTTAATAATAGGAACTAAAGACCAAGCCTATCAAACCAATGAACAACTATTAAAAAAATGGAATATCAACTTTTTTAAAAACTACTTAAAAATAAGGGATGCCGTCTTACAAACCAAAAATGAAGTTTTAACCTATCAAGACCAAATTATAAATGCCTTTTATTTTTCAATGAGTAATGGCAAAACCGAAAATTCCGAATTAGTTTTCAGTGAATCCCTACCATACTTAGTGAGTGTTGATAGTAAATGGGATAACGAACAACTAGAGAATTACAAAGTTATTAAAACCATGAAAAAAGAAGAATTTTGTGAGGCTCTTGCCATATCTTGTGAAAAAATTCAAATAAGTGATGAAATAAGAAGTGAGGCTAATCGTATCTTATCCATCAAAATAAACGACCATCAATTTAAAGGTACCGATTTAAGAAGCAAATTAAATCTTCGTTCCACTGACTTAACCTTTGAAATATCAAATGACGAAGTAAAAATAATATCCTATGGTTACGGACATGGAGTTGGAATGAGTCAATACGGGGCAAACGGCATGGCTAAAGAAGGAAAAAACTATCACGACATTTTAACGCATTATTATCAAAATGTGAAAATATCCCAAATTTTCTAGTATAAAATTTCAAAGTTCTTCCCAAAATACAATTAGGAGGAACAAAATGAAAAAAAGAAAATTAAGAAATTATGTTTTACCTACTATTTATTTGCTTTGCCTATGTATACTTGCCATTGGAATTACCTTTTTTAGCAAAAGTTTAATGAAAGAAGAACCACCCTCTACAAACGAACACTATGAATACACCATGAACGTTTTTGATGAAGAACAACAAGAACCTCAACCAAGCGAAACAACAAAAGTTTCCAAACCATATATTGGTGAGTCCGTAACTATTGAAAAAGATTTTTATAAAGAAGAAGATACTGCGGAAAATCAAGAAAAATCACTAATATACTATCAAAATACTTACATGCAAAACACCGGCATTTTATATGCAAGCGACAATGTCTTTGATGTCATAGCAAGCATTGATGGGCGCATAAAAGAAATCAAAAAAGATGAAATCCTTGGCACCGTATTAACCCTTGAAGGCCAAAATAACACCGTATGCACCTACTATACCCTAGGAGATGTAAAAGTAAAAGTAAACGATGAAGTCAAACAAAACGACATCATCGCCACCTCAGGACAAAGTGAAATAGATACAACCAAACAAACCCTATTATTTGAAGTATACCTAAACGGAATTCTTACCAATCCTAATACCTTTTTTGAAAAAAATAATAATGAATTAAATTAACTTTTAAGAAAAGGGGTAAATCATGCGAACTAAAAATATCTTTTATTTTCATGATAATAAAGTTCAATTTACAAAAAAAGATGAAATAAAAACTTACACCTTCAAAATAGACACCTTATTATATGGAAAAGTAATTGACATTGAAGCCTTTATTAAAGAATTAAAACAATTTTTAAAAAAAGAAAAAATCTTAGGTTTAATCACACCCTCAATTACCATCATTACCCCATATAATTTTTACAACACCGACAAAGAAATAATGTTGATGGCCTTTAATTCCCTAGGAATCAACAAAATAGAATTTATAAATGAAACTTCCCTTATAACGAAAAAAAATGATTCATCTTTTTTAAATATTCATGAAACCTATTTAATACAAACCATCTATATCAACAATAAAACAAAAAATTATCTTTACCCTTATAACCTATTTAAAAATAAAGATCAAATGTTAAACTTCATCTTGAAAAAAAATCCTGATTTATCATACTACTTATTCGGAAGCAATAAAGATATTCCCAACTTTGTAGAAATTTTAAAACAAAGTAAAGTTAAACAAGTTCATTACTATAATAATTACCAAACATACATAATAGAAAAATTAAAAAAGAATGCCTAAACGAATAGATAAGACGTTCTTTTTTTATTTTCAAATTGTTATAATTATAACAAATAGTAAACAAAAAAGGAGGGAAAATAAATGGATATTATAATAGTAGAAGATGAAGAAAATATTGAAGAAGAAATCAAAAAAGTAATAAGAAAATTTTCCATCAAAGAAGATATAAACGTCAAAATAAAATATTATAAAAGATATAATAAAGAACTAGAAAAAGAAATAAAAGATAATACCAAAAAGAAAATATACTTGTTAGATATAGAATTAAAAAACAGCATAAGTGGTATTGAAATAGCAGGAAAAATAAGAGAAGAAGAATGGGAAAGTGAAATAATATTTATAACCAGTCATGATTATTTATTTGAAAAAGTCCATCGAGAATTATATGAAGTATTTGATTTTATTGAAAAATTTCTTGACCTAGAAAAAAGATTAGAAGAAGATTTAGAAATAATATATAAAAAGAAACATGACCATAAAGTACTAAAAATCAAAAGTCGAAATGTAGACTTAGAAATAAGTCAAAAAAGTATTACGCATATAATAAGAGAAAAAGAAGAGCGAAAAACAACCATATATACCGATAAAAATGAATATAAAGTAAATAAGAATTTAAAAGAACTGCAAGAAGAATTAGACCAAAGATTTATCAAAGTGCATCGAAGTTGTCTAGTAAATAAACAACGAGTAGGAGAATACAATTATGCTAAAGGATATGTAATACTAGATACCGGTAGAAAAGTAGAATATTTATCAAAACATTATCGAAAGGAAATAGAAAAAGAAGTATGTTAGAACAACTAATATTATTAATAACATATATAATAACGCAAATAATAATATTAAAGATATATAGTAATTTAAGTAAAAAAGAAATAAAAATAAGAAAATTAACATGTTTAATAATAATAACATCACTAATAGAAACTATAATAGAAAAAGAAATCCCATCAGCCCTAAATGGATTAATATGTATCATATATTTTATAATCATAATTAAAACAAAACTAAAAATTGAAATAAAACAAATGTTATACTATACATTAGTAATATGGTTAATAGGAAGTATAATAGATGTAACAATCATGTATAGTTATAATAGTTTAGTAAAAATAATACCAATAATAAGTGAATATCGAGTAATATATAAATCTATATGTTCCATAATATTAGTTTTAGTATTAGTGATATTAACCAAAAATAAAAAAGTAAAAGAAATAATAGAAAAAGGATATAATAAAGTCAAAGAAGAAGGAAAGACATATTTAAAAATAATAGCCATTATCTTGTTATATTATATGTTTGATGCAGTAAGTGTAAGTAACTTAAAAAGTAAAGAAACAATACTAATTATAATATTAACGATAATTATCATGACTAGTAATTTAATATGGTATTTAATAAAAGAATATGAAATATATAATACTAAGAAAACCAATCAATACTTAATAGAAAATAATAGATATAATCAAAAACGATTAGAAAAAGAAGAAATAAAAAATCATAATTTAAAAAACAAATTAATAGGGATAAAAAGTATTAGTAATGAAAAAACAAGAGAAATGATAAACGAATTAATCAAAGAAATAAGTAAAACAAAAGAAGAAGAACAAATCAAAAACATTCCTATAGGATTAGATGGGTTAATATATGAACATATAAAAAGAAGTCCCAAAGAAGTAAAAATAATGATAGATAATAAAATAAATAGTGAAATATATAAAGTAATAAGAACAAGTCAATATAATATATTATGTGAAAGTCTAGGAATATGTATAGATAATGCAATGGAAGCAAGCAAAGAAAGTAAAGAGAAAATAGTATATATAAACTTTAAAGAAAAGAAAAAAGAAATAAAAGTAGAAATCATTAATACCTTTAAAGGAGAGATAGATATCGAATTATTAGGGACAAAAAATTATACCTCGAAAATAAGTGGACATGGTCTAGGTTTATACTCATTATTTCATAAAGATAAATTAAAAATAAAAACTAGAATAAAGAACAATTTATTTATAAATGAACTCATTATTGAAAAATAAATTTATAAAAAATTGTACTAAAATCCAAGGAAATATAAGGCAAAAACCGTTGACGGGGGGAGGGTATCATATAATATAATAAAGGAAGATACGGAGGTCTTCTTTTATTTATGAAATTAAGTCAATATAAAGAGAAAAAGAAAAGTAAAAAAGTAGTAATAACATCAGCAATTATTGTTTTGTTAATAGGTATAATAGTAGTAGGTAAGTCATTTGCAAATTTCAAAGTAAATAAAAGTTTCAAAGTGATGGAAGGTAATTTTATTTATGAAGCAAACTACTATGTATCAAGTAAAGGTAGTGATACAACCGGAAATGGGACAAAAACAAATCCCTATTTAACTATTCAAAAAGCCTATGACAAGATAAAAGATGAAGGAACAATAAAGTTATTAAGTAACATAGTAGTAAATCAAGTTCAAAACTTAACGACCTCTAATAAAAAAGTAATAATAACCAGTGAAGGAAGTACATATGAAATTCAAAGAGGAAGTAGTCTAACAACAAACGGAGTAATAGAAGTAAATAATCAAAATGAATTAAGTTTAGAAAATGTAATTGTAAATGGCCAAAAAGTTAATTCAACTAAGCCAATGATAAATGTATATAATTCCAAATTAAATTTAAATGAAGGGACTATAATTGAAAATGCTATAAATAATTCAAGTGACACTGCCACAAGAAATGGAGGAGGCGTATACACAGATGGTAGTGATGTCATAATTAATGGAGCTACCATAAAAGAAAGTACAGCATATAATGGTGCAGGAATATACGTGAATGCCAATGGAAGTCTAACTATAAAAAATGGTTTAATAGAAAATAATCTAGCGACCTACGAAGGAGGAGGTATCTTTAGTAAAAGTAGTACTAAAATTGAAGGAGGAACAATAACCAATAATACAACATCAGAAACAACAGGAGGAAATGGAGGAGGAATATATGTAAATAACTCAAAAACTACGTCAATAACCTTTGAAATGACCGGAGGAATAATTACCAAAAACAAATCAAAAGCAGCAGGAGCAGGTTTAGATTTATTTGGGCTATTAACAGGAACCTTAAGTGGAGGCGAAATAAGTTATAATGAATCAACTGGGAATAATGCTGGAGGTATTCAAATGAGTGGTGATAATCAAGATACATCACCGAACATAATATTAAAAGATAATATTGTCATAGCAAATAACAAAGCAAAAAATAATGGTTGTGGTGTAAATGTTAATCATGGAACCGCAACCATTGAAGATGGAGCCACCGTAGAAAATAACGCCGCAGGCCTTACTGGAGGCGGAGTAAGAGCAGCTAATTATGGAATAATAAATATGAACGGTGGAACAATAAAAGGTAATACATCTGGAACTGATGGTGCAGGAGTAAAAGTAGCTGGTCATAGTGTAATAAATATAAATGGTGGAACAATAGAAAATAACATTGCATCAGGAAATGGAGGAGGTATAGATGGTGGAGAAAATTCAACCATCAACATAAGTGATGGATTAATTACAAAAAATACAGCAGAAAATGGAGGAGGTGGAATGAGTATTGGTACTAATGCCAATGCAACAATAACTAAAGGGACAATTAGTGAAAATACTGCTAAAACAGCAGGAGGAGGAATTTATTTTCTTGCCAATAGTGGAAGCGTACTAACTATTGATGGAGATGTACTAATTAGTAATAATACAGGAGACAGTGGAGGAATAGAAGGCAGAACCGGAACAATTTATTTTAAAAATGGAACGATAGAAAATAACACTGCAACAGGAAATGGGGGAGGAGTTTGTTTACAAGTAGGATGTACATTTTATATGAGTGGAGGAATAATAAGAAAGAATACATCATCAAATGCTGGAGGAGGAGTAATGGTAATAAGTCCAAGTAAGTTTGAAATGACAGGAGGAACGATAAGTGAAAATACAGCTCAAACATATGGAGGCGGAATAAATAGTTTTGATGCAACGGTAAGACTAACAGGAGGATATGTTCAAAATAATATATGTAAAGGAAGTAGTGGTTGTGGAGGAGGAATTTATTCTAGTGGAAGTTATTATCGAAGTGGTACAACTGTATCTGGAAATTCGCCATCAAATTATGCAGGTAATGCATATTAAACATACAAAAAAACTGTTACGATGTTTGTAACAGTTTTTTAAATCAATTATAGTAATTCATCATCAGCAGTTGGTTCATCAAAGCAGAACCAGCAGCAAGCAGATGAAGCAGAATTAGCAAATAAATTTGCAATTCCAGCTAAAATTCCAGCTAACATTTTCTTGCCTCCCCTCTTTACTTCTTTTTGTTTAAATCTATATCAACAATTTAAACCATATTTTTTTGATACGTCTTATAATTATTAAAAGACGCCCCAAATAATTTATAGACCAAAGGATTAATAGCCAAACTTTCAATAATAAGCGCATATATAACAGCATTAGTAAACCAATTACTAGGAATCAAAAATATTAAAAGTAAATAAATAATCACCACTAATAAAGATAATATTTTTGCTCTAATTCTTTTGTTTTTATGAATTAATGGCCTTGATGCCGTATCAGCTGGCGCAAAAAATAAAAATGAAAGAAAACCAAACCCAAAGATTATATAAACCACCATCCTACTTATAGTAGCGTACTTTATAAAAAAACATCCGCCAATATAAACAGGAACTGTACTTAACCAACATTGCAAAGTACTTTTTGCGTGAATTCCAAAACCATATAATCTTAAAGATGAATAAATAACAATCAATACTACTAATTCTTTAACTAAATTAAAAATAATAGCTAAAATTAACATCACCACTAATTTAGTAAAAAGATTATAAAACCCTTCTAAACCATACTTCAATTTTTTAATTTCTAAAGGACTCAAAATTCTTTCTTTTTTAATAGTATCAATAGTATTTAAAACAAATTTTTCCTTCACCTATATACATCTCCTCCGATCATTTTCAGTATAACAAAATCAAACTTATCAAAACGAAAATGGTGTTTTAAATTAGCTTTAACATGTCTAAAACGCCAAACTATATAAAAATGATAATTACAAATAACATTTCAGACATAAAATCCGTCATTTAAAACATAGTAATAAAAATTAAAGATTAAACGTGCTAAATTAAAAGCTATCATGGTTTGAGTAATAATCCAAATAAATGCTGCAGAATTTATTTGCGTCCAAAATCATGGTAGTTGTATAGCAGTAAAAATATGATAAGAAGGGAGTAGACTAATGCTAAGAGGTAGAGTTAAATGGTTTAACAACGCAAAAGGCTATGGTTTTATTGAATGTGGAGAACTAGAAGATATCTTCGTTCATTATTCTGCTATCAAAAAAGACGGCTATAAGACCTTAAAAGAAGGCGATTTCGTTGACTTTAAAATGATAGAAACCACCAAAGGATTACAAGCTTTAGATGTTGAACAAACAGCATGTGGCGTAAATTAAAAACTACAACAACAGTAGTTTTTTTTTAATACTTTTGTTATAATATAAACAAGGAAGGTGAAAATATGAGAATAGATATTAGAGGGGATAAATTAAAAGTTACAGATTCTATTAAAAATTACATTGAAGAAAAAATTGGTAAATTAAATCGTTACTTTGAAAAACCAGAAGAATTAAAAGCATACGTTGTAATAAGAGCAAACAGTAAAGAACAAAAAATAGAAGTAACAATTCCAACTCCAAAATTTACTCTTAGAGCCGAAAACATTCATTCTGATTTATATGCTGCTATTGATTTAGTAATTGATCGCTTAGAAAGACAAATAAGAAAAAACAAAACTAAAATGAAAAAGAAATTTAAAGATATTTTGGGAGCTGAATTAGAATCAGAAGAAATTGAAAATGATGCTAAAATTGTTAAAAGGAAATATGTTGAATTAATACCAATGGACGAAGAAGAAGCAATCTTACAAATGGAATTATTAAGTCATGACTTTTTCTTCTTTAAAAACTTTGATACCGACAAAATAAGCGTCTTATATAAAAGAAAAGACGGCTCATATGGTATTATTGCTGGTGAATAGAAAATAAGAAACTTTCCGTTAAAAGAAAGTTTTTTCTATTTAACCAATAAATATTTTGTCATAACCTAAATATTATGTTAAAATACTAGTTATGGAGGTTTTAAAACTATGGGAATATTTAGAAAACTTATTGATTCCGAATATAAAGAATTAAAAAAATTTGAACAAATTGCTAATGAGATTGTTGCATTAGAACCAGAAATGGAAAAATTATCTGATGAAGAATTAAAAAATAAAACCAATGAATTTAAAGAAAGATTAAAAAATGGTGAAACTTTAGAAGATATTAAAGTTGAAGCTTTTGCAACCGTAAGAGAAGCTGCTTATAGAGTAATAGGGGAAAAAGCTTACTACGTCCAAATATTAGGAGGCTTAGCCATTCATTATGGTAATATAGCCGAAATGAAAACTGGAGAAGGAAAAACCCTTACCGAAACTATGCCTACCTATTTAAATGCTTTAACAGGACAAGGTGTCCATATCGTAACCGTCAATGAATTTTTAGCCAAAAGAGACTCTGAATGGATGGGAAACATCTTCCGTTTTCTAGGCTTAAGTGTTGGATTAAATTTGCGGGAATTAAATCCTATGGAAAAACAATCAGCTTATGACTGTGATATTTTATATTCAACTAACAATGAAATAGGCTTTGATTATCTGCGTGATAATATGGTTGTTAGAAAAGAAGACCGTGTTCAAAGAGAATTAAATTTTTGTATTGTTGATGAAGTCGATTCTATTTTAATAGATGAAGCAAGAACACCATTAATTATTTCTGGTGGTAAACAAAACGCAAGAAATTTATACGTTGAAGCTGATCAAGCTGTTAAAAATTTCGTTTTAGATGAAGATTACACCATTGACCCTAAAAGAAAAGATGTTTCAATAACTGAACAAGGAACTGCTAAACTAGAAAAACATTTTCACTTAGAAAATTTATATGACTTTGGTAATTCCGTTTTAGTACATCATATCAATAATGCCTTAAAAGCCAATTTTGGTTTCAAAAAAGATGTTGATTATGTTGTCAATAATGGAGAAGTTATCATCGTTGATCCATTTACAGGTCGTTTAATGATAGGGCGTCAATACTCTGAAGGGCTTCATCAAGCAATAGAAGCAAAAGAGCATGTTAAAATTAATGAAGAAACGCAAACCATGGCTACCATTACTTTCCAAAATTTATTTCGTATGTATAATAAACTAGCGGGAATGACTGGAACTGCCAAAACTGAAGAAGAAGAATTTCGCAACATATATAATATGTACGTTATTCAAATTCCAACCAATAAACCAATTATTAGACAAGATTTAGCTGATTTAATATATTCAAGTGAACAAGGTAAATATGAAGCTGTTGTAAATGTCATTAAAGAAATTCATAGTACAGGTCAACCAATACTTGTAGGAACAATATCTGTTGAAAACAATGAACGATTAAGTGCTATGTTAAAAAAAGCTGGTCTAAAACATGAAGTATTAAATGCTGTAAATCAAGCTCGTGAAGCAGAAATAATTGCTAAAGCTGGTGAAAAAGGCGCTATTACCATTGCCACTAATATGGCCGGAAGAGGAACCGATATTAAATTAGGAAAAGGCGTAAAAGAACTTGGTGGATTATATGTAATTGGAACCGAACGTCACGAATCACGTCGTATAGATAACCAATTAAGAGGACGTGCTGGACGTCAAGGAGACCCTGGTACTAGTCAATTCTTTGTCTCTTTTGAAGATGATTTAATGCGTCGTTTTGGAACTGACCGTGTAAAATCAATGGTTGAAGCATTAGGAATGACTGGAACTCAAAGTATTCGTTCAAAAAGATTATCAAAATCAATTGAACAAGCTCAGAAAAAAGTTGAAGGTAATAACTTTGACATGCGTAAAAATTTACTTGACTATGATAATGTTGTTAATGAACAAAGAAGAATCATTTATGAACAAAGAAATGATATTATAAACAATGAAAGTATTCACGATACCATCAAAGAAACATTTAGAAATGCCGTTGAAGATATTGTAACTGGACATATCGAACCTGAAGGTTATTTAACAGATGAAGACAAAAAAGATATAATAGAATATATGAATACCAACTTCATGAAAAAAGAACAACTTCAAGTAGACGAAATACAAAATTTAGATGAAGGGCAAATGATTGAATATTTAACCGAAAAATTAAATAATGATTATGAAGAAAAAATCAAAGATGCTCCAAATTTTGAAGAATTTGAAAGAGCAATATCACTTCGAATAATTGATTCTTTGTGGATTGAACATTTAAATGCTATGGAAGCTTTAAAAGAAGGAATTTTTTTACGTCAATATGCCCAAACAAATCCATTGCAAGCTTACACTATGGAAGGTTATAATACTTTTGAACAATTATTAAATCAAATTGATAATAATATAGCCCAATTTTTATTAAAAGCAACAATTGAACAAAATTCGGAAAGAAAACAAACAATAAAAGGAACTACAAATGACAGCAAAGAAAAAGTATCAAAAGAACCAATAAAAAAAGATAAAAAAGTTGGTCGTAATGATCCATGTCCTTGTGGAAGTGGTAAAAAGTATAAGAACTGTTGTGGTAAATAGTAGGTTTTATAAGGGTTTGCGAGAATTTGATAATCTAAAAAAAGTATAAATTAATCATAAAAACTGAAAATTTTCCTCATTTTTTCCTCACTTTTTTGAAAAAAAGGAAAATTATTTTTTAAAACTGAGAGATGCAAATGAAAATAAATTATTCGGATGAAGATGGAAACCAAAGGAAGTTATGTTGATCAAGCAATGTGGGAAAGAATAGCTTTAAGTGAAGCTACTACTATAGTATTTTGGATTCCAAGACATTTACGAAATATGCCAGCATTTACTACTAATGTAGAATTTGGATATTGGTTACATACTGGAAAAGTAGTATATAAAAGACCTGATAATGCTGAAAAAATTAAATATTTAGATTGGCTTTATAAATTAGATTATGGTAATAAACCAATAAATAATCTTCAAGAATTATTGCAGTTAGCAGTCATAAAAACTAATGAAACAAAATTAAATAAAGTATTAATAAAATAAAACTTAAATTAATGAAGGGGGTAAAATGAAGACAGATATAGTAACAACTGAAATTATTGTAAAAGAAAATAAAATTGGGATAATGCGAGTTGGGAATGTTAATTATATTTCTTTAAC
>CANQPR010000018.1 GCA_947625715.1 uncultured Bacilli bacterium
TTTTCAAAATCAAAATTACCACTTAATTCAGTAACTAATTTATTTTCTTCATAAAAATTTAATATGACATCTCCTGGTGCTTCATAAATGAAATTACCTTCCATGATTTTAAAACTTTTATTTTCTTTAAAGTTGGCAAATGAGCTACCTATTATTATGCCACCCATTATTAATAAAACAACAACTATAATGGCTATAATTTTTTTATAGTTTTTTTTATTTTTAAATTGTTCTAATTTTATAAAAGATGATTTTTGTTCCTTCATTTTGGCCTCCCATAATAAAATTATAACTAATTTGTCTGTCGAATTATGTCATATTATTTTACTATCAAAATGATAGCAAATATATTATTGTTTTGTCAATTGCAAAACTTCTATTATATATAGTTATTATAATATATAATACCCCCCCCCCGTCAATGGATTTTTTGCGATATTTTCGCCGTTTAATTTTTTTATTGATGCAAATTTTTATGAATTAAAAGAAGAAATTGAGAAAATAATTTTAGACATAAAAATAAGCACTTTAGACATGCTTATTTTATTTCAGTTCATTTTGGTATTATTTTGAGTCCTTGTTTCTTAAAAATACATATAATATCATTATACTATCAATGGAGGTGCATGCAAAATGAATAATCCATTTCCTCTTCGAATTAGTGAAGAATTGATGGAAAAACTTCGAAAAATGGCTGAAGATCATTCACGTAGTATAAATAAAGAAATTGAGTATTTAATTAAAAAAGCTGTAAGTGAGCATGAAAAAGAATTAACTACTAATTAATCTATAAGCATTAATGTAGTTTTTTTTTGAGCAAAAAAAAATGATTGTTGCCAATCACTTTTATTTTATATATATGTTAGTAATGCAAAGACTATTAATAATATTACTAACATGGCTACTACGAACTTCCAAATATACTTTAACCATTTTTTATAAGGAATGTTTAAATATGAAAGTCCAAATAATAGGAACATACTTACTGGTGTTATAAATGATACAAGACCATATATAGTTGTATAAATTAAGTAAATTACATTACCTTCATTTCCAGTATAGCTTCCTAGTAAATAGCTTATTGAATAACCAAGATAACCTAAATCACTGTTGAATATGCTTCCAATTAAAGCTTGGAATGTTGCAACAAATGGATTAAATGAACTTGATATTTTGCCAATGTAATTAATTATGGTTGGAATAAATGGTGACCAATAAATAAAGACAAAGACCATATAAGCTAATACTAATAAACCAATTGGTTTAATTAATGATTTAATACCTTCATAAGCATTAGTTAATAAATCTCTAAATTTCATTCTTGAGGCTAGAGAAATAATTAATGTTAATAAGGCTAAAACAACAGCATAACTAAATAAATACCAATTTCCAAATGATGTTGCTAAATCATAACCCATATTGGTTAAATTAGCACCAATGATACTTTCAAATATTTTGAAACTACCAATTTTTAAATCCATAAACCAAGTATGGAAATCATCAAAACAAGTTATGTTAAAAGTATTCCAGTTTGTAAATGCTAATATAGCAAGAACAAATAGAATGGCAAACATAGCAATGATTGGCCAAGTTTTAGCTTTTTTATTATTAACTGGTTCTAATGCAAATAAGTCTGTTTCTTTATTTTCTTCATTTTCTTTTTGAACTACGTTTTTCTTTAAATAATTAATATTAAAGAATGTATAAAGAATAAATGAAACAAGAAGAATACCGGCTCTAATAAGGATTTCAGTTTCGATTGTTACTTCTGAACCACCATAGCCCATATAAGTTATTAAGGCTGTTGCACCTTCAGTTCCATAAGTTGCACCAAGTAAAGCTACTAACATAGCACCAAATGTTGCTACAAATGAACTTAATTTGTCAAATCCCATGCTTCTTAAAATATGAATAATAAATGGAATAAAGACAATTAAAATATAACCATTAGCTAAAATAGATGCTAAAACAGCAATAATAAATGATACAACGACAGCAAAGACAATCTTTTTGTTACTAAATTTCTTAGCAATATTAGCTACTAATTTTTTATAAGAATCTAAATGGCTAATTACACCATAGAATATTCCAATAAAGATTAGATAAACTATTTGAATAGAAAAATTTTGAATGGCATAAACTAAACCATATGAAATATGTAATAAGCCAATGCGTTCTAATTTTCCTGCAACAAATTCAGCTCCAGTTGAAAAACTACCGCTTGGAATTATCCAGGTTAAAATTACTGTTAAAAGTAACATTCCTAAAACCATCTTAATTAAACTTTGTTCCTTGACATTTTTTTTCATCTTTTTCCTCCTCCATCTAAATTATAGCACATAAAATCAGGATATTTATAAAAATTTGCTTATTTTAGGTGAAAAAATGAACAATATTCTTGTTCATTATATGATTTTGGCATTTTATTTAATCAAGAGGTTTCATTGTCGGGAATAAAATAACATCTCTAATTGAATCTTGTTCAGTAAATAACATACATAAACGATCTATTCCATAGCCAATTCCCCCAGCTGGTGGCATTCCATATTCTAAGGCCTCAATAAAATCGGTATCAATATCATTTGCTTCATTATTACCAAGAGCTCTTTCTTTTAATTGTTCTTCAAAACGTTGTAATTGGTCTATTGGATCATTTAATTCCGTATAGGCATTAGCAAATTCTTTACCGCCAATAAATAATTCAAAGCGATCAACAAAACGAGGGTCTTGTTTATTTTTCTTGGTTAAAGGTGATATTTCAATTGGATGCCCATATAAGAAAGTTGGTTCAATTAAAGTTTCTTCAACATATTTTTCAAAGAATAAATTTATGATATGCCCAACATTTTTTTGATGTTCTAAAACGGTTATGTTATGTTCTTTTGCTAGTTGTAAGGCTTCATCTACTGTCATTTGTTTTTTAAAATCAATACCCGTTTTTTCTTTTATAGCATCAGTCATACTTAAGCGTTTCCATTTGCCACTTAAATCTATTTGATGTCCACACCAATTAAAGATAGTTTTGTTATATACTTTTTTAGCAATGGTTTGAAACATCTTTTCAGTTAAATCCATCATTTTTTCTAAATCAGAGTAAGCTAAATATGCTTCCATTAACGTAAATTCAGGATTGTGTTTAGGGTCCATACCTTCGTTTCTAAAGACGCGTCCAATTTCATACACTGCTTCTAAGCCACCTACTAACAATTTTTTTAGTGGTATTTCAAGGGCAATTCTTAGATACATATCGATATCTTGAGTATTATGATGGGTTATAAATGGTCTTGCTGAGGCTCCTGATAAAAAGGTATTTAAAACTGGTGTTTCAACTTCAATAAAACCTTGTTCATCCATGAAATTTTGGATACATCTAATTATTTTTGGTCGTTCAAAAGCAACTTTCTTAGCTTGTTCATTCATAATTAAATCAACATAACGTCTCCGATATCTTTCTTCAATATCCGTTAGACCATGAAATTTTTCTGGTAGAGGTCTTAAGGCTTTTACTAAATGCGTATATTTTAAGCATTTTAAAGTTACTTCTCCAGTATTAGTTTTCATAACTTTTCCTAAAACACCTACAATATCACCAATATCAGCGGTTTTAAATAAATTATAATTATCTGTTCCAACATCATTTATAGATATATATATTTGAATACTACCCATTTTATCTTGAATAGTGAAAAATGAGGCCTTACCCATTTTTCTTATAAACATAATTCGACCAGCAATGTTATAGGTATCAGAAATATTTTCAAAATCATCATGAGGTATATCCTGATATTTTTCTTTAATAAGTTTTGAATAAGATGTTTTATCAAAACGAGTTCCAAAAGGATCTATTCCCATCTTGACAAGATTTTCTTTTTTTTCTCTTCTTACTTTTTCTTGTTCAGTTAATTCGCGCATATTATTCCTTCTTTCTAAATAAAAACAAGACTTCATC
This sequence comes from uncultured Bacilli bacterium, assembly GCA_947625715.1. Taxonomy (GTDB): domain Bacteria; phylum Bacillota_I; class Bacilli_A; order RF39; family UBA660; genus Ventrenecus. The sequence continues at coordinate 3,950 of CANQPR010000018.1, forward strand.
CAGAAAGGACGAACTGTCTTGTTAATAGCCCGCGGTACCACCTTAATTCATAAATAAATTATGCTCTTTTTGTTATAATGGAACAACCAATAACACTCCAATACCTTTATTCATTATATTTTCTTTAATGGGTTTCCACCTATCCCATCTCTCTATAAAAGAAAGATTATAATTACTCTTTATCTTCATCGCGTTTTATAAACTATACTAATTAAAATTTAATTTGTCAATTAATTTTAGATAATTTTTGAAAGTTGTTGTTCTTTTTCTTGCATTAAAGATGTTAATTCTTTATAAGCTAAAAAATCAGGTTTAGTAATAATTTTTGTTGAAAGTGGTGTTTGGTATAAAAAATGATTTAATTCTTCTTTTATATTGTGCGCAACTATATTAAACATATAATTTGACATGTAATTAGGATAACGTTTTTCTAATTGTTCTTTAGAATATAGTGTTTTTAGTTCATTTGCTACTTTATCATCATGCATATTTAGTATAGAATTTATATATTCACTAAGACACTTTATTTGTTCTTCATAATAAGGTTTAGCAATTTGTTTGATTTGTTTTATTTCCTTTACTTTATTTAAAAAACTTAAATACATCGTTGTAAGATTATTATCATCTAAAAGAAAAGAATTTTTAAAAAATGTTAAATTTTGAATTGGAGCAACTAGTTCCCTTTTAACTAAACTTTGCCATAATTCTTCATAAAAATCAGTTTTTAATTGATTATAAAATAAAGTATATTCAATCCATACAGCTTCAGCGATTTTGACATCCTTTATATTTGGTAAGAAACTTATTACTTCTTTACCTCCTGATTTTAATTTGGCTAAATATTTATTATATATAGGTAAATATGGTAAAAATTTTGGTGTTTTTAAATATTCGTCATTTAAAGTCATCAATTCTTTTTCAGATAATTCTTGTTCATATATATCTTTTAGAATGGTAGTTGTGTATTCATCTTTGGTGTAAAATGATTTGTCTTGATTGATAGAGTGGCTTTTTAAGTACTCATTTAATATTCTTGTGGCAATAGAAACTTGTTTATTTAAAACAATAGCATGACTTTGCGATAAATGAGTATGATAGGTATTTTTAGGATTAGATATTTTTCTATATACTCGATATTGTTTTTTTAAATCTTTATAGGTAAATCCTGCTTTTAAATCTAATAATTTCATAGCATCAGTAATTGATTGCATAATAAAACCCCCTTTAAATTAGGGTCTATTGTAGCAAAAAAAGATGAAAATGTCAAATTTCACCTAAATCAATTAAAATTTGGCGTAGTTTTTCTTCATTCCAAATTTCAATATTTAAATCAAGAGCTTTTTGATATTTGCTACCTGGATTTTCACCGACAATAACAAAATCAGTTTTTTTAGATACACTGCTTGATGGACTAGCGTTATATTTAGCCAGAATTTTTTCAATTTCATCACGATTTAAAAAGGAAATAGTTCCGGTTATAACAAAGCGTTTATCACTTAATAAATCATTTTGTTTAGTTTCTTCACCAGTATATTGCATATTAATAGATAGTTCTTTTAATTCATTGATAATTTTTTTGTTGTTAGGATTTTGAAAGTATTCATATATATTAGTAGCTAAGACATCACCAATATCTTTAATTTGTTTTAATTGGTCAATTGTTTGTTTTTGTAAATTATCAAGGGTTTTAAAAGTTTTGGCCAATAAAAGGGCCGTTTTATCTCCAATACCTTCAATTCCAAGACCAAATATTAATCTTTCTAATGAATTTTTTTTGCTATTTGTTATAGCATTAAGTAAATTTTCAACACTTTTATTACCATAACCCTCTAACAAAATTAATTCTTTTTGATGTTTTTCTAAATGATATATATCAGTTATGTTTTTGATAAAACCTAAATTAAAGAAATCTTCCATGATTCGTTCGCCTAATCCATCGATGTTCATAGCATGTCGAGATGCAAAATGAATTAATCTTTCAATATGTCTTGCTTCACATTGCTCATTAGGACAATAGTAATCTACTTGGCCTTCTTTTTTGATAAGCAGGCTATTACATATTGGACACTTATCAATCATTTTAAAGACTTGTTCATTACCCGTTCTTCTTTCTTTTTTGGCCATGATAACTTCCGGAATAACATCCCCTGCTTTTCTTATGGATACGGTATCGTTTATTCTTAAGTCTCTTTCTTTGATGTAATCTATGTTATGTAATGTAGCTCTAGCAATAGTTGAACCCATAACTAATACCGGATCTAATACTGCATTAGGGGTTATTTTACCAGTTCTTCCCACGGTAAAAATAATATCTTTTAATTTAGTTAGAACTTCGGTAGCTGGAAATTTATAAGCTACTGCCCAACGAGGATATTTAGAAGTAAAACCTAATTCTTGTTGCATTTTAAGGTCATTAACTTTAATTACAACCCCATCAATGTCATATGGTAGGGAAGCACGTTTTTTACCATACTCCTCAATATATGCAATTATTTGGTCAATACTATTTACTAATCTAACATCAGGATTTACTTTAAAGCCTAAACTTTTCATGTATTCTAAAGCTTCATAATGAGTTTTTATACCATAATCAAGAGGATTGGGTAAATGATAAATCCATGTATTTAAATTTCGTTTGGCAGTAATTTTGCTGTCTAATTGTCTTATGGAACCAGCAGTAGCATTACGAGGGTTTTGCAAAAGATTTAACCCTAATTTTTCTCTTTCTAAATTTAATTTAGCAAGAGTCTTTTTTTCCATATATATTTCTCCTCGTACTTCAATAGATACGGGTTTTTTTAATTTTAATGGAAGGCTTTTAATAGTTTTAACATTATGAGTTATATCTTCCCCAGTTATTCCATCACCTCTTGTTAAACCTGTTGTTAATAAACCATTATCATAGTGAAAACTGCCACTTACCCCATCGATTTTTAACTCACACACATAATTAGGATTATAACCACTTTTTCTTATTCGTTCATCAAATTGTTCTATTTCTTCAATATTAAAAACATCTGGTAGGGATAACATCGGAATTTGATGTTTTTGTTTTTTAAATTTGTCAATAACTACCCCACCAACTTTTTTAGTCGGAGAATTTTCATCATCAAATTCTTTAAATTCGTTTTCAAGATTTTCTAATTCTCTTAAATAACTATCCCACTCTTGATCAGTTATGGAAGGGTTTGCTAAAACATAGTATTCATAGTTAGCATCTTCTATTAATTTTCGTAAGTAATCAATTCTTTTTTTAGCTTCAAATTTATCCATATCTACCTCCATAAATTATTAGGATATGTTCCTTTTTTCTTTAATGTCATAATACTATTTTTGACAATTTCTAAATCACTTTTGTAAGTCATTCCTAACCATTTATCTTTACTTGCCATACTATAGATGGTTATTTTATTTTCTTTTAAATATTCATTTAGGCATGTTGGCAATAAACATTCTTCTTTTAATAATTGTTCGTCATCTTGATTAAAAAAATTATAAAAATAATCTTCAAAGAGAGTAAAAAAATGCGGAGAAAAACCATAACAATTCATACTGACTAGAGCATCACTTTTAATAAGAAATTCTTCTTTCCCATCTAAGGGTGTTGCTAAAGCATTATTTTCTTGTGGTTTAATACTACATTCAGTTATTTTTTTTACTTCATCATTTTCTACTAAACATACGCCTCTTTTAACAGCCATAGAAGAAGTAATTGTATCATTAAAATGATAAGATATCATTAATGCTTCATTTTCTTTGCGCTCTTTTTTAAAGAACTCCGCAATTTTCATGTAAGCATCTAAGCCATAAAAATCATCAGCATTTATAACCGCAAATGGTCCATCTACATAGGGTTTAGCAACTAGTAGGGCTTGAACGGTTCCCCATGGTTTTTCTCTTTTATAAGCAAGGTGTTTTTTTTGAGGAATATCACTTATTGATTGAAATGCATATTCTACTTTGATGTGACTACTAAGACGCCTACCAATGGTACTTTTAAATAATTGATAATGTTCTTCTTTAATAACAAAGACAACTTTAGTAAATCCAGCTTTAATTGCATCGTAAATGGAATAATCAATAATAAAATTATCTTCATCATCAACCGGGGTAATTTGTTTTAAGCCACCAAAACGACTACCCATGCCCCCTGCCATTACAACTAATGTTAATGTTTTCATCTTTTACCTACCTTTTTCTTTTCAATTTTTCTTTTCATACTATTTGTTAGTTCTTGATTTTTAAATTTTGGGGAAGTTTCTAAATCTTGTAAAAGATTATAGATTGTTTGATTTTCTTTTTTATATAATTCCATGACTTTTAAAAAGCCTTTTTTATTTTCTTTTAACACACTTACCATTAATTGGTATGAGTTAGTGGGTTTAATGTATTTTATCCACATTGTTTTATTAGGTTTTAATATTTCTATTAATGAAGGATAAAAATTTATTAATTCTTCAAAAAATACTTCCTTTATAAATTTTATTTCTCCATTATTTTCTCTTCTTACTTTAGATATAGCAATATTATTACTTGCCGTTACAAAAGCTAAAGATTCTAATTTGCTTAAATCTTTAGTTAGCATTTGTAATTTATCACAAATATCTTTTTTGGCAAATTCTTTTTCTAAGTTTAAGAAGGCTTGCTCTAGACTATTGGCTTTAGCTTCAATAACAATTTCTTTTTGAATTTCATTATGTTTAAAAACTTGTTTTTCAATATAAACATGATATAAGTTTTGTTGTTCATTATATTTATAACATAAGCAGTTATCATCAGTGATATTAAAAAGGATAACGGGCGCAAGAGGAATATTGATGTTTATTCCCTCACTTATCATTGGTAAGTTTAAAGGGTTTGAAAAGCAATCATATTGAGTATAAAATTTATGTTTATTTTTAAAGATTTTCACAGTATTCATTTTCATTATCCTTTCTTTTAAATTTTAGTTAAACTTTTATGATTTTTCATTAATTTTCGAATGCCAAAATTTTTGTTAAACGCTACAGTAACAAAGGATTTTTCAACTTTAATAACAACCCCTTTACCATAGATGGTGTGCATAACAACATCACCATTTTGATAATCAATGTCAGTATCACTATATAAATCATCTTTGTTTATTTTTTCATTATCCATTTTTAGGTTTGTAGTTTCAATTAAGTTAGAATCAATTTCATCTAAGAAGCGACTAGGAAGATTTAAATTTTCATGACCATAGAGCATTCTTCTTTTGGCATTTAAAAGATATAATCTTTTTTTGGCTCTGGTAATAGCAACATAACACAATCTTCTTTCTTCTTCAATACCATCTTGTTCAAATAAAGCATTTTGATGAGGAAATAGTCCTTCTTCCATACCAATTAAGAAAACGACTTCAAATTCTAAGCCTTTTGATGAATGCATGGTCATAAGAGTTATTTCATCATCATCTTCTTTATGTTCACTTACATCAGCAACTAAACTTATTTCTTCTAAAAAATCGGCTAAGTTAACAGACCCAGTTTGTTCTTCATAAGAAGCTGTTATACTTTTAAATTCCATTAAGTTATCCAATCTTAATTCATCTTCTAGGGCTTTACTCATTTTTAATTCATCTAAGATTTGTGATTTGGTTAATATTTCATCAACTAATTGGGTTAAACTTAAGTTATCACTAGCGGTAATTAATTGGGTTATTAATTCTTTAAATTTTAATTCTTTACCACTATCGATAGCTTCAAACATACTAATATTTAAACTTTGAGCTTTTTGCTCTAGTTTATTAATGGTTGAGGTGCCAATGCCTCTTTTGGGAACATTGATAATTCTTCTTAGAGATATATCATCTTTAGGATTTAATATTAAACGAAGATAACATAATAAATCTTTTATTTCTTTTCGTTGATAAAAATAATAACTTCCAACAACTTTATAAGGAATATTGCTTTTTAAAAATTGTTCTTCTACAACTCTTGCTTGAGCATTCGTACGATAAAAAACCGCAATGTCTTTTTTCTTAAAACCTTCTTCTAGTAATTTTTTTATTTCCTCAATTACTAATGTAACTTCATGTTTTTCATCATGAGCTTTAAAATATTTAATTTTTATTCCCTCTCCACAATTACTCCGTAAATTTTTTTCTTTGCGCTCTTTATTATTCTTTATTACCGAATTAGCAGCATCTAAAATTATTTTAGTACTACGATAATTATCTATAAGAGGTATAACAGTAGCATTTGGATAATCTTTTTCAAAGTTTAATATATTTTTATAATTAGCTCCTCTAAACATATATATAGATTGATCGGGGTCTCCAACAACAAAAATGTTTTTATACTTCTGCGCTAAAAGTTTGGTCATTTGATATTGGACTTCATTGGTGTCTTGATATTCATCAATTAAAATATATTGATATTTATCTTGGAAATGTTCTAAGACTTCTTTATTTTCTTTAAATAATTTAACAGGTAAAGTTAATAAGTCATCAAAATCAACAGAATTATTGAATTTTAATTTTTGATTATATTCTTTGTATACTTCATAGGCTATTTTTTCAACATCAGTATTAAAATATTTTTCAATTTCTGTAGTTGTTAAAACTTCATTTTTAATGAAGCTTATTCGATTTCTTATATAAGATGGGGATATTTCTTTAGTATCATAACCTTTTTCTTTTAATATTTTTTTAATTAAACTTAATACATCATCACTATCTAAAATAGTAAAATTACGATTTAATCCTAATTTTAAAGCATTTTCTCTAATAATTTTTAAACCAAAAGAATGAAAGGTTCCTAAGAAACATTCATTATGGGGTTTTAAAATTTCTAATCTTTCTCGCATTTCCTTTGCTGCTTTATTAGTAAAAGTAATTGCTAGTATTTGAAAGTCTTTAACACCTAGTTGTAATAAATTAGCAATTCTAGTTGTTAAAACTTTCGTTTTTCCAGATCCGGCTCCCGCTATGACTAGACAAGGACCTTTTTCGTGTAATACGGCTTTTTTTTGTAATTCATTTAAATTGTCTAAATAATTCATCTTCTTAACCTCAATATTATTATAGCAAGTTTTAAGACTTAAACCAAGAAAAAAGAGACCTTTTTGCAAATCTCAATTGATACTTAATTTTAGACATTTTTTATTATACTTATTAATAAGATTTTTTAAATTTCGTAAGCCGTATTTTTCATAGTTTGCTTCTTGTAATAATTTTTCAATATCAATGTCTTTATTTTTTAAATTTAAAGAAATATATTGATAGGCAATTTCTTTAGTGATTGGTTCATAGTTAATAACTGCATCTATTCGGCCCATTAATTCTTTAGAAAGACAGTTATCTAGTTGGTTATTTAGGGCATTTGTAAAACCAATTTTATTATTAACTAAAATGTTACTGGTTAAAAAAATACGTGTATGATTAAAATGAATTTTATTACCAAGGCTATCGGTTATAAACCCTTCATCTAGTATTTGGAGTAAAAGTTGTAATACTTTATGGTGAGCTTTTTCTACTTCATCAAATAAAATAGTTTGATAGGGTTGTTCAATTAGTTTTCTAAAAACATAATCTTTTCCATAACCAACATAACCACTTGGCGCACCAATCAATTTATTAATACTTTCTTCTAGGTTATATTCACTCATATCAATTCTTAAAAGGGGGGTTTGAAGAGTATTACTAATAATTTTAACAGTCTTAGTTTTGCCAACTCCACTAGGTCCTGATAATAAAAAGGAAGTTGGTAAAAAATTATTTATGTTAATGGTATCTAAGATTGTATTAAGAGCTTTTTCTTGGCCAATTATATTAGTTTTTAAATTTTTAGTTAATAATTCCTGCCATTTTTTAGGGCTGGTAGTTAAATTTATATTAGTTTTATTTTCAACAACTTCAATAATATCTTTTTTAGTCATTGTTAATTTAGGGTATTCAATATCTTTATTCTTGCGTAGTTTTTGTTCCTCTTTGGCAATTTTTAAAGCATTATTATAAGAACCATTTAATAGATAATTTTCTTTTTTCTTAATAACAGTTTCTAATTTTTGATGATGATTTTTTAAGGTATTACTATATTTAATTTTAATATGAGCACAGACACTATCTAATAGATCAATTGTTTTATCAGGATTATTTTTAGTAAATATATATTGGTCAGCATAATTTTGTAAATCAATTAAATTTTGATTTTTAATTTGGATATGATAATGGTTTTCATAATCTTTTTTAATGTTTTTTAAAATATTTAACATGGCTGTTGGTGATGGTTCTTCAATTAAGATATTTTCAAATCTTCTTTTAAGAGCTTTATCTTTAGATATATATTCATGATATTCTTCTATGGTTGTGGAACCAATTATTTTTAAATCTCCTCTTGCTAAGTAGGGTTTTAAAATGTCTGATGCACATATGGCTCCTTCAGCTCCTCCGGCATTAACCATGCTATGAATTTCATCAATGAAAATAATTATTTTTTGATTGGCTATAACTTCTTTGATTAATTTTGTTAGTCTTTCTTCAAATTCACCCCTATATTTAGTACCGGCAACAAGACTACCCATTTCTAGTTCATATATTTCCATGTTTTCTAGTTCTTTAGGTACTTCTTTATTGATAATTCTTCTTGCTAGTTCTTCTATAATTGCTGTTTTGCCAACTCCAGCTTTACCAATTAATAAAGGATTATTTTTTTGCTTTCTTAGTAAAGTTTCAATAATACTTTCTATTTCTTTATCACGCCCAATTAAGGGAGTTAAATTTTGCGATTTTTCCGTTAAATTAATACCTATTTTGGTTATTTCTAAATGGGTTTTTCTTTTTTCTTTTGTAAGTTTACTTTTTAAAGTATGATATAGTTCATTTAAAGGTACATTTAGGGAATCCATAATTCTTATCGCGACACCATCGCCTTCTTCTAACATAGCTAAAATAAAATGAATCGATAAAACTTTACCATTATTATTTTCACTTGCTTCTTCAACAGCTAATTCTAAAACCCTTTTTAACATAGGTGTATAAAGATTTAGTTTTTCAGCTTTGCTTGATTTACCAATTTTTTTGATTAATTCTTTTTCAAAGGTAGTAGCTGTTAAACCATATTTTTGACAAATTGATTCAACATTTTTATCATTTTTTAAAATTGCTAGTAATAGGTGTTCTGTTCCAACATAGGGATGTTTTAATTCGTATCTTATTTTTTCTGCTTCTTTTAATATATTTGCTACTTCATAACCAAAATTATGAAACATATAAAAAATCCTCCTTGTTTATTCTATGTTATTAATGTGCAATTTATGAGGATTTTATTCATTGTAGTTTAATTCGAAATGGATTATTTATGCTTCCATAATTTTCATCATCATCTTCTTCAATTTTAACATTGGAATTTAAATAGACTACAGGTGTAATCATACCTCCACCACTTGCCTCTCCTTCTCTAACATATTGATAATTACTTATATTTTCCCTATAAAGGACACCATATCCATAATAATTATTCATTGGCGTCATAGTCCATTGTGTACTTCCAGCAAGCCAACTATATTGTACACAATAATTATTATTATAGGTTGACCAACTATTCATTGAATCCATACAATCTTTTCTAGTTTTGGAGTCACCTCCACTATTTGCAAAGCCTAAATCACTTGCATATGGTAAACCAACATATCCTGTCCAACTGGTTGTCCTTGGTACTTCATCGTTACAAAGAGCACTTGGAAAACTTTTAACATTTTTGCATTTTTCAAATATGCCACTTTGTTCATTTTTATATACTGCCATAGCTGCGCCATCACTGGAGCCACCAATTTTCCACTTTATTTTACTTATTATAGACCTTGCATTTTCACTTAACCCCATACTTGACCATATTGGACAATCAGCTGCATAATTGGAATTATCTGAAATTCTATAACAAATTCCCCCATCTTCTCTACTATAGAAATTTTCATTTAGGACTTTTTGTATGTCAGCTTCACTCCACTCATTCACTCCATCACCATTATTTACACTACTTTCTGATGAATCCCAACTATATAACCCTATACTTTCTCTAACAATTTTGATATGACTACTAATATTACCACTTTCATCTTCTATGTTATTCATAACACCTATGATTCTCCATCTAACTTTATCACCAGCTGAATGTATTTTGCTACAACCATAATTGTGGTTTGTACATGCATTTCTATCGATAAATTCTTTATAAATATCAGTACTAGAATAATCCATGTTATAATATCCAGCATATATATCTGTAGTATAAGTATCACCAATATCAATATAATTATTAGGATTACTTCCTATAAATCTTAAATTACTCTCTTCTGTCTCATCATATATCATATTAGTTTTATTATTTTCTACCCTTTTAGTTAAGTAACATGCCCCACTATCATCTCCTGCTGTATCGCATATTATTTCTGGATATTTTTTGAAATATAATGAACATGTTGTTTTGGTCTCATCTAAATTTAATATTGTTGGAGCCCATTTTGTATCACTCCATTCTACACTTGCTCCTTTATCACATTCTCCCTTTACAAAAACATAACCATCTTTTTTCTTTGGCATATTAGTTAATGTTTGATTTTTATATGTATTATAAAAAGCGAATATTATATCTCCTTTTCCTTCATAGATGAAATTTCCTTCCATCACCTTAAATGATTTTTGCACTTTAAAATTGGCAAATGTTCTGTCTAATATTATGCCACCTATTAAAAAGATGATAGCTACAATTACAAAAGCTAATTTTTTATTATTCTTTTTTTCTTTATATTGATTTAATTTCATAATAAATATCAACTCTATTCTTGATATTTATTTTATAATAATACCCCCCTCCCGTATCAATGTTAAGCTGCTGAAAAAGTCCAAAAATTTTAAAAAATGAAAAATTTGATTTTTTTAATTCCCACTTTGATGCTCAAAATAGCATGATTTTTAATAATTGCTCCCACTTTTGGCCCATATTTAATCAAAAATTGGGATTTGATTTTTTCATGATTTTAATTTTACACAAAATGTATACTTTTTCAGCAGCCTCGTCAATGTTGAAATTTAATTTTTATTATTTTAAAGAAATTAATCACTAACTAATCTAAATGGATTATTTATACTACCATAATCTTCGCTTGTATCTTCTTCAATTTTAATATTGGAATTTAAATAGACAGTGGGACGTACGGCTGCAGAATGTGATGCATTAATATACAAAGCCCGAGGATCACCCGACGACGTACCAGTATCTACATAAATAACATAAGTAGCATTATCTTCCACATGGAATGGAGTTATCGTCCATTGTTGACCTAATTCATAAAATAACCAATTATTTTGATAGCAATCTGTATAATCTGAGGTGTGGTTACTGATTAAAGGATATGTTATACATGTTTCTCTATTTCGAATACTTCCGCCTGCTGTTGCATAACCATAATCACTGGGATACATTAAACCGACATACCCTATCCATGATGTGGTTCTTTCTACTTTATCATTGCAACTACTTCCACTACTACATATTTTAGTATTTTCGCTTTTTTCGCCTTTATAAAAATCTTTTGTTGTTCTTTGATTATATCCAAAAAAATTTATAGTTCCAGTATACCATTTTACTTTACTTACCACATTTCTTGCATTTTCAGCTAAACCAATATTTTCCCACTTTGGGCAGTCTTTTAAAGATTCTTTACTATCCCTATAACAAACACCTCCAGCTTCTTTTTTGTAATAATTTTCATTTAACACTTTTTGTATATCAGCTTCACTCCATTCATTTATTCCAGAACCACCGTTATAACTTTTTGAAGAATCCCAACTATAGTCACCTATACTGTCTCTTATAATTTTTAAGTAACTTTTAGTATTTCCATTTTCATCTTCTATATTATTCATGACTCCTATTATTCGCCAGGCCGGTCTTTTTTCACAATTATAATTATATGATGAAGAACTTGTGCATTCTTCATATGAATCATAAACTCTGTAATATTCAGAACTTTCACTATAATATCCTCTATATGTATAATCATTATTAAAATCTAAATAATTGTAAGGATTTTTGCCTATAAATCTTAAATTATTATCTTCTGTTTCATCATAAACTAATTCTGTTGTTTTTTGTTTTTGTAAATTGAAAAAATACTCAGCAGATTGATTTTTTACAAAATATAAATCACATTTTGTCCCTGATTTAGTTAAATTAGATACTGATGCTTTTTTTTCTTTAAATTGTTCTAATTTCATTATAAAAGAAGACCTCCGTATCTTCTTTTATTATAATATATAATACCCCCCCCCCGTCAATGATTTTGGCTTGAAAAACTATTACCATTTTCCAGTGGTAAACTTAAAGTAGACAATTAGAGAAGATATACTTTTCTAAACGGCAAGAACGAGACGGAAGCTGTAACTACCGACCGCAGTGCCGTAAAGGTTAGTGAAGGCAAAGACTCCTGCCTCAGAACCATAGTTGTGATAGCCACCACGAATGACCCAGGGACCTGTAGGGTTAACAACCCAAGCGGTATTACTATACCAACTACTTACATTTCTATTTTGATTAATATACTTCACACTTTGAAATGGACCCATTTCTTTTGTAGCATCTCCTAAGATACCTCTTTTATATTCAACACTACTTGTCCCATAAGCATATTTATCATACCACTTTGGTTCGGTTGGTAAAGCTATACCTCCTGTTACTGTTCCTGATTCACCTGTTAAATTTCCATTAAACCCTGAATTAGCCGCAATAGAATTTCCTGATGATAACTGTCCTTTTCCATCATCCATTCCAGCCATCATGTATTCCCAGGCTCCACCACTCATATCAAATATTCCTGTGTAATTATTTGTTGTACTTGCTTTTACACTTGCTGAATCAAAATACTCTGTATTACAACTTCCATTTACCCCTTTAGCTGAACCACAATATTCGTTACATGCTTCTTTATTTGATGTACAACTTTCGTTTGTTCCTGAATACCCAATTGTTGGTTCATATATAGAAGCATAACCGGTTAAATAATTTTGATTATTATTGATTCTTACTCTTTGTCTACTTCCATATATACTATGTTGTAAATATGCTACTGCTCCCCATTCGGTATTCTTCATCATATGACTTTGTAAATTTTCGTTATAATGTCTTCCAACCACATATGCTTTTGCTACTTGTATTTCTCTCCATGAATAAACATTCGGTTTGATTATTACTTTTTTAGAGGCTTCTATAGCATCAGTTTCATTAGCTGGATTTACTTGGGCTGTTTGAGTGTTTTCTGCTCCTTCATATCCTGTTTCAAACTTTCCTACCCATATTCCATTGGTATCAAAGGCTGTAAATGCTGGATGAGTTAACCATTCTCCTACTGTACTTCCTTGTTTTGCATCATTATCTTTTGTTTCAAATATTACTTGGATTGTTTGTTCTTTTTTTTCTTTTGTTGTTAAACTTGTATAGTTTCCTTCATTAAATATTTTATATCTATACCTTGGTATCCATACAAAATAACTTTCTATTTCACTTTCTTCTATTTTTGTTCCGGCTGGTTTATCTTCTTTATTTTT
>CANQPR010000019.1 GCA_947625715.1 uncultured Bacilli bacterium
AATTCCTTTTTTATTGGGACTTTTCTCTTACAAATTAAATTTTTATTACTTCCGGGAATCTCAAATTTAATTCAATCCTTTTTAATATCTAACAAAATATAAATGTTGTAATAAAGCACAATAATACACCAATTATTACAGGAAGAATAAAAGAAAGTAATGTCCATTTATAACTTTTAGTTTCTTCTTTTATTGTTAAAAGTGTAGTTGCACACGGAAAATGACATAAACTAAATATTAAAAAATTAATAGCAGTTAAAATTGTCCAATTATTATTCACTAAAGTATTTTTTAAAGATTCCAGTGAATCATATCCTATCAAAGATGAAGTCTTGGTATATCCTAAAATAATTATTGGAATAACAATCTCATTAGCAGGAATTCCTAAAATAAAAGCAAGTAAAATTACTCCATCTAAGCCTATTAAAAGTCCAAAATCATTTAAAAAGTCAGCTAAAATAGTAAATAAAGATGTATTATTAATCGTATAGTTAGCTAGAAAATAAATAATTAAACCGGCTGGAAATGATATTTTTATAGCTCTTTTTAAAATATCAAGGGCTTTATCCTTTATAGATGTATAAATTGTTTTGATGATATTTGGTTTTCGATAACTTGGTAATTCTAAAACAAAGACAACATGCTCATTTTTAAAAAAAACATAATTACATATTTTGGTGACTATAAAAGTCAGAAAAATGCCAAAAACAATTACCATGGTTAATATTAAACTGGCTATTAAAGTATTAAAAATACCATTTGCAAAAAGAAAAAACATGGTGATAATACTAATCATTGCTGGGAAGCGTCCATTACAAGGCATAAAGACGTTGGTTATAATAGATAATATTTTCATTTTTTTATTTTCCATTATTCTTGCTGATGTTACACCAACGGCATTACAACCTAAACCCATACACATTGTTAAACTTTGTTTACCACAAGAGCCACATCTATTAAAGGGGTGATCTAAATTAAAAGCTATTCTTGGTAAAATTCCAAAATCTTCTAATAAAGAAAATAATGGAAAAAAAATAATCATTGGCGGTGTCATAACTGATACAACCCAATATAAAGTTCTATAGCCTCCATAAACTAATGGGTTTAAAAGACTTTGAGGTAAAAAAGATAGTAAATTATATAATTTAGGTTCTAAAAATTGAAATAAACTAAATAACCAATTAGAAGGTAAATTGGATAAACTTATAGTTAGCCAAAGAATTATAAACAACAAGAAAAGCATTAATGGAATAGCGGTAATTTTATTAATCAATAATTTATCTAGATAATAATCTAATTTTTTGGCTTTTTCATTATTTCTTTGAACAACAACATCAGCTATTTTTTGGCTTTCCATCAAAAAACAATTGATAATATCTTCTTTAGTAATTTGTTTTTGAAAAAACTTTATTTGATTAGTAATTTTTTTAGAATTAACTTGGTCTAATTGTTCATCATCTATTAATAATTTAAGAGCATAAGCCCGAGGATTTAATTGGTCTAAAAAATTATCTTGCATAAAATTTAAATACTTATCAATATTATTTGGAAAAGATAATTGATATTGTTTAGGTGATGAAAATTTTTTTATTTCTTCTAAAAGAATATCAATACCTTCATTATTTTTGACACTCATTAATATTACTGGTATTTTTAAGATTTTACTTAATTTTTGATGATTAATTTTTATGTTTCTAAGCTTTGCTTCGTCATAAAGATTTAAACAAACAATAACATTACTATTTATATTTAATACTTCTAATAATAAAGGCAAACTTCTTTCTAAATTACTAGCATCAATAATTACTAAACCAAGGTCATAATTTGAAGAATAAATATAGTTATTAGTTATCTTTTCTTCTTCACTTTCCCCTATTAAAGAATATGTGCCTGGTAAATCAACTATTTCTAATTTCATTTCTTCATTTTTAAAAATTCCGCTTGCTTTAGATATAGTTTTGCCAGTCCAATTACCAGTATGATGATGAGAATTAGTTAGTAAATTAAATAAGGATGATTTTCCAACATTAGGTTGCCCAATTAAACATATTTTTTTATTAATCATATTTTTGCACCTCAATTTTTTTAGCGTCCTCATTTCTTAACGCGAATAAAGTGGATTTAACTAAATAAGCTTTAGGATTATGAAAAGGACTTATATAAATACATTTGATTTTTTGATTTTTATAAACGCCTAAATTTAATAATCGTCGTTTTGATTGTTCTTCTAAATTTAATTTTATAATTTTTGCTTCTTCGCCAACATTTAAATCTTTTAGTGTCATAATTACCCTTCTTCCATGGTAGTATATGAGACATTATTTTTTAATGTTAAAAAAACTCATTTTTCAATAATGAGTTCATTTATAAATAAATTGTTCTTTATTCTGGTTTTTATTTTTAATTTATCTTTATGAAATAATGAGTATAACCCTAGACCATGGCCACTTATTTTCGAGGTATAATTTTTTGTCCCTAATAATTCGATATCTATCTCTCCTTTAAAGGTATTAATGATTTCTACTTTTATTTCTTTTTTCTTTTCTTTAAAGTTTATATATACTATTTTCTCTTTACTTTCTTTGCTTGCTTCCATTGCATTATCTATACATATTCCTAGACTTTCACATAATATATTATATTGACTTGTTCTTATTACTTTATATATTTCACTATTTATTTTATTATCTATCATTATTTTTACTTCTTTGGGACTTCTTTTTATATGTTCATATATTAACCCATCTAATCCTATAGGAATGTTTTTGATTTGTTCTTCTTCTTTTGTTTTACTTATTTCTTTGATTAATTCGTTTATCATTTCTCTTGTTTTTTCATTACTAATACTTTTTATCCCTATTAATTTGTTTTTTAAATTATGATTTTTTATTTCTTCTTTTTCTAATCGTTTTTGATTATATCTATTATTTTCTATTAAGTATTGATTGGTTTTCTTAGTATTATATATTTCATATTCTTTTATTAAATACCATATTAAATTACTAGTCATGATAATTATCGTTAATATTATAATTAGTATTGTTTCTTTACTTTTTAAGTTACTTACACTTACTGCATCAAACATATAATATAACAAGATAATGGCTATTATTTTTAAATATGTCTTTCCTTCTTCTTTGACTTTATTATATCCTTTTTCTATTATTTCTTTTACTTTTTTATTTTTGGTTAATATCACTAATACTAAAACTAATATTATGGAACATATAGATTTATATATTACTCGATATTCACTTATTATTGGTATTATTTTTACTAAACTATTATAACTATACATGATTGTTACATCTATTATACTTCCTATTAACCATATTACTAATGTATAGTATAACATTTGTTTTATTTCAATTTTTAGTTTTGTTTTAATTATGATTATAAAATATATGATACATATTAATCCATTTAGGGCTGATGGGATTTCTTTTTCTATTATAGTTTCTATTAGTGATGTTATTATTATTAAACATGTTAATTTTCTTATTTTTATTTCTTTTTTACTTAAATTACTATATATCTTTAATATTATTATTTGCGTTATTATATATGTTATTAATAATATTAGTTGTTCTAACATACTTCTTTTTCTATTTCCTTTCGATAATGTTTTGATAAATATTCTACTTTTCTACCGGTATCTAGTATTACATATCCTTTAGCATAATTGTATTCTCCTACTCGTTGTTTATTTACTAGACAACTTCGATGCACTTTGATAAATCTTTGGTCTAATTCTTCTTGCAGTTCTTTTAAATTCTTATTTACTTTATATTCATTTTTATCGGTATATATGGTTGTTTTTCGCTCTTCTTTTTCTCTTATTATATGCGTAATACTTTTTTGACTTATTTCTAAGTCTACATTTCGACTTTTGATTTTTAGTACTTTATGGTCATGTTTCTTTTTATATATTATTTCTAAATCTTCTTCTAATCTTTTTTCTAGGTCAAGAAATTTTTCAATAAAATCAAATACTTCATATAATTCTCGATGGACTTTTTCAAATAAATAATCATGACTGGTTATAAATATTATTTCACTTTCCCATTCTTCTTCTCTTATTTTTCCTGCTATTTCAATACCACTTATGCTGTTTTTTAATTCTATATCTAACAAGTATATTTTCTTTTTGGTATTATCTTTTATTTCTTTTTCTAGTTCTTTATTATATCTTTTATAATATTTTATTTTGACGTTTATATCTTCTTTGATGGAAAATTTTCTTATTACTTTTTTGATTTCTTCTTCGATATTTTCTTCATCTTCTACTATTATAATATCCATTTATTTTCCCTCCTTTTTTGTTTACTATTTGTTATATATTTTTTTCAAAAGAAAAAATTATTAATATTATTTTTTCTTATTTATATTCTCCATTTCTTTACCTAAAATATCAGCAATTTCTTTTTTATGACCAGTTTTTTTAAAATCTAATTGATAAAATTGAACAAGGCCATAACCCGGGTATTCATTTCCTTCAACAATAACTGGACCATTTTTAGAAAAAGCCACATCCCACCCTATATACCTAACTTGGCTTAATTCTTTCGCAGCATTTTTGCACATTTGAAAAGCTTGTTTTACTTGGGGTATTTTGATGCTATTAAATGGAACATTAGTTAATGGGTGTTTAGTATAAATGTTTCCATAATCATCAATTACATTACTTGTAATGGTACCATCTATACCTAAGCGAAAATACAAATCATTAGTAGAACCTATTACTTCTTTGTCATCTTGATTGATACGAAAAGCATTATTTAAAATATATACTTCATCATCTTTATAAAGCGTTATAACGCGAAGTGAATTTACGGCATGAGGATTTATTTTGTTTACCTCATCACATTGAATAATTTGCTCTTCTACTAAATATTGTTTTTGACTTTTTAATTTTTGATATAATTTATCTACTTGCCACTTTGATACATCAATTTTTGATATGCCTTTACCACCTTCACCAGTTAAAACTTTGGCAAAAACAATATCTTTGTTTTGTAAAAATTTAGCAAATTCTTCCACCGTAGCTGTTTTTAAATTTATAAATTCTCTTCCTAAATATTTTTTAAATACTGTATTAAATAATAATTTATCATGAAGAATAATTTCATAACGTTCATCATTTAAATAACTAATGATTTTATAAAAACTTTTGGTGGTAACAAAAGTATCTTTTTCTTCTTTGGTTAAATTGATATAATTCCCTCGAAAATAATCAGTATACCCCACACCTCTTTCTAAAAAATTTTTATATAAATCTAATTTGACTTGCCATGGTTTTTTATGATTATTTTGGGCAATTAAATTAACAAATTCATTTAATCTTTTTTTGTTTATACCTTTGATTTTTCTTTTCATCCATTCTTTAGTAGTCATAGCATACTCCTTTTTTACATGTTATATTTTAACAAAATTTACAAAAATTGTATATATTATTGTATAGATTATAAGAGTTTACATGTTTTTTTAAGCTATATTTGTTGATATTTATACATTTTTGATTGACACTTCAAAATTCTCTATGATATAATCAATTTGTCGTTAAAGACATGGAGGAATACCCAAGTCCGGTTGAAGGGATTGGTCTTGAAAACCAAGAGGTCGCGCAAGCGGCGCAGGGGTTCGAATCCCTTTTCCTCCGCCATTAAAATATCGCGGGATGGAGCAGTTTGGTAGCTCGTCGGGCTCATAACCCGAAGGTCGGAGGTTCAAATCCTTCTCCCGCAACCATGGTTCGTTAGTCTAGAGGCCTATGACGTCTGCCTGTCACGCAGAAGATCACGGGTTCAAATCCCGTACGAACCGCCATTTATGGCACCATAGCTCAGTCGGTAGAGCAGAGGACTGAAAATCCTTGTGTCACTGGTTCAATTCCCGTTGGTGCCACCAGATAGTAAATTTATCCCTTTGCTTATAAAGGGTTTTTTTATGGCAAAAAATAACAATCTCTTGTTGATTGTTATTTTATATTTTCTAAGTAATGAATAGCCATCATGGAAGCAATTGTTCCATCGCTAGTGGCTGTTGTAAGTTGGCGAATTTTTTTACTTCTTACATCTCCTGCAACATATAAACCAGGAATCGAAGTGCTACAATCATCATTAACTAAAGCACTTTTATCACTGTCTAATTTAACTAAATCTTTAATTAAATCAGTATTGGGAATTTGGCCAATAGCAACAAATAAGCCATTTACTTTTAAATCCGTTTCTTTATTATTTAAAGTATTTTTAATAGTTATACCTTCTAATTGGTCAATCCCTTTTAGAAGACTAATGGTTTCATTTAAAAATAATTTAATATTTGGTTTAGTTTTTAATAAAGCAATTTTTTGATTTTCAGCTCGAAATTGATCACGGCGATGAATTAAGTAAACATTTTGACAAATATCTGCTAGATATAAACAATCATCAATGGCGGTATTCCCCCCCCCTACTACTGCGACATTTAGGTCTTTGAAAAAAGCTCCATCGCAAGTAGCACAATAGCTAATTCCTTTGCCTAAAAGTTCTTCTTCATGAAGAATATTTAACATACGATGTTTAGCACCCGTAGCAATTATTAAGGTTTTTCCTTCATAAGTTTTATCGCTAGTTGTAATAAGAAAATTAGTTTGCTTTTCAATTTTTTTTACTTCACTATATACTTCATCCATTCCTAAATTTTTGGCTTGTTCATACATCAATTCACTTAATTCTAAACCACTTATTTGTTTAAAACCAGGATAATTTTCTACTAATTTAGTATTTATTATTTGTCCACCAAAATTTTCTTTTTCAATTACTAAAACTTTTTTATTAGCTCTTAAACCGTATATAGCAGAAGAAAGACCGCTTGGTCCTCCTCCAACTATTATGATGTCATATATCATACATAAGCTCCATCAGTAACATATTTTTTTATGTTAGAAGCATTGACTATTGTTTGCCCATCTTTGGTTACTAAAGTTGGAGCTTGTTTAATATGCATTTGTTTGGATAATTCACTTTCTTCTTCAGCATCAATTATTTTATAAGGAAAGTTATTTTCATCTAAGATTCTTTTAATCATTTTACAATTAGGACAAGTTTTGGTAGTGAACAAAAGATTTTCATCACAACTTATTTTACTTTCTGGACATTCTTTAGATATTTTTTGATGATGAGCACCTTGGTTTTTGGCATCATATGTAACGCGGTCTTTAAATTCTTGAGTTTTACCGTCATTCCAATTTTGAACTGGTCGATAATATCCAGTAATTCTGCTATATATTTCACATTCTCTTTGACATTTTGGACATTTTTTTACTTCACCTGGTAAATAACCATGTTCTTTACAAATGGAGTATGTTGGTGAAAGAGTGTAATAAGGAAGACGATAATTTTCAGCAACTTTTCTAACTAAAGCGGCAGCTGAAGACCAATCAGGCAATTTTTCACCTAAGAAAATATGGAAAACAGTTCCTGATGTGTAAAGAGTTTGTAATTCATCTTGAATATCTAAGGCTTTAAAGACATCATCTGTAAACCAAACTGGTAAGTGACTACTATTTGTATAGTATGGAGTCTCTCCTTCTTTGGCAGCGGTGATAATATCCTTGAAATCTTCTTTATCATGTTTAGCAAAACGATATGCTGTTGATTCTGCTGGTGTAGCTTCTAAGTTGTATAAATCACCATATAATTCTTGATAATCACTTAATCTATTTCGCATGTGATTTAAAACATCTTTAGCAAATTTTTGCGTTTTTTCATGCGTTAAATCTTGTTTTAGAAAGGAAGCATTTAAACCAGCTTCATTCATACCTACTAAACCAATAGTTGAAAAGTGATTATTAAAGGTACCTAAATATCTTTTGGTATATGGATATAAACCGGCATCTAGTAATTTAGTAATTACTTTACGTTTAATACTTAAGCTTCGCGCGGCAATGTCCATTAAATGGTCAAGGCGTTTGTAAAAATCTTTTTCATCTTTAGCTTGATAAGCAATGCGGGGTAAATTAATTGTTACAACCCCAATACTACCGGTACTTTCACCACTTCCAAAAAAACCACCAGATTTTTTTCTTAATTCTCTTAAATCAAGACGAAGGCGACAACACATACTTCTTACATCACTAGGTTCCATATCGCTATTAATGTAATTTGAAAAATAAGGTGTTCCATATTTAGCAGTCATGGTAAAAAGTAATTTGTTGTTTTCTGTTTCACTCCAATCAAAATCTTTAGTTATAGAATAAGTTGGAATTGGATATTGGAAACCACGATTATTGGCATCGCCTTCAATCATTATTTCTAAGAAAGCTTTATTAATTAATTGCATTTCTTTTTCACAATCAGCATAAGTAAAGTCTTGTTCTTTTCCACCAACAATAGCTTTTAAATTAGCTAAATCATTAGGGACTGTCCAGTCTAAAGTAATATTGGTAAAAGGAGCTTGCGTTCCCCAACGACTCGGAGTATTAACGCCATATACAAAAGATTGGATACATTGTTTTACTTCATAATAAGATAAATTATCAACTTTGACAAAAGGCGCTAGATAAGTATCAAAACTAGAGAAAGCTTGAGCTCCGGCCCATTCATTTTGCATGATACCTAAAAAATTAACCATTTGATTACATAATGTTGATAAGTGTTTAGCTGGAGCCGAGGTAATTTTACCTACAATTCCCCCTAATCCTTCTTGAATTAATTGTTTTAAACTCCATCCAGCACAGTAACCAGTTAGCATTGATAAATCATGAATATGAATTTCAGCTGAACGATGGGCATCGGCAATTTCTTCATCATATACTTCACTTAACCAATAATTAGCAGTTACGGCTCCTGCTTCACTTAATATTAAACCACCTACAGAATATGTCACCGTTGAATTTTCTTTAACACGCCAATCATCAACTTTAACATAACTGTCAACTAATTTTTTATAATCTAACATTGTATTTTTTACATTTCTTACTTTTTCATGATTTTTACGATATAAAATATAAGATTTAGCTACATCAGCATATCCGGCATCAGATAAAACTTTTTCAACACTATCTTGAATTTCTTCAACATTAATAATATCATCTTTAATTTTTCTTTCAAAATCAGCAGTTACTCTAAGCGCTAGTAAATCAAGAACACTATCATCACTTTTTTTATCGATACTTAAGAAAGCTTTTTTAATAGCTTCGGTAATTTTTTTTATATCAAAACGAACAATTTTGCCATCTCTTTTTTTTACTTTATACATATTAATCCTCCTTTTTATCAGTTGAGCCAAAGCCCCCACTACGGGTATTATTTAAGGTTAAGTCATTATCGGTAGTTAAGAATTTAGTGAATAAAACTTGACCTATAGCTTGACCTTTTTTTATTAATAAATCTTCAGTGTTAAAGTTATAGTATTGAAAGAAAAAATGGCCTTCATTTCCTTCATTATTATAGTAATCAGCATCTACTAAACCAACACTATTGCACATAACTAAGCCTTTTTTGGGACCAGATGAACGATTTAATAGTAAAAAACATTCATCTTCTTGACAATAAGCTTTTAAACCGGTTGGAATAAGAGTTGGTTTTATACCAGGTTTATAAGCCGGTATTACAGTGTCTTCAGCAGCTTCAATGTCATAAGCGGCACTATGAAGGGTTTTTCTAACCGGCAAATGAATATCTTTATCTAAATATTCTTTAACAATTTCAAAGCCTCTAGTTTTCATGATTCTACGACCTCTTTCTTTTCAAATAAACTACTATTATCTATATATAATTTGATTTTTTTCTTTTTTAGGGTTTCTTTTACATCAATGATTCTTTGATTTTCACTACCAACATAGTGAATTTTTTCATTTGCAAGTTTTAAAATGAAACGACCATCTAGTAAAACATCAATATTTTGAAGAATTGTTTGTAAATTTTTATCTTCTTTTTCTTGTTCCATTAATTCTTCAAAAGTATAACCGGTATAACACCAAATAGTTTTATGTGGATATTTTTCTTTTACTTCTTTAACTAATTTGGCAATTTCTTCACGGTTTGGAATAAACAAAGGATCGCCCCCTGATAAAGTTAAACCACTACACCAAGTATTTTCTAGTTGTTCAAAGATTTCTTGTTTGGCAGATGAATCAAATATTAAGCCATCAGTAGCTTTCCAAGTTATTTGATTATGGCAACCATTGCAAGCATGAGAACACCCACTGACCCATAAAACGACTCTTAAACCTTCGCCGTTTAACATGTCAGCTTTGGTAATATTATGATAACGCATGATTTCCTCCTTACATTGATTTTCTTTCAGATATTTCGACCATTTTTGCATGATTTAATCTAGTGTCCCCATGAACTCTTGAGTATGATAAATAACCATTCATACGGTCAATTTTTACTAAATCTGAACTACCACATTTTGGACAAACATCCATATCTAATTCTTCATGACCACATTTGTTGCAGTATGATAAAGATAAATTAACACCTTCATAGAAGCCTTTATCCATGGCTCTTTCGATATAAGTTCGCATAGCTTTTTCATTATAATTGACATTGTAACGAACATATTGAATTCTGCCACCTCTAAATAAATCCCAAAAACGTTCTTCTAAGTCTTGTTTTTGAATACCATTTATATCTTCCCATACACCACAATGGAAAGAATTAGAAACATATTCTCTACTACTTACTCCTTCTACAACACCATATTTATCACGAAATTGTTTAATTTGAAGACCACATAAACTTTCAGCTGGCGTGCCATAAATAGCATATAAACGATGATCTTCTTCTTTAAATTCAGTAATTTTTTTATTAATGTATTTCATTGTATCAAGAGCAAATTGACCATCTTCAACAATACTTTTACCATTATATAAATATTGTAATTCATTTAAAGCTGTAATTCCAAATGAAGCTGTTGCGCTTTCTAATAAAGGTTCTATTGGTTCATTTGGTTTTAAATTACCTTTATAAAAACCACCTTCACAGTAAGCAATCGGATTAGTAGAAGCTTTTCTTTTTCCTAAGTAAGCATAAGTTCTTAAATGAATTTTGCGAATCATTTCTAAGTAATAGTCTAAAACTTCATAAAAATCTTTTTGTTCTTCTCTTGATTTAGCTAATATCATTGGTAAATTTAGAGAAATAGCTCCAATATTAAAGCGTCCAATGAAAACAGGTTTATCATTTTCATCTGCTGGTTTAAAACCACCTCTTTCATAATATGGTGATAAAAAGGCCCGGCACCCCATAGGACTTACAACCCGATGATATTTTTTGTACATTTCAGGAACATAACCTTCACCAGTTAAAGATAAGTAATCAGGATACATTGTTTTAGAACTACATAAAAGAGCTGTATCAAAAGAATCGGCTAATAAACCACCTTTTTGATGTAAATTTTTATCATACAAAAACACTAATTTTGGAAATAAAGTAGGTTTTTTAAAGCCTGGTTTACCTTGTCCTTTGCGATGGGTATTTAAAATAGTTTTAGTAATTAATTGACCAAAAGAATCTTTTTCTATCCCAAAAGTAAAAGTTACAAACGGATAATCGCCTCTTGCAGAACCAATGGTATTTAATTTATATTCAACACCTTGATAGCCTTGTTCACATTCTCTTTCAACCTTTTTTAAAGCATAAGCTTCAGCTTCTTTATTTATATCATCTTTTTCGCTCATGTTTCTTATTTTTAAATATTCTTCTTTATGACGTTTAAAACTCTTTTTCGCATAAGGTACTAAAATAGTGTCTATTTCTGGAACAGTAAAACCACCATATTGCATTGCTGCTGTGTGAATAACAACATCCCCTAAAACCCCAAAAGCTGTTTCTAATGATTTTGGTTCGTTATACCATAAATTACCCATTTCAAAGCCATCTTTTAAAACATTACCAATATCACATAAGCAACAATTCATTGTATCTCTTCTGGCACTCATATCATGAATATATATATATCCATCTTCACAAGCTTCAATTTCACTAGTAGTTAAGAAAAATTTCTTATATAATTCTTTATTTAAAGCCCCATAAGTTAAACTACGTTGCGTTGCTACTAAAGCACTATCAGTATTAGAATTTTCTTTATCTCCTATATAATTTATAGCTTGAGCTTTTTGATATACTTTGTCTAAAATATGAACAAAGTCTTTTTTATAGTTACGATATTCACGATATGATTTAGCAACTAAAGGATTTACTTTTTCTAAAGCTGCTTCTACACAATTATGAATTTGTTGAACATCTAAGTCAGTTGTCTGCGTTTGTAAATACTCTAATACTAAATCGACAACTTCATTTTCGGCATCAGGAGTTAATGTAATCATTACTCTTTCAGCGCTTTTACGAATCGCAATCTTTATTTTTTCGGGATCAAACTCTTGTTTATTCCCATTTCTTTTAATAATTTTTAAATTTGTTGTTTTTACCATAAATACTCCTCCACTTTCTTTTATTAAGGTCATTATAGCAATTATTTTTTTTAACTTTGTGTGACAATTGCAACTTTTTTTAAAATTTGATATAATTTTTTTGAAAAGTTTGAAGGAGGTCTTTATTTATGGGAAATGATTTATTTAGTTTGTTTACACTTTCTTTTTATGAAGACTTGTCAAATTGTGTGAACGCTAAAAAAGTAGATTATCATAAGGGAGAATTTATTAGTTTTCATAATAATAAGAATCAATTTGCAATTATAAAAAAAGGGGAAATTACCCTATTAAAGACCGATGAAGAAGGAAGTTGCTATACAATCGAGAAACTAACTAAAAATGATATATTTACCAAAATTTGGCATCAAGATGATAATGAATTAGTGTTTGTTTGTACCTCAGATACCGAGATTATTTTAATTGATTATTTATCTTTATTAAGAGGATGTAATATAAAATGTCCAAGACATCAAAATATTTTGGAAATCTTTTTTAAACAAATTATTAACTATACAACTAAGTTAAATCAAAAATTAGCACTTTTGCAAATCAAAAAAATGGAAGATCGAATTTTAACTTATTTTAGATCATTGTGTGTTGAGGGAAAAAATAGTTTTATTTTACCGATGAGCTATAAAGAGTTAGCTGATTATTTTATGGTTGATAGAAGTAGTTTTATGCGCAAGTTAAAAGATATGGAAGAAAGAAAAATTATTAAAAAAGAGGGAAAAAAGATAATTCTTTTAAATCCCTCTTACAAAAGTATTTGAAAGACACTTTTTTTGCATAGATATTAATTGCTCATCTAAATAAGCATGTAAATTAGGTTGTATTAAATCACCACTGTCAATAAATTGTTGCAGATAATAAGGACTTGGATAAATAAACTTGGATATGGCTATTAAATCTTGTTCTTGGTGAAATTCTTTAACAACAGTGGTTCGAAATTCGTGTTTTAAACCACTGTTTTTTATTATATTAATACTTTCTTTAATATTTTCAATAACTACTTTTTTACCTGCTGTTTCATTATATTTAAAAGCTGTATTTTTAATATCCATTGCAATGTAATCTATTAAATGATTATTAATTAATTCTTCTAATTTCTGCGGTAATAATCCATTTGTATCTAGTTTAATTAAATAACCCATTTTTTTTATTTTAATAAGAAAACTTTTTAAATCTTTTTGAAGAAGGGCTTCTCCTCCGGTTATACAAACTCCATCTAATTTACCTTGATTTTGTTTTAGGTAGTTTAAAATTTCAGTTTGACTGATTTTAGTATCATCTAATTTGGTTACTAATTTGGCATTGTGGCAAAATGGGCAGCGCATATTACAGCCTCCCATAAAGATAGTTGTAGCAAGATAACCAGGATAATCTAGTAATGTTAATTTTTGAAAACCTTTTATAAGCATATTACCACCATTAAAATCATAAGATTTTTTTGCTTATTTAGCAAGAAAAAAAACGAACTATCAAGCTCGTTTATTTAATATTTTCTAAAAGTTCTGCTTTTTTCATTGTTGAATATCCTTTAACGCCTTGTTCTTTAGCAATATTTTTTAATTCAGCTAAAGTCATGCTTTGATAGTCTTTCTTTTCTTCTACTTCTTTTTTAGTTTCAGTAGTTTTTGTTTCTTTAGTTTCTTTAGTTTCTTTTTTATTTTCACTTTTAACTTCTAGTTTTTCTTTTTTACCACTTTTTAAAGCATCTTTACTTATTGTTACTAAATCTTTAAATGCTTCTTTATTATCAATTGCAAGTTCAGCAAGCATTTTTCGATTGATAGTTACACCAGCAATATTTAAACCATTAATAAATTTAGAATAACTAATATCATTTACGCGACATTCAGCGTTTATACGTGTAATCCAAAGTTTACGGAAATCACGTTTCTTTCTTCTTCGATCACGGTATGCATAAGCTCCACTATGGAATACTTGTTCTTGGGCTGTTTTATATAAACGATGTTTACTTCCAAAATAACCTTTTGCTTGTTTTAATACTTTTCTACGGCGTGTTTTTGAAACACTTCCACCTTTAACTCTTGCCATTATTTCACCACCTTATTAAATAACAGATTTAATTCTGTTAGCTTCTCCTTTGCTTAATGTTCCTTTATTTCTTCTTTGTCTAATTTGCTTAGAACTATCTTTACTAGTTTTATGGTTTCCACCACTAACTTTATAGCTTAGTGTTCCATTTTTTTTCTTTTTGAAAACTTTACTACTTGCTTTATGTGTTTTCATTTTTGGTCCTTTTGCCATTACTATCCTTCTTTCTTTTATTTCATAGGTGCAAGAATTATAGACATCAATTTTCCTTCTTGCTTAAAAGGGGTTTCAATATTAGAACATTCACTTAATTCATTAGCAAATCTATCTAGTACTTCTTTACCTCTTTCAGGATGAGCCATTTGTCTTCCTTTTAGTCGAATAAATCCTTTAACTTTGTGTCCTTTAGCTAAATATTCACGCGCATTTTTAACTCTCGTTTGAAAATCATGAATATCAATATCCGGGCTTAAACGATATTCTTTTAATTCTTTATTTGTTTCTCTTTGTTTTTTTAAGGCTTCTTTTTGTTTTTTTTGTTTTTCATAACGATATTTATTGTAGTCCATTATTTTACCAACAGCTGGGGTTTTATCCTTATTCATTAAAACTAAATCTAAGCCGGCAAATGAAGCGACTGTTAAAGCATCTTCACGACTTTTTATTCCCATTTGCTCACCATTCGGGCCTATTACCATTAATTCGGCAACGTTTATTGCTTCATTAATTAGTAAGTCCTCTTTCTTTGCTATATCAATGCACCTCCATACATGATAAAAGGCAGACACCTAGTATCCACCTATAAAAGTATTATTTTAAGCTTTTAACCTAGTACTATTATACTCAGGTGAATGTGGATACATTTCTTTCCTTTTTCATAACAACATTAATTCTATACAAATATTATATGATTGTCAAGTATTTTTTAATCAACTGTAAAACGAAAAGGATTAGTAACAGAGCCATAGTCTTCACTTGTATCTTCTTCGATTTTAACATTGGAATTTAGATAAACAGTAGGCTGTACTTGACCACCTGTAGCTGCAGATGTAAGTGATGCCCCAATTGATTTACTGCCATCAGAATAATTATTCATTATCACATATGCTACAGCACTTGATTTCTTATATGTAAGCGTTGATTGATTTAATGTTGAACAAATGGGATTCATAGTTAAACGATAACCCTGACCTAAATTTAGTAGCCACAAATTAGCACATTCATTATGACCTTTCATACTTTCCACTTCAAAATATATACTAACACAAGTGTTTCTTTTTTCACCCCCCAAAGAATATCCATAGTCGCTTAAATAGGCTAATCCTACATACCCTAGCCATTCTGTAGTTCTTGCAATACCATCATTATATGGTACATATTGATTATTATAGTCAACTCCTTCGCATAAGCCATCTGCTAAGCCTCTTTCTTTATCGTAAATTTGAGATGTATTTCCTATCCAATACATCACAGCACCTGTATTCCATTTTACTTTACTTATCATTTTTCTTGCTTCATCGTTTAAGCCAATATTTTCCCATAAAGGGCATGATTTTTCTTTATTGTCACTACCTTCATAACAGGTACCTCCCGCTTTTTTATTATAATAATTTTCATTTAATACTTTCTGTATATCCGCTTGACTCCATTCGTTTACTCCATAACCACTATTTACACTACTACCATAACCATTTGATGAATCCCAACTATAGGCGCCTATACTATCTCTTATTATTTTTAAGTGGCTTCCTATACTACCGTATTCATCGGTTATATTATTCATTACTCCTATGATTCGCCAGGCTGGTCTAACTTTTTCACAATTATAATTATATGATGAAGCACTTGTGCATTCTTCATATGAGTTATAATCTGTATAACTACTAGAACTACTACTAGAATATCCTCTATATATATAGTCATTATTAAATTCAACATAATTATTTGGATTACTTCCTATAAATCGTAAATTATTGTCATCAGTTCCATATTCTCCTAAACTTTCTTTTCCATCATAAGCTAATTCACTCGGTTTTTCTTTTTGTAAATCTATTAAATATTCAACTGCACTTTTGCCAAAATATAGTTCACATTTTGTTCCTTGTTCAGTTAAATTGGTAACAATCGGTGCCCATAAATTATCATACCATTTAACACTTGCATTATTACTACACTTAGAACTTAAAAATGATACTCCTTCTTCTTTTTTGGGTATAGTACTAACATTTTTACCATTATTATAAAATGAGAAAATAACATCGCCACTTCCTTCATAGATGAAATTTCCCTCCATCACTTTAAATGATTTTTGTACTTTAAAATTGGCAAATGTTTTTTCTAAAATTATTCCACCTATTAAGAAGACGATGGCCACAACAACAATTATTAATTTTTTACTTTTCTTTTTTTCTTTATATTGGCTTAATTTCATTATAAAAGAAGACCTCCATATCTTCTTTTATTATATTATATAATACCCCCCCCCCGTCAATGATTTTGGTTGGAAAAAATGTTATCTCTCTCTCCAGTGGTAAACTTAAAGTAGAAAATTAGAGAAGATATACTTTTCTAAATGGCAAGAACGAGACGGAAGCTCCTCTGAGCACCCACATTCCCGCCGTCAGGACCGGATGCAAATATTCCAGCATCAGTGCCGTCTGTGTACTGTCCACCACGCATGACCCACGGATAAGTATGATAGATAACCCAAGCGGTATTGCTATACCAACTACTAATAAATCTATTGCTACTAATATATCTCATTCTTTGAAATGGTCCCATTTCTTTTGTCGCATCACCTAAGATACCTTTTTTATATTCAACATAGCTTGTTCCATAAGCATATTTGTCATACCATTTTGTTTCACTTGGTAAAGCAATACCATCTGTTACTGTTCCTGATTC
>CANQPR010000020.1 GCA_947625715.1 uncultured Bacilli bacterium
CATAAAATGACTAAAAAAGAATTAATTGAAGAACTTGTTTATATTTTTGATTATGCTCCAGAATGGATTTATACTGACTTTGTTAGAAGAAATGATATAGAAGGATAAATTTGCAAATTTATGATAAAAAATAATGAAACGAAGTGACATGTATGGTAAATAAATTAAAAAATAAGATATTAAATAAAGATTTAAATGATAAATATACTGACAGCACTTTTGAAAGAATAAAACATTTAGATGAATATGGAAATGAATATTGGTATGCTAGGGAACTTTCGAAGGCATTAGAATATTGTGATTGGCGCAACTTTTTAAAAGTTTTAAATAAAGCAAAAGTGGCTTGTAAAAACTCAGGATTGAATGCAGATGAACAACTCGTTGAAGTCAACAAGTTGTCGAAGAGAAACAATAATGCTAATGTTAACATACAAGATTATAAACTATCGAGATATATATGTTATCTTATAGTGCAAAATGCTGATCCTAGTAAAGAAGTAGTTGCTTTAGGGCAAACTTACTTTGCTATACAAACAAGAAAGCAGGAAAAAAGATTTTATCAAAGAAAGTTAACTAAGCAAGGCAATTATACGCTTCAAAAAGTCGCTTCATCTGCTGGTGTTAAAAATATGGCCGAATTTCATAATGCCGGTTATAGAGGACTATATAATGGTGAAACAGCAGATGATATTTTTAAAAGAAAGAAATTACGCTATAGAGAAGAAGGTGTAGAAAATGAATGAAAACAATAATGGGGTTAATAAAAGTGTAGTCAATTGGTTGATTACGATTTAATTAAGAATTCTGTAAATCCTTATAAATAAAGAAAATTATCTGATTTTAATCTTTCATCTTTTTATTAAATAATGGTTAAAATATTAAAAGGTTATTAAGATTATAGTAATTTTAGTATAATTTATATTAGGAATTAGAAAGGTGATTACGACATTTAAGAACATATACGAGGAGATGAGAAAATGGCAAAAGATTTAATTATAAGAAGTAGTAGTGCTGAATTTATTATTTTTGAAAGACAAACTCATGATAAAGGGATTCAAGTTCGATTTGAAGATGGAGATTTATGGTTGACACAAAAAGCAATTGGGGAATTATTTAACACAACGAGAAATAATATAACGATGCATATTAATGAGATTTATGATAGTTATGAATTGAATGAATCCTTAACTAGTAAGAAATTCTTACTAGTTCAAAACGAAGGAAATAGGCAAGTAAAAAGGAATATTCAATATTATAACTTAGATATGGTAATATCTATTGGTTATCGAGTAAATTCGAATAGAGCAATTCAATTTCGTAGATGGGCAACTAATATATTAAAAGAGTTTTCGAAAAAGGGATATATTATTGACAAGAAAAGAATGGAAAATGGGGCTTTTTTTGATGAAGATTATTATGAATCATTACTTGCTGAAATAAGAGAAATAAGATTATCTGAACGAAGATTTTATCAAAAAATAACAGATCTTTACGCTACTTCGGTTGATTATGATTCAAAATCTCCTATTACAATAAATTTCTTCAAAAAAGTACAAAATAAAATGCATTATGCAGTTTCTCATCAAACAGCAGCTGAAATTATATATAATAGAGCAGATTCTGAAAAAGAGTATATGGGACTTACTTGTTGGAAAAATTCTCCAAATGGCAAAATACTTGAAACAGATGTTGTAATTGCAAAAAACTATCTATCAAAAAAAGAATTAGATCAATTGGAATTAATTGTTTCTGCGTTTTTAGATTTGGCAGAAGCAAGAGCAAAAAGAAACATACCCATGACAATGGAAGATTGGGCAAATAGAATTGATAAATTCTTACTTTCAGATGATAGAGATATTTTAAAAGATGCTGGAAAAATATCACATGAAATTGCTTGTGATAAAGCATTAACAGAATTTGAAAAATATAGAATTAAACAAGATAAACTATATAAATCAGATTTTGATTTGTTAATAGAGGAAAGTAAAAGTAGTGGTGATAAAAATGAATGAAAATAATGTTCTTAATAAAAGTGTAATCAATTGGTTGATTACGATTTATTGCAACCCTGTTATAAGTCCTTATAAATAAAGGCTTTTCGTTAAATTTAATCTTACACATTTTCATTAAAATTTGATGAAAATTATTAAAAATATAATAAATTTAGTAAAAAAGATGTTAGAAATTAGAGAGGTGATTACGAAATTGTAACCCTTAATAAAAAAAGAAAGTAGGTGAAATTTTGAATAATAAATTAGAAACAATTTCAAATCTTTTTGATGGTAAAGAAATAAGAAGTATTTGGAATAGTGACAAAGAAGAATATTACTTTAGTGTTGTTGATGTTATAAATGCATTAACTGATAGTAGTGATGCTAGAAAATATTGGTCTGTACTAAAGTTAAGATTGAAAAAAGAAGGATCTGAGTTGACTACATTTTGTAGTCAACTGAAGTTAAGAGCAAAAGATGGAAAATTTTACAACACGGATGTATTAGATACTAAAGGAATTTTAAGGCTAATTGAATCAGTCCCATCAAATAAAGCAGAACCATTTAAACTATGGCTAGCAAATTTAGGAAGTGAAAGAATTGACGAAGTATTTGATCCTGAAATTGCAGTTAATAGAGCAGTAGAATATTATCGTAAGCGCGGATATGATGATAAATGGATTAAAGCAAGACTATCTGGAATAGTCGATAGGTTTAAATTAACTGATGTTTGGAAAGAAAGTGGAATTACTAAAGATTATGAATATGGAATATTAACAAATGAAATATATAAATCATGGTCTGGCATGAAAGCAAATGAATACAAGAAATTTAAAGGACTTAGAAAAGAATCTTTAAGGGATAATATGACAGATATAGAAGTTGCGCTTACTGATTTAGGTGAAATTGCCACTCGTGAGCTTGTAAAAGAACATAAACCTTTTGGTTTAAAACAAAATAAAGAATTGCTAAGCGTGGTGGAAATATAGCTAAAATAACAAGAGATAATCTAGAAAAAGAATTAGGTAGAACAGTTGTAACTGAAAATAACTCTTTAAATTATAAATATATAGATAATGAAAAATTAATTGAAAAAAAAGTAGGTGGTAGAGATGAATAACGAAAATAAAACAAATATTAATTGGTATCCTGGTCATATGGCTAAAACCAAAAGAATGATTAAAGAAAATAGTCAACTAATTGATTTGGTGTATGAATTAGTTGATGCAAGAATTCCTTTTTCATCAAAAATAAAAGATATTTATGATATAATTTTAAAAAAACCCAAAATTTTAATTATGACCAAAAAAGATTTATGTGATTTAAAATATACCAATGAATGGATAAAATATTATGAAAATTTAGGGAATAAAGTTTTATTAGTTGATTTAAATAATAAAAGTGATTGTCAAAAAATAATTGATTTAACAAAAGAAATGACTAAAGATATTCAACAAAAAAGAATAGAAAAAGGTTTAAAAAAGAAAGATATACATGTTTTAGTAGTAGGAATACCAAATGTGGGAAAATCAACCCTTATTAATAAATTATGTAATAAAAAAGTAACGAAAGTTGAAAATACACCAGGAATTACTAAAAATCTTTCGTGGTTAAAAACTAATCAGGGAATACTTTTGTTAGATTCACCAGGTATTTTATGGCCTAAACTAAATCAACAACAAGAAGCTTTAAATTTAGCAAGTTTTACAGCTATTAAAGAAGATATATTGCCAATTGATGATGTGGCGGTTTATATTATTAAAAAGTTACATGATTATTATCCGGAAAAATTAAAAGAATATTATAATGTAACTAATATTGATGATTTTTTAGAAGTATACAAAATTATTGGGAAGAAAATAGGAGCTATTTCTAATAATGAACCTGATTTTAATAGAATATCTCATAAAATCGTTAATGATATTAAAACCGAAAAAATAAAGGGAATAACGTTTGATAATTAAAAAGGAAGAGAATTATGAATGAAAAAGTAGATATGTTAAAATATGAAAAAGAATTATATAAAAAAGGTTATGATTTAATATGTGGATGTGATGAAGCAGGAAGAGGACCTTTAGTAGGCCCAGTTGTTGCATCGGCAGTTATTTTACCTAAAAATTATCATTTAGAAGGTCTTACTGATTCTAAAAAATTAAGTGAAAAGAAAAGAGAATATTTTTTCTCGAAAATAAAGGAAGAAGCTATAAGTTATGGAATCGGAATTGTAAGTGCAAAAACAATTGATGAAATTAATATATATCAAGCTAGTAAAAAGGCTATGCAAATAGCAATTGAAAATATGTCAGTTAAACCCGATTTTGTTATAACTGATGCCATGCCGATGCCTAATTATAAGTATCCTGTTGAGGGAATAGTTCATGGAGATGCACTATCACTTACAATCGCGGCCGCTAGTGTTTTAGCGAAAGTAACAAGGGATCATTATATGTATGAATTAGATCAAAAATATCCCATGTATGAATATAAAAAACATAAAGGTTATCCAACAAAAAGACATTTAGAACTTTTAAAAATGTATGGCGTAACTAAAGAATATAGGTTTACTTATAAGCCAGTTTATGATTTAATAAATAATGGTGGTATTAATGAAGTTAAAAGTTAATTTATCATATTGGTTAGAAACATTTATAACAACAATTTTTTTATTTGCTATAGAACTTATATTTCGAATAATTGAAAATTATGAAATTATTACGTGGGCTAACTTACGGATTTTTCTTTCTTGCTTTTTATTAGCAATAATTTGGAATTTTATAGGCATGTTATTTAAAGGGATTAAAAAAAGAAGAATTTTTAATATCTTTTTGTTATTAATTGCTAGTGTTTATGGTTTTGCTCAAGCGGGTTTTTTGAATTTTATAGGTATTTATATGTCATTTGGAACAAGAACCCAATTAGAAGCA
The DNA here is from genome assembly GCA_947625715.1 of uncultured Bacilli bacterium. GTDB lineage: Bacteria > Bacillota_I > Bacilli_A > RF39 > UBA660 > Ventrenecus. The sequence goes on from CANQPR010000020.1 coordinate 4,916, forward strand.
GTAAATAGTTATATAAAAGATTTTCTTTTAAGTATTCCTTTAGCATATTATTTACTTTTTATGCCTGTTATTATTTATTTAGCTTATATTATCCTTACTAAGAAAAATGAAATGGAAGAAAGTAATTTAAATTTTAAAACTATTTTGACATTTTTAATAACCTTTATCGGTGGGGCGTCTTTATATTATTTAACACTCGTTATTCCTTTTATGCAAAATAAAGTACAAATATTAACTAATTTAGAATTGTTTTCTTATCCATCAAATTCAGGGATAACAGTTAATCAATTTGGCTCAACGATGTATGGAATATTAGATTTAAAATTAACGATTTTTCCTTATTATGATTATGGTATAACTAATCAAAACATTGAAGAAGAAGAAGATAATGAAAACGCAAGAAAAATTGATGATACAGCTTGGAAAAAATTAATTTCTGAAACTACTGATCCGGTTTTAAATAATTTAAATAACTATTTTATTTCAAGGAATATTCCTTTAGAAAACGAAATGACCGGTTACTTTAAAAATAAAAATTTAATAATTATTATGATGGAATCTGTCAATACTATAATTGATAACAAAGAATATTTTCCTAATTTTGCAAAAATGATGGAAAATGGTTGGTATTGGGAAAATAATTTTAGCCCTAGAAATTCTTGTGCAACTATAAATAATGAAATAAGTGGAATTACCTCGATATTTTCGTTAAATCAACTATGTTCAGGAGAAGTTTATAAAGATAATACTTATTATCAATCGCTATTTAATCAATTTAAAAATATTGGATATAATGTAACTAGCTATCATGATTATGATGCTACTTATTATGATAGAAGGACCATTCATCAAAATTTAGGTGTTTCACAATATTATGATGTAAATGATTTACAAATTCCTTATGATGAATTTTATGCTGAATGGCCAAGTGATGCTGAATTTATGGAAAAGATTACCCCAATGTTTGCTAAAAATGCTAAATTCATGGCTTGGATTACAACTGTCAGTGCCCATCAGCCTTACGGGGAAACTAGTATTTTAGGAGAACAATATTTTGATTATTTTGATAACCCAGAGTATACAGAAGCGGCAAGAAGATATTTATCAAAAGTAAAAGTTACAGATGATGCACTAGGCGTATTAATGGATGAATTACAGAAATTAGGAAAATTAGATGATACGGTTATAGTGTTATATGGCGATCATTATCCATATGCTTTAAAAGAAGAAGATTTAATTTCTTTGATGGGTAGTGATGTTATAAATAATAATGAACGAGATCGAATACCTTTCTTAATTTATAATCCCAAACTTAAAGCTAAAAAGTTTGATCAATATACAACTTATATGAATATTGCCCCAACTATTGCAAATCTTTTTGGTAATACATATGATCCGAGATTATTTTTAGGAGAAGACTTATTTGATGAAAATTATTCCAATCGGGCGATATTTTCTGATGGCTCTTTTGAAGATAAAAAAGCTTATTATGATGCAGCAACTTCAAAAATAACATATAAATCGACAGAAGAATATGGTGTTGATGAATTAAAAAATATAAATATAGATATTACCAATCGAATCAGAATGAGTAATTTAGCAATTACTAATAATTATTTTGATTATTTACAAAAAGGTATTATGAAAGAAAAAGGAGAAGATAAATGACTAAATTGATGATAGTAGAATCACCTCATAAAAGTAAAACAATAACTGCTTTTTTAGATAAAGATTACGAAGTTTTATCTAGTAAAGGACATATTATGGATTTAGCGACCAGTGGTAAATTTGGCTTAGGAGTTGATGTTGATGGTGATTTTAAAGCAACTTATATTCCTATTAAAGGTAAGAAAAAATTAATAGCCGATTTAAAAAAAGAAGCTTCAAAAGCAAATTTAGTTATTTTAGCAACCGACCCCGATAGAGAAGGAGAAGCTATATCTTGGCATTTAAAAGAAGCCTTAAATTTAAAAAATGATAATTATGTACGTGTAACTTTTAATGAAATAACCAAAAATGTTGTTTTAAATGCTTTAAATAATCCTCGTAAAATTGATGATAATTTAGTTCGAAGTCAAGAAACAAGAAGAATTTTAGATCGAATTATTGGTTTTCGTTTAAGTAAATTAATGCAAAGTAAAACCGGAGGAAAAAGCGCCGGAAGAGTTCAAAGCGTAGCCTTAAAACTAATTGTTGATCGCGAAAGAGAAATTTTAAAATTTGTCCCTAAAGAATATTATACAATAACCGCGGTTTTTAACGATTTTGAAGCTACTTTAGAAAAATATAAAAACAAAAAAATTACCATTAATAATGAACAAGAAGCAAATGATATTTTAAATAAACTAACAAAATCATTTAAAATAGATGATATAAATGAAAAACAAACCTTACGAAATAGTAAACCAATCTTTAAAACAACTACTCTTCAACAAATGGCATCATCAAAACTTAATTTTGCGCCCTCAAAAACAATGCGTATTGCGCAAAAGTTATATGAAGGAATAACATTACAAGAAGGCTCAGTTGGTTTAATTACCTATATGCGTACTGATTCTGAAAGAGTTTCTAGTGAATTTGTTAATGAAACCAAAAAATACATAAGTAAAAATTATGGTAAAGAATATGTTGGCAGTGTAAAAATTGGAAAGAAAATTGAAAATATGCAAGATGCTCATGAAGGTATTAGACCAACAAGCATTTTAAGAACACCACAATCTATTAAAGAATATTTAGATGCTGATGAATATAAATTATATGATTTAATTTATAATCGAGCTTTAGCAAGTATCATGGCTAGTGCAAAATTTCTTAATACAACCCTTTTATTAAACAATAATGATTATTTGTTTAAAGCAACAGGTAGTGTAATGAAATTTGATGGTTATTTAAAAGTTTATAGTAAATATGAAGATGCTAATGATAATGTATTACCAGATTTTAAAAATTATCAAAGTAACATATTAATTGCATTAGATATTTTAAAACAACAACATTTTACAAAACCAGAACCTAGATATACTGAAGGAACTCTAATTAAAGCTATGGAAAGTCTTGGTATAGGAAGACCTAGTACCTATGCGCCAATAATTTCAACTTTAAAAGAAAGAAATTATGTTAAAATGGTTGATAAAAAATTTATGCCAAGTGAAATAGGCATCGAAACAACTGATAAATTACAAGAATTTTTTAAAGATATTATTAATGTTGAGTATACCGCTAATATGGAAAAAGATTTAGATGAAATAGCATTAGATAAAAAAGATTATATAAAAGTATTAAAAAGCTTTTATCAAGATTTTGAACCATTAGTAGAAGATGCTTTTAGTAATATGAGTAAAAAAGAAGCTGTTTTAACCGGTGAAAATTGTCCTAATTGTAATAGTCCATTAGTAAAAAGGAATGGTAAATATGGAGAATTTATTGCTTGTTCTAATTATCCTTCTTGTAAATATATAAAAAAAGAAGAAAAAGAAGTTAAAAAAATTATGGTTTGTCCAAAATGTAAAAATGATATTATTGAGAAAAAAACAAAAAGAGGCAAAATATTTTATGGATGTAGTAATTATCCAAAATGTAAAGTAGCAACATGGGATATGCCAACAAAAGAATTATGTCCAAAATGTGGTAATATATTAGTTACAAATAAAAAAGAAATACACTGCATAGAATGTGATTATAAGACGGTTTAAAAATCGTCTTTTTTTCATATACTTATTTAGGTGAGATTATGTTTTTCAATGACATTCATATTCGGATTCGTTTTCTTTTTTTATCAGTTATATGTATTTTAGTAATTATTATATTAAGAGTTTTTTATATTCAAGTTTTTCAATATGATAAATTAAGTAATTTAGCAGAATCTTTATGGAGTCGGAAATTGCCTATTGGGGCTGATCGAGGCGAAATATTAGATAGAAATGGAAAAGTTTTGGCAACTAATTTAACAACGACTAGTTTAGTTGTTATTCCAAATCAAATAAAGGATAAGGAAGATACAGCCTTAAAATTAAGTAAAATTTTAAATACATCTTATGATGATATGCTAGTGCATGTCTCTAAAAAGACTAGTATTGAAAGAGTTCATCCAGAGGGTAGACAATTAGCTTACGAGGTTGCAAAACAAATAGATGAGTTAAATATAGATGGCGTTTATTTAGTAAAAGAAAGTAAAAGATACTATCCATATGGAAGTTTATTAAGTCATGTTTTAGGATATGTGGGAATAGACAATCAAGGGTTAAGTGGTTTAGAACTTACATATAATTCTTATTTAACCGGAATAGATGGAGCAATTAAATATTTTTCTGATGGAAAAGGAAATCGTTTACAATTATCAGAAATCTATGAAAAACCGCAAAACGGAATAAATTTACAACTAACTATTGATTTAGATATTCAACAATCTATTGAAAGAGAACTTGATAATGTAATGTCTAAATATAGCCCTGAACATGCCATGATTTTAGCTATGAATCCTCAAAATGGCGAAATTTATGCAATGGCATCAAGGCCTAATTTTGATCCTAATAATTATCAAAATTATGATACAGAAACTATTAATCGAAATTTACCAATATGGATGACTTATGAACCAGGGTCAACTTTTAAAATAATGACTTTAGCAAGCACAGTTGAAGAAAAAACAACCAATTTGTTTGAAGACCATTTTTATGATAGTGGAAGTATTCATGTTGATGGATCAACAATTCATTGTTGGAAAAGTGGGGGCCATAAAGATCAAAGTTTTTTACAAGTTGTAGAAAATAGTTGCAATCCTGGTTTTGTGGTATTAGGTCAAAAATTGGGTAAAGAAAAATTAATGCAATATATTAATAATTTTGGCTTTGGTAAAAAAACAGGAATTGATTTAAATGGAGAAAGTAATGGCATACTATTTAAAACTTCTAATATGGGGGCGGTAGAACTTGCAACAACTAGTTTTGGTCAAGGAATAAGTGTAACACCTATACAACAAGTAACAGCCGTATCCGCAGCGATTAACGGAGGATTTTTATATCAACCTTATTTAGTAAAAGAAATGTTAGAGCCAGAGACTAATTCAATTATTAAAACAACAGAAAAAGTAATGAAAAAGAAAGTTATATCAGAAGAATCATCAAAATTAGTTCGTTATGCCTTGGAAAGTGTTGTAGCTAATGGCTCAGGAAGAAATGCATATATTGAAAATTACCGTGTTGGTGGCAAAACGGGAACTGCCCAGAAAGTAGCTGATGGTCATTATATGAGCGGCAATTATATTTTATCTTTTATGGGCTTTATGCCAGCTGATAATCCGCAAATTGTTGTATATGTGGCTGTTGATCATCCTGTTGGTGTTGTTCAATATGGAGGAACAGTAGCTGCTCCAATTGCCAAAAATGTTTTAGAAAGTGTCATAAATGTTTTAAATATCAAGCCGAGTAAAGATGGAATGGAAAAAGAATATAATTGGCTAGACCAAAAATATGTTTTATTACCAGATGTTACCAATAAAAGTGTTGAGGAAGCCAAAAAAATATTGAAAGGATTTAAAATAGAATATGCAGGTGAAGGGGATAAAGTAATATATCAATCTCCAGAAGCTAAAACTTATGTTAAAGATAATGCTGTTGTAAAACTAATGTTAGGATAATGTATAAATATGTAAAAATATAGATTAAATAAAATTATTTTTAATTAATTATTGTATAATGATGTAGAGGTGAGATTATGTTAATTCTTGCAAAAGCAGCAATGGCCATGATGTTAGGGTTCATTTTTGCTATTATATGTGGAATACTATTTATTCCTTTATTAAAAAAAATTAATTTTCGACAACATGTTAGTAAAACCCTTGGAAAAAGACATATGGTAAAAGAAGGAATTCCCACTATGGGTGGAATAATATTTATTGTTCCTGTTATAATTTCGCTTGTTATGCTTTATTTAAAGGGAAGTATTTCGCTTAGTCATAACTTGTTAATTGTGGTCATTGTTTTTCTTAGTTATGCCTTTTTAGGTTTTATTGATGATTGGTTAAAGGTCAGGTATAACAATAATGTAGGTCTTAGAATATCAACAAAATTTTTATTACAAATGGTTATTGCTTTAGTATTTTTCTATATTTTTATGAAAAATGGTGGGGAACCAAACTTAGAAATAACCTCACTGAATTTATTTATCCCTTTAGGGTGGAGTTTTGGCTTATTTATTTTGTTTTTGTTAGTGGGAACAAGTAATGCGGTTAATATTACGGATGGTTTAGATGGTCTATGTGGAGGATTATGTGTAATAGCTTTCTTTGCTTTTGGTATAATTACTTGGAATACCGGATGGATGGAAGGATACCAGGAAGTAGCAATCTTTTGCTTTATCTTAGTAGGTTCTTTATTAGGATTCTTGTTATTTAATAGCTATCCTGCCAAAGTTTTTATGGGCGATTTAGGAAGTTTAGCTTTAGGTGGAGCTATGGCAACCATTGCTATTATAACTAAACATGAATTATCTTTAGCTTTAATAGGTGGAGTATTTGTTGTTGAAACATTATCTAGTATGATTCAAATTATTGGTATTAGAAAATTTCATCGGAAAATATTTAAAATGGCTCCAATTCATCACCACTTTGAACAATTAAATTGGAAAGAACAAGATATCGTCAAACTTTTTTATGTTATTGGACTATTACTTGCAATGGCAGCAATTACTTATGGTGTTTGGATATAAAAAAGGGTTAAAAACTCTTTTTTTTTAAAATGGAAAATTAATGACATTTTTTTAGAAAATTGATACAATAGAGTTGTAAAACGCAAAAAGAATAGAAGTGGTAATAATGGAAATGCAAATACTAAACAATACATTACATAATATTTGGCCAATGTTGGTTATTTTTTTGGTAGTAATAATTGCCATTAGAATAACAACAATTAGAGTTAATCATGAAAAATTTTTGTTTTACAGAGAATTTTTAAATTTAACTTTTATTATATATGCAATGTTATTATTTCAATTACTTACTGATACAGAACTTAATACAAGTAGTGGTTTTAATTTGATTCCTTTTACAGAAATATTAAGGTATCCTATAGGAACTCATGGCTTTATGATGAATGTTGTAGGTAATATTTTAATATTTCTTCCTTTTGGCTATTTTGTTTCCGGTTATGTTAAAGCCTCAAAAGTAAGTCATATTTTAGTAATAAGCTTTATTACCTCTTTTGTTGTTGAAATTGTCCAATATTATATTGGTCGTAGTTTTGATATAGATGATATTTTATTAAATGTTGTTGGTTCAATTATAGGCTTTTTACTATATATTGCTTTAAATGCTATTGAAAAACATTTACCAAGAATCTTTAGAAGTACAGCCTTTTACAACATTTTATGTATTTTAATTTTTGCTGTTTTCTTTGTATACTTTACAAGAATTATTGGCTTGGGGTGGTTTTAATGAATACTTATGATATTAATGATTTATATGGATACAAAAAAGATATTAGTTATTTAAAAGAAGTTATTAAAAAAACTTTAGATAGCGAACAAATAACTAATGCCTTGTTTTCAATTATTTTGATCGATGAAAAAGAAATTCAAAAAATTAATAAAGAATATCGAAATATCGATAAAGTAACTGATGTTATAAGTTTTGCTTTTGAAGATAATGAAAAAGAGAGTTTACCAATTAGAATGTTAGGGGATATTTATATATGTATACCAAAGATGATTTTTCAAGCTGTAGAATACGGCCACAGTGAAAAAAGAGAATTATCCTTTTTAGTAGTGCACGGGCTATTACATTTACTAGGCTATGATCATACTAAAAGTAAAGAAGAAGAAAAGAAAATGTTTCAAAAACAAGAAGATATTTTAAAAGAATTAAAAATAACGAATTAGAGGTGATGAATTTGAAAAGTGGTTTTGTTAGTATAATAGGAAGACCAAATGTTGGTAAATCAACTTTATTAAATAATATTTTAAATTATAAAATTGCAATTACTTCTAATAAAGTTCAAACAACAAGAAATATAATTCAAGGTATTTATAATGAAGAAAATTATCAAATAGTTTTCGTTGATACACCAGGTATTCATAAACCAACGACAAAACTAGGGAAAATATTAAATAAAGAAAGTTATGCTATGACAAAAGAAGTAGATGTTATCTTATTTGTAATTGATGCTTCTAAAGGAATAGGTGAAGGCGACAAATATATAATGGAAACTTTAAAGAAAAGTGATTGTCCAATATTTTTAGTTTTAAATAAAATTGATATGATATCAACAGAAAAATTATTTTTAATGATTAATGAATATAAAGACTATTTACCTTTTTCAGAAATTGTACCTATAAGCGCTTTAAAAAAAGATAATGTAAATCATTTAATTGATGTTATTAAAAAATATTTAACCGATAATGTACGTTATTTTGATAAAAATTTAATAACTAGTAATTCAAAAAGCTTTATGATTAGTGAATTAGTTAGAGAAAAACTTTTATATGTTACAAATGAAGAAGTACCTCATAGTATAACTTGCCTAACAACTAGTATTAAAGAAGATTCTAAATTAATTAAAATATGTGTAGATATTATTGTTGATCGAGATTCTTTAAAAAAAATAATTATTGGTAAACATGGAGAAAGATTAAAAGAAGTAGGAACTGCTTCAAGAAAAGAAATGGAAAGTTGGTTAGGCAAAAAAGTATATTTAGAATTATATGTAAAAACCGTTAAAAATTGGCGAGAAAAAGAAAAACATTTAAAAGAATTTGGCTTTGATGAATTAAATTTTAAATAATTTGCATAAAAAAGCTTTTTTTAGACCATGATATTAATAGAAAGAAAGGAATAATATCATGAAAAAAGAAAAAGCATGGGAATTATTTAAAGAAACAGGCAAAATAGAATATTATTTAAAATATAAAGGAAAGATGTGATAATTATGATAACCAAAGTAGAAGGCTTTATTTTAAGTACGGTTAATTATGGCGAAACTTCTCTGGTTATTCAATTATTTACAAAAGAATATGGAATCATTGGTTTAATGGCAAAGGGCGCAAAAAGTATGAAAAACAAATTACATGCTTTAACTTTACCTTATACTTATGGTTTTTTTTATGTGTATTTAAAACCTAATAAATTATCCATTTTAAAAGATGTTGATTTAATAACACCTTTTAAAAACATTCATAATGATATAACTTTAATATCGACAATGACATATCTTAGTGATTTAACAGCCCAAGTTTTTAAGGAAAGCGAAGAACAAATTATTTATGATTTATTTATCAATGGTTTAAAAAAAATTGAAGATGGTTTTGACCCTTTAGTAATAACTAATATTTTGGAAGTAAAATATTTAAATTTTTTAGGGGTTGGTTTTGTTTTAGATTCTTGCATAAATTGTCAAAGTAAAACTAATATTGTAACAATAGGTGAAGGGGGATTAATTTGTAAAAATTGTTATGTTAATGAACCTATTATCCCTTTAGCGTGCATTAAACTTATTCGGTTATATGAATATGTTGATATAAATAGTATTAAAAATATTAATGTATCTGATAAAAATAAAAAAATAATTGATGTCTTTTTGGAAAATTATTATCATCAATATACAGGTATGTATTTAAAAAGTAAGAAATTTTTGGATAAAATAAAAGATTCTATATCATAATGGAATCTTTATTTGTTTCATTGTCATATAAAACTTTAATCATATCTTCATCAGGAATGTTTAATGTTTTGCGTATTTTAATTAAAGTTTGAATAGTTGTTTTAGTTTCATCTTGTTCTATTCTTTGCAATTGTCGAGCAGAAATATTTAGTAGTTCTGCTAATTGTTCTTGTGTTAATCCACGCATTTTTCGATATTCTTTAATCATATTACCACCTGTGACATATTTTGTCATACAATACCGATAAATAACACGGTTTTAAATGTCACCTATCTGTATTATCATCATAAACTAGGAAAAATCAACCCCATAAAAACAGGAAAAAAGCCATTGACGGGGGGGGGGTATTATATAATATAATAAAAGAAGATACGGAGGTCTTCTTTTATTTATGAAATTAAGTCAATATAAAGAGAAAAAGAAAAATAAAAAAATAATAATTGTTTTTGTAGCTATCATTTTTTTAATAGGAGGAGTAGCAATAGGAATAACTTTTGCAAACTTTAAAACACAAAAATCATTTAAGGTGATAGAGGGCAATTTTATCTATGAAGGAAAAGGAGATATAATATTTGCCTTTTATAAAGATAATAAACAAGTAAATGAAATACCAAAAGAAGAAGAATTTTACGATTTTGAAAAGGGAATTTGTACAAATAATGCAACTGTAGTATGGAATAGTAAAATAAAAAAAGCATTGATATCTGATTTAACAACAACAGGAACTAAGTGTGATTTATATTTTGTTAAAAATCAAAGTAAAGAATATTTTGGAAATTTACAGAAATCTAAACCAACAGAGTTAGTTTATGATGGAACTTCTGATAATAATTTACGATTTATAGGAGCAAATCCTAATAATTATGTTGCGTTTAATAATGAAACCTGGCGGATAATAGGAGTTATGAATAACATAGAAGATGAAGAAAATGAAATATTAAAAAGTCACATAAAAATTATTAGAGATAGTATAGGAGAATATAGTTGGGATTCAACTAGTGGTACATATCCTAATGGAATAAATGAATGGAGTACATCAGCTATATCAAAAGTTTTAAATGAAAATTTTTATCAAAAAAAAGCAGGAGGTACATGCTATAGTGGTGAAAATAAATATGTAAAAGAATGTCCGAAATGGGAGAGTATTGGTTTAAATGATGATGCAAGAGCCATGGTAAGTAAAATAAAATGGAATACAGGTACAACCCCAGTGGATATTTATTTAAACCAAGATTTAGGTACACCGACATATATGTATGAAATGGAGCGAAGTGATAATGATGGTCATTTATGTGATAGTAGTGCATCTAACTGTAGTAGTGTTAGAGAAAGGACAACAAATTGGACAGGTTATGTAGGCTTGATGTATCCAAGTGATTATGGGTTTGCAACGAGTGGTGGGGGAGAGACAAAAAGGCAAAAATGTTTAACGACAGGTATGTATAAATGGTATAGTGGAACAAATCAAACTAACTGTGCTAAAAATAGTTGGTTATATGGTAATAGTTCATGGACGATAACGCCTTCTCCTCATGACCAATATGATAATCATGTGTTTTATATTTACGATAGTGGATTAGTAAATGGTAGTGCATCCGCTAGTTCTCCTTATGCTATCCGTCCTGTTGTGTATTTAAATAGTAACATCAAAATTGAAGAAGATGAAAGTGAAGACTATGGCTCTAGTACCAATCCTTTTCGGTTAGTAGTCTAATATTTTAATTATTTCATATAATTTAATAGTTTTATTTATCTTTAATATATGTTAAAATACGTTTAAGTTATATGGGGTGGTTGTAATGGATAAGGAAGAAAAATATCAAAAAAGATATTTAAAAAAAATCAAATTAATGATGGCTTTTTCTGTTTTATTAGTTATTTTAGTTTTTGCTGTTATGACATTGAGTTTAAATAAACATTTATTTACAATTCAAAATATTGAAAGATTAGCTAAATATCCTGATTACTCTTTGTATCGTCTATCTTTTGGTAAAAATAATAAATGTGGAGAAAGATATAAAACTTTAGTATATGAAAATGAAGATATAAAGTTTTATACTTTGTGCAAAAATGATATATATGTATATTATGATAGTACTAAAACAACTTTATCTCATGCATTAAAAAATGAATATTTAACTTTAGACTTATTAAAAAATCCTGCTAAAAAAGAAAGCTTTAAAGATTATCAAACATATACTTTTGTAAGTGCTGAGAAAAGTAAAGATAGTTATATGCTAACAATTAAACCTCAAGATAATGATAAAACACTTGTTTCTATTGAGTCTTTATAAGACTTTTTTGGCTCTAAATAATTTAGTGGGGAGCAAAATTTCATTAAAGCATTATAAAATAAGGGTTTGTCCCTTATTTTTCTATGTGTGTCGTGCATGACATTTAGCTAGAGGGTGAAAGTCCCTTATACGCGTAGGTATCGACGAAGTATTAGAGAA
>CANQPR010000021.1 GCA_947625715.1 uncultured Bacilli bacterium
CGAAGTGGTCAAACGCGGCAGACTGTAAATCTGTTCCTTCGGGTTCCATGGTTCAAATCCATGTCCCTCCACCATTTTAAAAATTGCCTCGTAGCCAAGTGGTAAGGCACAGGACTTTGACTCCTGCATTTCGCTGGTTCGAACCCAGCCGAGGCAGCCATTTTAAAATTATTATTGGTTCGCTAGCTCAGTTGGTAGAGCATTTGACTTTTAATCAAAGGGTCTCGGGTTCGAATCCCGAGCGAGCCACCAGATTGATTATTAAACTCGAATTAAAAAAATTCGAGTTTTTATATTTTAACTTGTATATTATTAATTATAATATTACAATTATTGTGGTGATAACTTTGATTATTAGAAAAGCAAATTATGATGATGTAAAAACAATAAATAATTTTTTAACCCTTTTAATAAGAGATGAAAGACAATATGATTCGGGAATTAACGAAAATTTTGTTGTTACTAATATGTATGAAAATTATATTGGAGATTCTCATAAATTGATTATTGTCGCTTTAGAAAATGACAAAATTGTTGGTTATTTATATGGATTAATAAAACCAGCTGATGAAACATATAAATATATAGTTGCCAAATTAGATGCCTTATACGTTGATAATAATTATCGTCATAAAAATATTGCAACATCATTAATTGAATATTTTAAAAAATGGGCATTAGAAAAAGAGGCTCACAAAATTGAAGTTTCTGTATGTTATGATAATGTTAAAGCTAAACATTTATATGAAAAAAATAATTTTAAAGTTACCAGTGAAACATTAACTTTTGATATTTTATAAAAAAAAGCGCTTAAGCACTTAATTATCTATGAAATAAACTTCATACCAAAGTAAAAAACAATAAATATTATATATTTTGCGGCCATTGTTTTCTTTTTGATGGTAATGATTTTCTAATAATTTGTTTATATAATCTTTGTCAAAAAAATGGGATACAAAATCCATATTAAAAGTTTTTTTAACTCTTTGATAAAATTTTTCTTCTCTTATCCATTTAGAAAAAGGAACCGGAAATCCACATTTGCGTCTTTTTGCCCAATCCATTGGAATTTGGTCTTTAGCAATATCTCGGAAAATATATTTAGTTTCATTATTTTTTAATAAAAATTCTTTGGGAATAGTTCTTGATGCTTGAAAAACTTCTTTATCCATTAATGGAGTCCGTAGTTCAATTGAATTAGCCATGCTCATTTTATCAGCTTTTAATAAAATATCTTGAGGAAGCCAAAAATGAAAATCTATATACATTTTTTGGGTTAATTCATCGCAATTTTTAACATTTTGATAGTATTCATCTAAAACTTCTGCAATTGTTTCATCATTTTTTAAATGATTAGCTAAAATTAAATTAGCTTCTTTTTCTTCCATAAAGCTTCCATGGCCAATATATCTTTCGTTAAATGGTAGGCCATATTTAATTAAAGTATTTCGACCGGGAAAATGTGGTAAATGTTTGCAAATTTTTCGTATTATTGAGCGAAAGAATAAAGGAAAATGTAAATATATTTGCAATAATTTAGGGTCGTTATATTCATTATATCCCCCAAACATTTCATCAGAACCTTCACCTGATAAAACAACTTTTACTTTTTCTTTAGTAAGTTTAGAAAGAAAATATAAAGGTGGTGTTGATAAGTTGGCATGAGGTTCATCGGTATGATATAAAACAGTTTTTAAACTATCAAAAAATTCTTCGGGACTAATCTTTTTTTGATAATTTTCAATATTTAACATTTGGGATAAATCTTTAGCTAAATTTGATTCATCAAAACCTTCATAGTTAAAACCAACGGAAAATGTTTTCGCAGGCTTAGCAACACTTACAACATAAGATGAATCTACTCCCCCAGATAAATAAGCCCCTACTTCGACATCACTAGTTATTTGATGATATTTTATTGAATCTTCTAAAACCTGTTGTAATTGTTCTTTCATAGTTTGATAATTAGAATTTTTCTTGTCATATGATACTTTAAAATAAGTTTTAGTTTTAAATTCATTATCTTTATAGATAAAATAATGACCTGGTTTTAATTTAAAAACGTTTTTAAAAAAGGTTTCTTCTTTTACTGAATATTGAAAAATTAAATACATTTTTAAAGCATCAGTATTAACTTCTTTGCGAAAATTAGGATGAGCTAAAAAAGATTTTATTTCTGATGAAAACATAAACTCATCTTTAGTTAAATAATAATAAAATGGTTTCATGCCAAAGTGATCTCGTGCACCAAAAAGGACTTTATTTTTTTTATCGTAAATAACAAAGGCAAACATTCCTCTTAATTTTGAACACACATCTTCTTTGTATTCCAAATAACCATATAATAAAACTTCACTATCTGTTTTAGTTTTAAATTTATATCCTTTGGTTTCTAGTTCTTTTTTTAATTCTTGATAGTTATATATTTCTCCATTAAAAATTAAAATTAAATCTTTTGTTTCATTATATATTGGTTGGGCACCGCCTTTTAAGTCAATGATAGCTAAACGTCTATGACCTAAAGCAACATCCTTATCAACATAATACCCTTCTCCATCTGGACCACGGTGAATGATTTTATCAGCCATTTCTTTTATGATTTTGGTTTTATCTTGATGAGAATTTTTATCGACGAAACCAACTATTCCACACATCTTTTATTCCTCCTTTAATTTTTCCAGTACCCTTCTTTATATTCTTTTTTATAATGCCATAATCTTTTTTTTATCATTAAAAATCTTTTAAAATTTTTATCTAGGGGACATTGCATAGGACTAACTTTGTTTTTCCACATACTTAAAGCTTTTGTTTTAAATTTTTGATTAACAATTTGTTTTTTTACAATTGATTTAGGAACAAATGATAATAAGACTTCTTCAGTTAAATCTTGTTTAGGTAGTTCATTCTCATAAATTAAATCTTCCACTAAAATTTGGACTAAATTGGCTTTTAAAGGAGTTAAATAATAACTACATCTACCTTGTCTAGCATTTATTTCTAATACTTTAAAAGTATTTGTTCTTTCATCATACTTCATATCTATTTCAGCAAAGCCACTGTATTTTATATCTTCCATAAAATTTGTGATAGCTTCTTTCATTTCTTTTATAGGAGCTTTTTTGAAGGTTGTAAAGCCATTAATTAAAACCGCTGCATTACCTACCATACTTTTAGAATGTTCTTGTAAACCAATTTGGGCAAAAGAAATTACTTTGACATGATTATATTTATCAACATAAACAACACAGTCAAATAAATAAGAATCATCACCATTTATATATTCTTGAATAATTAAACGGTCTTTATATCCTGCTTGTTTTATTTTTAAAATAATTTCTTTTAATTCTTGTTCACTATTAATTTTATAAATTTTATGTTTATCATTAAATTGTAAATGGTTATACATAACAACATTAGCAGGTTTTAAAATAACTGGATAAGTAAGGTCCAAAATTAATTGATTTTTTAATACATCAAAATAATAAGTATCAGGAAATGTTAAACCTTTTTTTTGATAATTTTTATAAAATTTTTCTTTGTTTGTTAAATTTTCTAAAACTTTTTCATCTTGATTACTAAAAATTAAATTAGAAGCTAGCCTTTTTTTATTTTTGGCTAAAAACAAAGAATATGTTTCATTAGTGCTAATGACCAATATTTTTTCTTGATATTGTGAAGCATATTGATTAAGTTTGTTGACAAAGGCTTTTTCATTCCAAATATCTTTATCATATTCAATGGTTAAAATATTAGAAAATTTAGTAAAAGCTAATTTTTCTTTACCTATTAGATGAGCTTTTTTATGATAGGCTTCATAACAACATCTAGCCATGTAATAAGCATTCGCGTCGCTTCCTAAAATTAAAACTTGAAAATTATCCATAGTCTCTCCTTTCTAATAAGTTATTTGCTCTTCATCATTTTTATTTTTGTGAACTCTAATAACACGATTAGATATTTGATTAAATAAATGATAAGCATTTTGGTTAGTTGTTTTTAAGACTTCTTTAATATTTTTTTCTTCACCAAAAATTTCAACTTTGCAACCTAATTCATACTCTTTTTTGGAATAAACTAAAATCATATCCATACAATCGGCGATGATGGGACAAAATTCTTTTTCAATAACAACGGTTTTAAAATCTTTATTCACGCCATCAGCATACCCAACAGCTAAAGTGTAAATATAACCTTCTTCTTTAATTTTATACTTAGCACCATAACCAACATAATCATTGGGTATGACTCTTCTTTTACTTATAATACTTGTATAAAAACGCATCGCAGGCTTTACATGTAAATCATTTGTTAAAATAGTTTTACTGCAAGAAAGTTTTTTTTGAATTTGACGTCTTTTAAAAGCTCTTATTTTTCCTTTTAGGGAATTATCAATAGCCATACTTTGATTAAAACCATACATAACGATTCCTAGGCGAATACCATTACAAAAGGAAAGTTTTTCATGTTGAACTAAAGATAGACTTCTACCCATATGAACGATGGGAATTTCTGATAGATTAATATCTTTAGTAAGTTCTAAAAATTTTTTAACTTGTAAATCATAATAAGAATCCATAACACCTGAGGTAGCAAAATGACTATATATTCCTTCAAGGCAAAAATGAGGTCTTTCTTTTAATAAACTATAGGCAATTGAAAGGTCTTCTTTCGTCGTAAAACCAAGCCGATGCATTCCTGTATCTAAAGCTAAATGAATTTTTAAATCATAATTTATTTTTAAATTTAATAATGATTTTAAATAATCTAAATTATCAACAGTAATAGTTATGTTTTCATTAATTGCATCATATATATATTCTATTTCAATGGGTTCTAAACATAAAATAGGAATTTTTTGTTCATAATGTCTAATCTTTAAAGCCTCTTCTAAGGATGATACCGCTAAATAGTTTACACCACCTCTTATTAAGTCATGAACACATTTTATTCCATGATGATAAGCATTATTTTTTACAACGCCAATGTAATATTTATAATCAGGATATTTTTTTTTTATATTCAAAATATTTTCTTCTAATATTTGTCCATCAATTTCCACATATGTCTTTCTAATCATGCATGTCACCTTCTTCTAATTATTATAACAGAAAAATACTATTTCTTGTAAGGTTTTAAGCATATTTGACAAGAAATAGGAAACTTTTTTATAATAAGTTTATGAAATTTAATAACACCATGAAATTAACCAATGAACAACTAAGCTTAATTACAAATGATGATGATTATTGTCTTATTGTTGCAGGAGCAGGCTGTGGCAAGACTAAAACTTTAGTATTAAAAGTTAAAAATTTATTAAAAACTTTAAAACCTGAAGAAATATGTTTAATTTCTTTTACAAATGAAGCAGTTAAAAATTTAGATACTGAAATCTATTTACAATGTAAAAAGAAAGTCCCATCTTATACCTTTCATAAATTAGCCCTTAAAATTATTAATGATGATGATTTTTTCATCGCTCCTGATAATTTTTTACAACAGACAATTAAAAAATTTTTTAACGAAGAATATACAAAAAATACTTATCTTAAAAACATTATTTATGCTTATTTTCATATATATGGTTTTAAAAGAGATAAAAGATTACAAAAGAAAGATAAATTAGATACTTATAAACTTATTGAAACTTTTTTAAAACTTTATTTAAGTAATGATTTTAAAAAAGAAGATTGGTATTCAATGTTTAGAAAAAAGAAATATAAAAAACTTTTACTAATCATTTATGCACTTTATCATTATTATGAAAAAGAAAAAGCTTTAAATAATTATATTGATTTTGATGATATGTTAAAAATAGCCATTAAAAAAATACAGCAAAAAAAAATCATCTTACCTTTTAAATTTATTTTAATTGATGAATTTCAAGATACATCTAAATTGAGATTTAATTTAATTAGAGAAATAAATAAGCAAACTAATTGTAAAATTTTAGTAGTTGGTGATGATTATCAATCAATTTTTAGTTTTGCCGGTTGTGATTTAGAATTATTTTTAAATTTTTCTTCTTATTATCCTTTGGCTAAACTTTATAAATTACAAAAAACATTTCGCAATAGTTATGAACTTATTTATTTAGCAACAAAATTTGTTTTAAAAAATCCTTATCAAATTATAAAAGATGTTCAAAGCGATATAAAAAGAAAAAAGCCCATCAAAATTTGTTATTACCTAAATGAAGAAAGAGCTTTTAAAAATATTATTAAGAAAATACCCAAAGATAGTCAAGTATTTGTTTTAGGAAGAAATCATTTTAATTTAAGTAATTTAAAAGAAAAATATGCTCATTATAAAAATATAAGATTTTTAACAATTCATGCCAGTAAAGGTTTAGAAGCAGATTATGTAATAGTTCTTAAGGTCAGTGATGAAAAATATGGCATTCCAAGTAAAGTTAAAGATGAAAAAATATTATCTTTGATTAAAAAGGAAGAAAATTATTTATATGAAGAAGAAAGAAGATTATTTTATGTAGCTTTAACCAGAGCTAAAAAAGATGTTTTTTTATTAGTACCTAAGTTTAGTCCTTCTTCTTTTATCTTGGAAATTAAAGATGAAGAGGAAGTAGAAATTTTTAATCAGGTTTAGAAATGGTACTTTTTAATTCTAAGCCACTTAAATATTCATTACTTAGTCGCAGATGAAAAAGACGTTTTAAAAAACCAATTATTAAAATCATTAATGTATAGGCCCCTATAACAACAACACTATATTCAAAAGTTACTTCTTTAATATAATTTAAACTCTTTAATATATAACTTAAAATAATTAAACTTAAAGGTAAAAAGAAATTTAAAGTTAAAAACCAAAAATAATAAATAAACATAGCTATTGTTGTTACCTTATCTTTGCGAAATGAAACAAATTTTAATTTTGTTAAAGACATGCCAACCGTTTTTTTAAATATTAAACAGATTGTCACATAAAATATTATAGGTAATAAAAACCATCCTTTACTAATTTTGGCTTGCCAAATAATTAAGCCAGTAAAAAATAAAAGAATAAAGATGAGTAAACAATCAATAAAAAAGCTTACTACTCTTCTTAAAAAAGAAACTTTTTGGCCTTCATCATAACTTTGTTCATCAATTTCATCACGAGAAGGAAAAATTTTTAAAAATAATGAACCAATGGCATAACCTAGTAGTCCTCCAGAAGTATTTAAAATTAAATCATCAACATCAAAAATGCGATATGGTCTTGGATAAATGAAATATAATCCGGTTAATTGGGTTAATTCAAAAAATAAAGTTAAACAAAAAGTAAAAAAGAGGGTTTTCTTTAAATTACATTTAAAATAATAATGTAAATAAATACCAAAAGGAACAGTTAATAAAATATTAAAGATTGCTTCATAAAAAAGAGGATTTTTCATAGTTGGAAAATAAGTAGCAAATTCATTTAGTTGTAAACCAGTTCCCGTAAAAATATCATAAATAAATGAAAAGGGACGAAAATTATAAATAGGTGTGGATAACTTTAAAACAAACTCTTCACTGGGTAAAGGTAATATTACCAAAAAATAAGCGGACATAAAATATAAAATAAAAGAATAAACAATAATTGTTCGCCATTTATTTATTGAGCCATATTTATGATATTGAATAATCACATATGGTAAAGTAATTAATAAAGCAACTATTGGAAATAAAATAATAGCTGTTAATATGGCTTCTTTAAAATTATTCATCGCATCACCCACTTTTATTATATAATATTTTGAATAATTTGAAAAATCTTACCATAATTTTATTATGGGAGGTCATAAAAATAAAGAAAAAAATAATTTTTTATTGGTTACTACCGATTTTCTTCGGTACTATTGTGGGAATTATTACCTCAAGCTTTATTAATTATCGCGATTTAATACAACCACCTTTTTCGCCACCTGGATTTATTTTTCCCATCATTTGGAGTATTTTATATTTATTAATGGGTATTTCTTATAGTTTATTAAAAAATAAAACCAAAGAAATAAAAAATATTTACTATCTACAATTAGGCGTAAATTATTTATGGAGTATTATTTTCTTTGCCTTTAAATGGCGATTAATAGCTATTATTTGGATAATATTATTAGATATATTAGTATTTATAATGTTATTAGTATTTAAAAGAGAAAATAAAGTTTCTTTTTATTTACAAATTCCTTATTTTATATGGTGTTTATTTGCCACTTATTTAACAATAGGTATTTATTTACTTAATTAATTATAAGACTGGTTTGGTTTTATTTGACAAAGTAGCATATTATTTAGTATAATCTAAATCGCTAGTTAGTTAGGCAGCTAATAAAATTTAAATTAATGTGTAACTTAAAGTTCTACTTATCATGAGTATAAACTGCCTTTAGAAAATGTTAATAAGTTACTCCCTAATTATAAATTTTATACTTAATAACTTTGGTAGCAAAATTAAAAAGAAAGGAGAAAATCATGTCAAGATATACTGGACCAGCTTATAAAAAATCACGTCGTTTAAATTTTTCAACTTTAGAAAATGGCAAAGATTTAGCTAAAAGACCTTTTGCTCCAGGAGTACACGGTAATGAAAGACGTCGTAAGTTAAGTGAATATGGAATTCAGTTACAAGAAAAACAAAAAGTTCGTTTCATGTATGGCCTTAGCGAAAAACAATTTCATAAAGTATTTGTTAAAGCTTCAAAAATGAAAGGAATTGCTGGTGAAAATTTATTAATTTTACTAGAAAGCCGTTTAGATAATTTAGTTTATCGTTTAGGTTTTGCCAAAACAAGACGAGGCGCAAGACAATTAGTAAATCATGGACACATTCTTGTTAATGGTAAAAAAGTTGATATTCCTTCATATACTTGCAAAGTTAAAGATGTTATAAGTGTTAAAGAAAATTCTTTATCTCATCCAGCAATTTTAGCTAGTTTAGAAGAAAATATTACACCTAAAGCTTTTGTTTCTTTAGATAAGAAAAAATTATCTGGTACTTATTTAAGATATCCAGATCGAAGCGAATTAAATAGTGATATTAATGAATCTTTAATTGTTGAATTTTATAATCGTTAAAAAAGCGCATAATTTGTGCTTTTTTTATTTGCCATAATTGATTTTATTTTATTTGTTTGATATTATTTTTTTAAGGTTTATAATAATATTAGGAAGGAATGTTTACTTATGATGGAAAGAATAAAAGATTTTTTTAGTATCAAAAAACATATTTACTACACTATTATAGGAGTGGGAATTTTTCTTCTTATTATAATAGCTTTAATTGTAACTTTAATTGTTACAAAACGCTATACTTACCATGAAATTGAAAATATGATGGTTACGGAAGCTAAAAGTTATATGAAAAGCCATAAAGATTTTATGCCTAATGCTGATAATTTAGTTTATGAAATTGATACTGGAACGTTAGTATCAGAAAAAAGATTAAAAGATTTAGCAAAATTAAGTAAAGATACTAATTGTCATGGTTCTATAAGTGTTAGTTATAATAACAATAGCTATCGTTATACACCTACTTTAATTTGTGATAATTATGAAACCAAAGATATTAAAACAAAAATATTAGAAAAAGAAGATATTGTTACTGATGAAGATGGACTATATGAAATGGATAATGGTTATAGATTTAAAGGTGACTATGTTAATAACTACTTATCTTTTGCTAATAAATTATGGCGAATCTTTAAAATTACTAATGATAATATTTTATATTTAGTTTTAGCAGATACAGTAAATGATAAAAATTCAGCAGTTGTTTTTGATGATCGTTATAATGAAGAAGCTGAAAGTGGCAAAGGAAGAAGTGATTTTGATGAATCACGAATAAAAGAAACTTTAATGAATATTTATAATAATGATTTAAAATCCCATAGTGCTTATATAACCATTCATGATGCTTGTAAAAATTCTCGAAGTGAAATTGATACAGATATGTCAGGGGCCATTGAATGTAATACTATTTCTAAAACCCCTATTAGTTTAATGGCTATTTATGACTATATTATGGCTAGTCGTGATGTATTATGTCTTAATACGATGTCATTAAATTGTACCAATAATAACTACTTAGCTAATACTAAAAATCGTTGGTGGTTATTAAATGGAAGTAATGAATATTCATATAAAATATATTTTGCTAGTCCAACAGGAAGTATTAATTTAGATAATGCAAATGTTAAAAAGAATTTACGTTATGTTATTACTATTTCTTCGCAAGCCCTTTTTAATAGTGGTAATGGAACTAAAGATAATCCTTATACTATTTATGAATATTAAAAAAAGAAGGTTTGACCTTCCTTAATTAGAATATTAAGCCACCAAGAATAATTGCAAGTAATATAAAAAGAACTAAAACGATGAATGCTGATAAGTTATTATTGGTACTACATCCACCATTATTATTTTGTGATTTGCAACAACTCATAAGGCACCTCCTTCATTAAAGACTAAATGAATGCTCCTACAATTAACACTAATAAAATGAATAATACTAGGATAATTGCAGGTCCAAGTCCATTTTCACCACAGTTGTTCATAATACTCCCTCCTTTTATTTGTCTTTTCA
This sequence comes from uncultured Bacilli bacterium, assembly GCA_947625715.1. Lineage (GTDB taxonomy): Bacteria > Bacillota_I > Bacilli_A > RF39 > UBA660 > Ventrenecus. The sequence goes on from CANQPR010000021.1 coordinate 10,561, forward strand.
TTATATTGTATGGCAAATTTTTTCTTTGGTGTCTTTTTCTTTTTAATAGTTGTCATATTTGCCTTTAACATGCTATAATAAAGTTGTTAAAAGGAGATGTCATGATGAAAAAAAGAAAAATTATCACTTTAGGTTTATGCACTTTTTTGCTTTGTGGTTGTGGTAAGACAATCCCAACATTAAGTGATGGAAGTCAAGCTGTTATATCTTTTGATGATGAAAATTTACATGTCAGTGCAAATGAATTATATGAAACAATGAAAACTCAATATGCTTTAGATGCAATGATTCAATTAATGGATAAACAAATATTAGAAAAAGAATATCCTGATGATTTAGAAGAAGCAAAACAAACTGCCGAATCTACTTTAAAATCAATGAAAGATACTTATGGAGAAGATCAAATTATAAGTTATTTTGGTTCTGTTGATAGTTATTCAAATTATTTATATATTAATGAATTACAACAAAAAGCCATTTTAGATTATGCCAAATCACAAGTAAATGATAAGGAAATAAATAGTTATTATGAAAAAAATATTTATCCTGATGTTGTTGTTGACCATATTTTAATTAAAACTGGTGTTACTAGTGATACTTCTGATGAAGATAAAGAAAAATTAGAAACGGAAGCTAAAAATAAAATTAATGAAATTATTGATAAATTAAATAAAGCTGATAATAAATTAGAAACATTTAAAGAACTTGCTAAAGAATATTCAGAAGATGAAGCTACTAAAGATAATGGCGGAAGTTTAGGTGCTATTAATACTGATACTTTATCTAGTAGTTATGATGAATTGTTAAAAAAAGCAAGAGAATTAAAAGATAATACTTATTCAACTGAAAATATTACAACTGAATTAGGTTATCATGTAATTTATAAAGAAAGTACTAGTGAAAAAGCTTCACTAGATACAGTAAAAGATACAATTGTTGAAGATTTAGCAAATGAAAAATTAACTGAAGATTCAACAATGCGAATAACAGCTATGCAAAAATTAAGAGAAAAATATGGAATGAAAATTGAAGATTCCGAATTAAAAGAAAAATATTCAAATTATATAGCTAATTCTATTGCTAGTGCAAGACAAAGTGATAATCAAACAGAAAGTTAGAATAAAACCACCAATCAATATGGTGGTTTTATTATTCAAGAGTTCCATCTAAGCTAAAACTTTTAGCATCAGTAATTTTGACATTAATAATTTGGCCAATTTTATTTTTATTTGTTTTTACATTTACCAATTTCATAGTATCTGTATAACCAAATAATTTATCAGAATCTTTTTCACTTATTCCTTCAATTAAAACTGGAACTACTTTACCTAAATATTTTTCGTTTGCTTCTTTAGAGTATTTATTTACCAATTCATTTAATTTATAAAGGCGTTGTTCTTTTTCTTCAAGTGTAACATTATCTTTCATTTTTGAAGCGGGCGTTCCTTGTCTTTTACTATATATAAAAGTATAGGCTCCATCATATTGACATTTATTAACAACATCTAAAGTTTCGTTAAAATCTTCTTCTGTTTCGCCAGGAAAGCCAACAATTATGTCAGTTGTTATTGCAACATTAGGTATTTTCTCTTTCATTTTATTATATAAATTTATATACTCTTCTTTTGTGTATCTTCGGCCCATTAATTTTAATATACGATTAGAACCACTTTGAAGTGGTAAATGAATATAAGGCATAATATTATCATATTTAGCAATAATATCAATCATTTCATCAGTAAAATTCCAAGGGTGAGAAGTAACAAATCGAATTCTTTTAATATTGGTTTTAGCTACTTCCTTTAATAAGGTAGCAAAATTAATTTGTGGTGATAAATCATGACCATAAGCATTAACATTTTGACCAAGTAAAGTTATTTCTTTATAACCTTGTTTTTCCAATTCTTTTACTTCCTTTATTATATCAGCCATTTTTCGACTTCGTTCTTTACCTCTAGTATAAGGCACTATACAATAAGTACAAAATTTATCACAACCATACATGATATTAACCCAGGCTTTAACTTTCGAATCTCTTTCATATTTGATATTTTCATATACACAGCCTTCAATACTTGGAACTTCAATTATTTGGGATTTATTTAAAGATTCTTTTAAAAGATTTTTTAATTCATGAATATTATGAGTTCCAAAAACAATGTTAATGTAAGGATGTTTTGTAAGAATTTCATTTGCTATACTTTCTTCTTGACTCATACATCCCCCAATCGCCACAATTTTCTCAGGATGTTCTTTTTTTAAATGTTTAATTCTTCCTAAATAGCCAAATACTTTGTCATGAGCATTTTCTCTTATAGCGCAAGTATTTAAAATAATAACATAAGCTTCCTCTAACTTGTCAGTTTCAGTAAGTCCTAAGTTTAATAATATGTTTTTGATTTGTTCTGAGTCATGAACGTTCATTTGACAACCATAAGTTTTTAAAAAGAATTTTTGGTTTTGAAAAAGAGGTTCTTTATGGTCTGTAATTGTTATATATTCTACTTCTTTGTTTGTTCTTTTTTTTGCTTCTTGCATATTTGGTAACTTCATATTTATCGCACTCCAGAGAGTATTATAACATGTAAGGACGAAAAAAAACACCATTAGGTGCTTAATTTATTATTCATTTTCTTCGGTTTCGTCAATTTCAAATAATTCAGTTGCGTCATTAATTACAATCTCTACAGAATCATAATCTATTGGGTCATCACCATCTTCTTCATATGTAGGAATTTCTACTGTTTCAACATAACTTGATTCAAAAGAATCAGTTACAAATGAACGAGTTGCAATTGGTTTGTCGTCTTTTTTAAATACAGCTACAGCAAATACTTCAGCCATTTTAGAATCAGAGGTATTTGTTAATGTTACGTTTAAGTCGTTTCCATCTCTTTGTGATGTAGCATTAATATATGAAGTATAGTTTTCTAATTCACCATTTTCACTTTGATATTCTTCATCAATTGTAGCTTCTAATTCTACTTTATCTGGAACATAATATTCACCATCATCATTAACTGGTAAATCAAGATAAGTAACATATTTTGCTTTAGCACCAAAATTATAAATTGATTCAGTATCTTCTTCAATTATGGTGCCATCATTATCTTTAAATGAATATTTTACATCAACAATTCCTAAAGTTTTGTCATTGTTATTAGTTATCATAACAATTAATTGTGTATTATCAAAATTTGGAGTTCTTGATATAGATATATTATTATCTTTTTGGGTAAAGTTATCACTTGTATTTCCTTGTTCTTTTTTACCACAACCAGTAAGACAAATTCCAACCGTTAAAACAATAAACAACCCATAAACAATCTTTTTCATTTTCCGCCTCTTTCTCTTTCTATTTACTTTAAACATTTTATCATATAATTAAAAGATAAGTAAAGAGGATAACTCTTTTTTCACCAATTTTTCATTTTAAAAACAGGATTTTTATGAGGATAATTCCAATATAAATGGTTTTTCGTTGCTTCCATTACCATCAATGATTTTAAGTTTGCTTTCTAAATATAAAACAGGTCTAATTTGGGCCGCAAAATCTGCACCATCATCAGTTATATGGCCAGCTATTAAAAGATCAAACACTCTAGTTGCTCCATAATTTACTGGGATTGGTGTCATTGTCCATTGTTGACGGTTATCACTGTATAGCCAATCATTTAAATAACATTCATTATTATTATTCCAAGTAGAAAGAGTTATATTTAAACAATTACTTATACTAGTGGCATATCCATAATCTGATGGGTACATAAGCCCAATATACCCTGGCCAAATGGTGGTTCTTGGTGTTTTATCAGTACAGTAAATTGAATCACTTGAACATTTTTTACCATCATTTTCACTTTTCTCTGCTTTATACATAGCAATAGGTGTCCATTCTGTTTTATTATGAGAAGCAAAGGTTCCCGTATGCCATTTTACTTTACTTACCATACTTCTTGCCTCATCATCTAAGCCAATACTTTCCCATTTGGGACAGTCTATTACTACTTTTTTTCCTGTCCTATAACATATTGCACCAGATTGTTTTTGATAAAATTCATTATTTAAAGCTTTTTGCATGTATGATGTACTCCACTCATTCACACCGTAGCCTCCGTTAATTTCTTCATCTGTCGAATCCCAGCTATAGGAACCTATATCATCTCTGATAATTTTTAAATGACTAGACATCGTACCATTTTCGTCTTCAATATTATTCATGACACCTATAATTCGCCACATTGAATCACCTGCCGAATGAATTTTTTTACATTCAAAGTTATATATTGGATCAGCATTACATTCTTCAAGGGAAGGAAAATATTTATAGTAAGTACTTATATTATTTTCTACTTGATGGCCCTCTTGATGTCCAATATATATGTCGGTTTTATAAAGGTCATTATTAAAATTTATATAATTATCCGGATTACTTCCTACAAATCGTAAATTATTATCATCAGTCTTATCATAAACTAATTCTTCTGGTTTAGATAACGCTAATTGTTGTAAGGTATCTATAGCTGTTAGTTCAACTTTTTTATAGGTTGCAGTTATGGTTATTTTTCCTTCATAGGTAGCATTCATCGAATCAGGTGCTTCGACTGTTTCATCTAACCAGAGTCTTAAATTAAAGGTTTGGCTATTTCCTTTAAATCTTAAATCACCTTCATAAAGTTTGATAGCTTTTGAAGATTCTTTAATTACTTTATTAGTATTTATAAATTCATCTTTTAAAGTATCATTAAATAAAATTTCTTCATTATCATTCTTGGTTAAATATCCCCTTAAATATTCTTCTTTTAATTTTTTTTCACTTGTTGTTACTGTTTCTAGGTTTATGACATAATGAGTTCCACTATTACATTCATTTGTTATGGTAAATGTATATGGAGCTTGTACTTTTCCTTTTTCTTCATTTATGGGAAAACCATTGTCAATATTAATATTATTTTTATCATTAAAAGATAATTTTAAACAAGCCGAATTCACAAAATTTTCTTTTTCTTGATTATGACTTACATTCCAGTAAGCAAATGTGGTTGTAAAAATGGCCGCAAAAAGTAAAAATATTCCTATTATTATATAAAATACTGTTTTCTTTTTCACTTCTACCATCTTCCAATCTTAATATTAATTATAATATATAATACCCCCCCCCCGTCAACGATTTTTGGATTTAAAATTATGTTTTTAGATGAATGAAAAAAAGACAATTTAAAATTATCATAATTTCCAATTGCCTTTTCACTTTTTATTTATATTTAGTCAGCCAAATGGTCAATAGCATATTGTGCTTCTTCTGCAGTGAACCCTTCGCCATATTCAGATGTTAATTGTTCATATATTCTAGATTTTGACATATTCATTGCTTTCTGATAACTCTTTGCTTTTTCTAATGCATTTGCATTCCAATCTGCGACCATGTTATCAATAGCATATTGTGCTTCTTCTTCTGTAAATCCTTCACCATATTCAGATGTTAATTGTTTATATATTCCGGATTTTGACATATGCATAGTTTTTGAATATGATTCTGCTTTTTTAAGTGCATTCTTTTGACCCATAGTTGGCTCTTTTCCTAATGAAAATATAATTGTTATTTTTTCGCCCTCATAGATAGTTTTAGAGCCTTCAACACTTTGGCTTATAAAATTTCCTTTCTCTACTGTATCAGAATATTCTTCTGTTATTGCACAATTAACTTTTTTCTCATTACACCATGAATCTATTTCTGCAGTCGTCATAGT
>CANQPR010000022.1 GCA_947625715.1 uncultured Bacilli bacterium
CAATTATTATTGTTTTCTTTTTCATATGTTAACACCTCTAGTATTATTTTATAATAATACCCCCCCCCCGTGTCAACGGTGAAGCTGCTGAAAAAGTCCAAAAATTTTAAAAAATGAAAAATTTGATTTTTTTAATTCCCACTTTGATGCTCAAAATAGCATAATTTTTAATAATTGCTCCCACTTTTGGCACATATTTAGTCAAAAATTGGGATTTGATTTTTTCGTGATTTTAATTTTACACAAAATGTATACTTTTTCAGTAGCCTCGTCAATGTTTCCAATAAAAAAACTGTTAATTTTTTTTATTTTTTAACAGTTTTCAATACTAATTTTTTTTACTACTAATATTTTTTACAGCTGTTTTAATACTTATACCTATACCAGCAATTGCCATAATTGCAAAAGCAATATAGTTTTTAATATAATCACCTGTTTGTGGATTACCAGTATTATCATTATTTTCAAATTCTTCATCTTCAATAGCTTTATCTTCAAAGACTGTCTTTAATGTTGTATCTTCTGTAAATGCTATATTAGTACCAATAATTTCATCAGTAACATCATACATAAAGCCTACAAAGACTTTTCCTTCTTCTGGAGTCATTAAAGCTTCTAAACGTTTTTTATCTTCTCCAGTTAAATCATCTAAACTATGACCTTCTTCTAAAATAAATTCTTCACCATCAATTGTTACTTTTATTTTATATAAAGCTTTGATAGTTGTATTTTCATAGAATTTAGTATTAACTTCTACCGTTTCACCATATTGATTTGCAAAACGAGAGAATGTTTTATTTTTATCAACAATTGAGTTTAATAATTCTTTAGCATCTTCATTGGTTGCTGATAAATCATCACCTTCTAAAAGAATATAAGTTTTCACATCACCATTTTCATCTATTAAAGTTACGGTAATATTATAGATAACATTAATTGTAGTATGATGATTAAATACTTCCTCTAAAGTTATTTCTTCTCCATTTTCAAGAGTAAACATTTTAAAGGTTTTATTACCAGGATTTTTAATTTGTTCTAAAGCTTCATTACCTATATCTTTTAAAGATTGTCCTTCATCAATAACATAATCTTTGCCATTTATTTTTAAAGTAACTGTATATTTTGGGGTAATTGTTATATCAGAAGTTATATTAGTCTTTTCTTCATCAATCACTTCATTTTTATCAGAAACAAAGTTTTTAAATGTTTTACCTTCAACATTTTTTAATTTTGCTAGTTCATCTTTTGCAGATTTAATTAAATCATTTAAAGCTTTGCCTTCTTCTAAAATATATTCTTGGCCATTAATAATTACTTTGATATTAAATTTAGCAAATACTTCTATATTATCATTTATAGCTTCTTCTTCACTGATAGTTTTTCCATCTTTATCAGTTAATCTTGCAAATCTTTCAGTTGGTTGTTTTAAGGCTTCTAATTTTTCTTTAGCTTCGTTATTATTGTCAGCTAAATCTTTTAAAGTCTTTCCTTCTTCTAAAGTGTAATCATTGCCATTTATTCTGACATTTACATTATATTTAACCGTTAATGTTTTGTCGGTAGTAATTGGTGTTGATTCATCGAATGTTACATCACCAGATTCAACAAATCTTGCAAAACTACGATTATCTTTTTCTTTTAAGCCATCAAAAGTATTACTATCATCCCAATTATAATCAGTTAATTTTTGATTTTCATCTAATTCAATTTCTTTTGTAACTTTTGCTCCAACTATTTTAACTCTTACAACATAAATAGGTTTTATTGTAATGTCATTATTTATTGAGGTTGTTTTTTCTATTGTTTCATCTTGGTTTGTATTATTTACAAAACGACCAAAATGTTTACCATCTAAATCTTTTTCTATTGCTTCAATAGCCGTTTTAGCATCGCCATTCTCACTCATTAAATCTTCTAAGGTTTTGCCTTCTTCTAAATTATAAGATTGTCCACTAATGGTTACTTTGATATTGAATTTGGCAAATATTTCTATATTATCATTGATAGCTGTTTCATCTTCTACTATTGTCTTTCCATCTTTATCTGTTAATCTTGAAAAATTATCTTTAGCAGTTTTAATATTTTCAAGGTCAGTTATAGCATTTGGTTGTTTAACATCACTAGTTAAATCACTTAAAGTCTTTCCTTCTTCTAAAGTGTAATCATTGCCATTTATTCTGACATTTACATTATATTTAACAGTTAATGTTTTGTCGGTAGTTATAGAAGTAGTTTCATCGAAAGTTATATCACCATCTTCAACAAATCTTGCAAAAGTACGATTGTCTTTTTCTTTTAAGCCATCAAAAGTATCACTGTTACTCCAATTATAATCAGTTAAGTTTTGATTTTCATCCAATTCAATGTCTTTGGTAACTTTTGCACCTACTATTTTAACTTTTACAACATATACTGGTTTTATTTCTAAATCAGTTGTAAGTGATTTTTCTTCTTCTATTAAATTACCATCACCATCTGTAAAACGTCCAAAATGTTTATTAGGTACTGTTTTTAATTCATTTAATTTTTCTTTAGCTTCACTATTATTATCAGCTAAATCTTTTAAAGTTTTTCCTTCTTCTAAATCATAAGCTTTACCACTAATAGTTACTTTGATATTGAATTTAGCAAATAACTCAATATTGTCATTTATTGCTTCTTCTTCAGTAACAGTTTTTCCATCTTTATCTGTTAATCTTGCAAATCTTTCAGCTGGTTGTTTTAAAGCTTCTAATTTTTCTTTGGCTTCACTACTTAATCCGCTTAGATTTTTACCTTCTTCTAAATTATAAGTATTTTCATTTATTTTAACACTTACGTTATATTTTACTGTTAATGTTTTATCGGTAGTAATAGGTGTTTTTTCATCGAATGTTACATCACCATCTTCAACAAATCTTGCAAAAGTACGATTATCTTTTTCTTTTAAGCCATCAAAAGAATTACTATCAGTCCAATTATAATCAGTTAAGTTTTGATTTTCATCCAATTCTATATCTTTGGTAACTTTTGCTCCTACTATTTTAACTTTTACAACATATATAGGTTTTATTGTTATATTATCATTTATTGGTGTTGTTTTTTCTATTGTTTCATCTTGTTTGGCTTCATTTACAAAACGACCAAAATGTTTATTATCTAAATCTTTTTCTAAGGCTTCAATAGCTGTTTTAGCATTATTATTCTCTTTCATTAAATCTTCTAAAGTTTTACCTTCTTCTAAATCAAAGGATTGTCTACTTACTGTAACTTGTAAATTAAATTTAGGATATATAGATGTATTTTCGTGTACTTCTTGTTCATCATCAAAAGTTTGCTCTACATCATTTTCTTTAGTAACCCATCGTGAAAATGTACGGCCTACTTTATTTTTGGCATTAGCTACTTTACTTTCAGTATCATCATACTCTGATAGTTTTTCACCTTCTGCAAATTCAATTATATCACAGGTTCCATCAGCTTTATTAATTGTTATTTCTACGTTATATTTTGCCTCTACAGAAGTATTTTGCTCTATAGCATCTTCTTCACCAATTGTAAAACCAACAAATTTTTTATTAGTAACGCCTTTTAAACTTTCAATATCATTTTTAGCACTCTCATCTTGTGTAGCTAAATCTTGTAAATTTTTACCTGCTTCTAAAGTATACACATGCCCATTAATTGTAACGTTTACATTATATATAGCATTAAGAGTTAAGTCTGAATCAATTATAGAATCATATGTATATTCTTTATCTTCTTCATCTTTAAATTTTTCCGTAAATTGTTTATTTTCGCCTTTAAGAGATTCTTTTAAAGCTTCAAAATTTTGTAAATCGCTTAAGCTTTTACCTTTTTCTACTTTATATTCAGTTTCTCCACCATTGGCTTTTATTTTAACTTTAACAGTTTCTTTTATTTCTAGTTCCATATCTTCATCGATTGATGTGTCATCATCAACTGTTGTATCAGTACCTTTTTTTACAAATCGCGAAAAATTATCTCGACTTTTAATTTCACTTATTTTTGTTTTATCATTATTTTCACTATCACTATCTATGTCTTTAAAAGTTTTTCCTTCTTCTACAACATATTTCACACCGTCAATTGTAACTTCATATAATTTTACTTTTTTTGGATAAAAATCAACATTAGCAGTTATAGTTTCCTCTTTTGGATGCGTAGTTTCTTTATCTGTATACCAGCCTGTTAAACGATATCTTGGATTACTTAAAGCTTTTATAGCATTTTCAACTTCACTCATTTGGGTTTTTACATTTTCAGTTGCACTTGATTTCTCATATGTTTTAATTGTTGCATTTCCTTCATCATCATATACACCAACAACATAATAAGCATCACTAGTATTATATTTTCTACTTATGTCACCATTACTTTTGTTAGTTAATATAACACCTTTTTCTAAATTTATGGTATTAGTCATATTAGTTCCAAAGTGAAAGAAGTGAGTTGTGGAATCAATAGCAGAATTATCACTAATTTTTGTACCATCTTTAATATTAATATTTACATTTGAACTATCAGCTCCCCCATCAGCTGATGAAAAGAATCTAATAATATCAGCAAGTTTTGGTCCAGAACTACCTTCATTAATAGTATTTGATAAAATACTTTCACGGTTTGAATTTTTTGATTTACCAATGTTTACTTCTAAACCATTTTGGCCACTAATTAATAAAGAGGCATCAGCATGGTCTTTACTTTCTCCATATAAACTTGAACCCCAAATATTAACGGCATTTCCTTCAAAAGTTTTTTCAGCATTACCTAAAGCAAGTCCGTATTGTCCACTTATTAAACTATTATTAATATTTACTGTTACGTGTGAGCCACCTACTCTAATTCCTTCATAAAAACCATAAATATTACTATTATTAATATTTAAAATTGAACCATCTAGGTTAGAACTTTCAGCATTACCAGAAAAATCGATAACTCTATAACTTAATTCATCTAATGTTGACCCCGCATTAGAAACTTGCATATTATCAATTGTTAATTGAACAGGTGATTCTACTAAAACATGACTATGATTATTATGCTGAACATCAAGTCTAAAAGAAATTCTAATATTTTTTATATTGACAACGGTTTGAGCATCTGTACCTGTTATTTTAAATTGCCCAATAAAACTAGATAGTCCTGCAGCACCTTCAATAGTAACACTTCTGTTAATCTCAAAAATATCACTGGTAGTAGCTCCAATATTACTAGCTAATGGAATAACGCTACACTCGGGTTTTAATAAATTATCATGTAAACTTTGAACATTTGTTGCTTTACATGGGTCTTCTTCTGCCATTACAGTATTGATATTAAAAACACCATATAAACCAACAAATAATGTCACCAAAAATATTCCTAATTTTTTCATACAATAAACTCGCTCCTCTTTTAATAGTTATACATAAACATTGTATCATAATCAACCCCCCCCCCGTCAAGAAAAATCTCGGGCATTTTTCCAGAAATTTTTGCCAAAAAAAAAAATAAAGTTTTTACACTTTATTAATTTATTTTATTTACTTGGAAAAGTTCCACTTCAACTGAAGTTTCTTGCCCAAATAAATCTATCATAACTGTTAGACGATTATTTTCTAAGTCTATAGTATTAACTTTACCATTCATACCTTTAAATGGTCCATCAACAATTGCTACCTCATCACCAACTGCCATTTCTGATTCAATATCCATTCTACTTAGACCCATGTTAACTAAAATTCGATCAATTTCTTGCGGTAATAAAGGTGTTGGTTTAGCTCCTTTTCCAGATGACCCAATAAACCCTGTTACCCCTGGTGTATTTCTAACTACATACCATGCTTCATCACTCATAATCATTTCAACAATAACATAACCAGGAAACATTTTTTTCTTCTTTTCTTTTTTAACTCCATCTTTAATTTCTATTTCTGTTGTTTCAGGTACTATTACTCTAAAAATATTATCTTGAAATCCCATTGATTCAGCTCGCATCAAAAGTTTTTCTTTTACTGATTCTTCATGTCCACTGTAAGTGTTTACTACATACCAAAGTTTTTCCATTAAAACATTCCCTTCACTAATGATAAAGCCAAATTTAATAATTCAAAAAAACCAATCATTAAAGCGACAATAAAAATAGTAGCCCCAGTATATTTAATAACTTCTTTTTTATTAGGAAATACTACTAATTGCATTTCTTTAATAACTTGTTTAAAATAGCTTGGCTTTTTATTCTTTTTTTTCTTTTCTTTTTTTTCTTTCTTTGCCATTTTGCACCTCATTTTTTTTCCAAATAAAAAACACTTACGTGTTTCATTACTCATAATTTATCATATGATTATTAAAAATGCAAGTATATTATTTTATTTTTGATATTTTAAAGTCACCATCTACTTTTACTAGTGTAAAATTAAAAGTTTTATTTACACTGCAAGAGTTATCTTCTTCACATATTTTGATATTTATTGAACTTTCTATTCTATCATTAGTAGCTGTTTTTAAATTTATTTTGGTATCGGTTATTTGTAAACTTTCTAAAGCACTGTTAAAGAATAGGTTATCAAAAACGTCATGATTAGCTTTAAAATATTTAACATCATCTATGGTGTTAATTAATTCAAAGTCTCTTGTAAATTGGGTGTATAAATCAATTGTTAAAAATTGTTGAAAATCATCTAAAAATTTATCATCTAAAACAATGTATAATTCATCATCACTTTTTTGATAATCTTCACTAATTTCACTAATATTATAGTATTTGGCTTCTTTTAAAAAATCTAAAATACTATTTCTTTTATTTAAAACGATATTGCTTATTTCTTCTTCACTTAAATTACTATTATTAACAAATTGTTCTTCTTTTATTTCTTCGTCATCATTTAAGTATATTTTTTTACCTGTTTCACTAAATTGTAAGGTCACTTGTAAAACAATTATTAATAACAATGCAATTCCTATGGGAATAATAATTTTTAAATATTTTTTCATTCTTTTTCCTCCCCTATAATTTTTTTAATTTTATTCTTAATTCTTTGTATTGTATTATCAATTTGTTTAGGCTTTTTGTCAAGTATTTTTGCTATTTCTTGAAATTTTAAACCATCTTTTAATAATTTATAAACTTGTAATTCGTTATTTGATAAAGTTTGTTCAATTTTAGTTGATAGTTCTTCTAGTTGTTCTTCTTCACTGAATTTATGTAATGGTTCAAAGGTGTTATCGACAACAAAATTTATTAAATTAGTGCTATCATAATCATAATCTAAAGATAAACTTTCATTTAAAATTTTATTTTTTTTTGTTTTACTTTTTTCTAGGGCTTTAATTATTTTTCTTTCAACACACAGTTGGACAAAAGTTTTTAAACTAGCATTTTTATTATCTTTGTAATTGGTTAAAGCTTCACTAAAACCAATCATAGCTTCTTGATATAAATCATTTTTGTCTATTTCAAGATTATTATAAAAGTTATAGTATTTATTTACTAACCGATTTAATAACGGTTTATACATTTCATATAGGGTATCTACGACATCTTCATTTGTCTCACATATCATATTGTATATTTCTAGTTCATCGTTTTTATATTTCAATTTATCCCTCCCATATTCATTAGTAGTATTGCACATGCGACAGAAGCATTTAAACTATTTACTTTACCTTTCATAGGGATTTTGATTATTTCATCACATTTTTTGCTAACTAAAGTACTCATGCCTTTTCCTTCATTGCCAATAATTAAAACAGCTTTGGAGGCAAATTCTACATGTTGATAATTAATTCCTGACATATCACTTCCATAAATAAAGAAGCCTTTCTTTTTTAATATATCTATTGTTTGAACTAAGTTAGTTACTTTGACAATTTTAACATATTGGGTTGTTCCTACACTAGTTTTTATAACGGTATCATTAACTAAAACACCACGATCTTTAGGAATTATAATTCCCTTTACCCCTAATGCTTCACAAGTTCTTATAATCGCTCCAAAATTATGAGGGTCTTCTAAATGGTCTAAAATAACAATTTTATCAAAAGGATATATTTCTTCTAATAAAGCATATTTATAATCATCACGAATAATTAATATTCCTTGATGATTAGCCTGACACATTCTATTTATTGCTTTTTCATCTACTATATCATAATGTATTTTCTTTTCTTTTAAATAATTATATATTTTGGCATCTTTTAATTTTTTACTAATATAAACTTTTTTGATAACTTTTGGATCAGTGCTTAATAAAACATTTTTCCCATATGACTGCATATTTTTTCCCTCCAGTTTCATTATAACGCAAAAACAAAGGGCACGCAAATTCCTAAAAAAAGAAAGACTTTAAATCATCTTTCTTTTGAATATTATTTTTTAATCTTAGAACTAAATTAATAGTACATCAGATCAAAAATTATTTATGCACTAATAATATTCGTGTGCATACTAATAATATGCAACCCATTTAATTCATTATTTATCCTTTTTTTGGCATTTTTCTAATTCTTCTTTATTTATAGCTAAAGATATTGTTACAATAAGAGCTATTATGTATAACCACATCATTAAAACAACGAAATGGGCTAAACCACCATATAAAATATCGTAGTGAGCGAAGTTATTAACAAAAAATGAATAGAGGAAAGTTGAAATAGCAATCATTACGGTGGTAAAAATAGCTCCTTTAGTAGTACACGAAGAAGGAATTTTAACATCAGGTGCCATAGAATAAATAATTTTTATTAAAAAGAAAGTTATCAACCACGCAATTGGACCCTTAACTAAATTTATTAAAAATATAAAACTTTGGGTAATTTTTTCATTATGATTTACATATACAAACATATCAATAAATTTATTACCAAAGGTTGGTATTAAAAGCAAAAAGACTAAGAGAATAACTAAAATTAAAGTCATAAATAAGGCTTTTATTTTTCTTTTTACAAAACTGGTATTTGATAATTGATATAAATGATTAGAAGTTATTATAATGGAACTAGCACCAGTAGAAGCCGTATAAAAAGAAATTAATATCGTTATCAAAAAAGCTTTAGTCATACTTATTTCTCTGACCATTGGTAATATTAAATCTTTAATTTCACTTCCAAAAGCTTTAGTAATAAAGTTAGATATAAAATCCATACTCCCATGAAAAAGGCTCGTCCCATAAGCTATTAATGTAATTGTTGGCACAATAGCTAATAAAAAAAAGAAAGCAAGTTGTCCTGGTAATACTAACATGTCAGGTTCTGTTACAATATTCCATATTCTTTTCACAACATTTATTACTTTCTTTTTCATTTAGAGTCTTCCTTTTGTTCTTCTTTTTGTTTTTTAATATCTTCAACACATTCATTAATTGCATCTTGAATATTTTTAAGTTCGTTTTCAATCATACTATAACCAATACTAACCCCATATTCATATGGAAGTGTTTTAAATTCTTTGTTTAATTTATGAATATAACTTGTAATTTGTTTAGCACTATAACCAACTAAATAAATCATAAATTCATTGCCATCGGTTCTAATTATATCAGTATTATCAAGTTGAGAACGAATTAAAATATTGGCTGAAGCTTGAATTTGTTTATCGCCTTCTTCATATCCTAATGTATCATTAATTTCTTGAAGATTATTTAAATCAAGCATTATTACCGCTTGAGGATAAATAGTGTTTTTATTCCAAGCAGATATATTTTCATTTAAATAATTACGATTTTTTAAAGACGTCAATTGGTCAATAAACTTTAATTTATCATCTTTTTTAATCTTTTTTGAAACTCTAACTTTTTTACTATTATGGTATATTAAAGCTAATATTAAACCGATGATTAGTAAAAAGTAAAAAGCATATTTAGCAAGGGTTTGAATAACACTACCATTTTGTTCTGTTGTAGTATTATGATAAGTTCCCAAGCTAGTTAATTTATGATTATCTAAGTATAATATATATTTACTAATTAAGGTATTAAATATATCATTATTCATTGATTTTAAAGAATAAGTAGCTTCGGTCGTTTCACTAAATATTTTATGGAATTTCTTTAAATCATGTTTTTGATAATATTCTCCCATATTACTATCAATAGCTAATATTATATCTTTCTTTTTGATAATTTTATTCCATTCTTTCTCGCGGTTATATGTCTTTATTTGATAGCCATAATTTTGTTGTAAAACTGTTGCTAGTAATGTATTTTCTTCTACATATATAGTTTTATCTTTTACACTGGCATCTGTTAAAACAACTAATGGATTAGTTTCATGGGTATATAAAGAATAAGATAAAGTTAAATTAGTAGGTATTTCTACCCCATTATTTGTTTGGGTAAAATAATTCATGTATAATTTTATTTTATTATTAGTGATTTCTTTAATAAATTTTTTAGGATTATCATAACGATTATATAAAATTTCAATTCCTGAAAAATTAGCAAAGGCTTTTAAGTATTCGGTCATTATCCCGCCTACTTTACCACCACTTAATAATTCATAAGGACTATTATTTACTAAGCCATATTTAACATCAACAGCTTGAAGCTCAACTAAATCTTTTTCTTCTATTTTTAAATTTTTAATAAATATCGCGCGTTCTTCTTTAGCTAGTTCTTTTTGTAAATTATGTTTTTCCCAATCGATGAAATATTTTTTCATAACACTTTTTAAACGAGAATCCGCTACATCATTCATATAGTAATAGTAATTTATGTCACTAAAATGATAACCTATATAATAATCATTAGCAAGAATTTTATCGATATATTCAATTCTTGGTACGATTATACTAGATACTTGTTCATCTTCTAAAGCTTGTAATAACTCTTCTTGACTATTATAAGTTGTAATATTAATATTAATTTTTGCTAAACGATTATTTAATAGGGTTTCATCGTTTTTAATAACCCCAATTTTTTTACCTCGTAAGCCACTAATTTCTGAAACAATTTCTTTCTTTTTAGTTACATAAATATAATGGTCTTGATAAAATTCTAAAGCATCATCAGGTATATAATTAGATGCTCCAAATAAAGCGCCTGAAACGGTTTCGGTATTTTTATAGGTTATTGTATTAAGAGATATTTTATAATTATCTTGAAAATCTTTTAGAAAAGTATAAAACAACCCTTGGCCATCATTACCAAAAATATTTTCATTATTAATAACATGAATATTTTGAATTTTAGAAGCACTTGCAGCCAACCATTCTTTTTCAATTGGCGTTAAAAAATTGGCTTTTGTCTGCCATATATATATTCCAATTCCAATAATTAAAATAATTAATATGGCCCCCAATATTTTGAGTTTATTTTTCTTTTTCATTTTTTAAATGGCTCCTTTACTCACTTTTATCAGGAACAACGGTATTGTTATTCCAAATTAGTTGTTCTCGGTTAATATTTTTGGCCCCCATTATTGTATATCCAGCAATTTCTTCTGTTTGTTCTTGAACTAGAGTATATTGTAAATCATAATGACTTTGATATTTACTATCAATTTTTTCAATTGATGAGTTAGCTATATTTTTAGCAGAGTCTAAAGATACCGAAGCATTAAATAAAATACGAATATATATTATTTTTCCTTTAACTTTAACGGTTGCATCTGCTACCCCTTCATTTTCTTTTAAAGCATTTATTAAAATTTCTTGATCTTCACTTGTGTAAGGCAAATCAGCTATATCATCTAGGCGATCGCCATAACTTGATGTATTAACCCCAAAAAAATATCTTACCATAACTCCGGTTATGATACAAAAGCATACTAAAACAATTATAACTAAAACCCATAAAACGCGATTATTATTCCACATTTGTTTTATTTTTTTCATTTATAGCACCTCTAATTTTTAGTTTATTTTAATTATACCTTATTTTATTCGCTTTTTAAAGTTATTTTTATAAGGTGTTAAAAAAACTAGTTATTAACTAGTAAATTAACGATTTTTTCTAAATCTTTCTTTAGGGTCTAAAATAGCTTTTCTAAGTCTAATACAATCTGGTGTTACTTCTACGTATTCATCATCTTCAATAAATTCTAGTGCTTCTTCTAAAGTAAATTTTTTCGGTTTGGTTAAATTGATTGCTTCATCAGAACCCGAAGCTCTTGTATTGGTTAAATTTTTGTTTTTACAAGGATTGACATCTAAGTCATTGTCACGATTATGAATACCTATAATCATTCCTACATAAACATCTGTTGCTGGTTCAATTATTAATGTACCTCGCTCTTGTAAATTAAATAATGAGTATCCTAAAGCTTTACCATTTTCCATAGATACAAGGACTCCATTTTTTCTTCGTTCAATGGCCCCAACATAAGGTTTATACATCTCAAAATTACGAACCATTATTCCTTCCCCTTTAGTGTTGGTAATAAAAGCACTTCTATAACCTATTAAACCCCTTGTTGGCGCTAAAAACTCTAAGTGTGAATAGCCTTCATTAGTAGTTGAGACTACTTCTAAAGTTGCTTTTCTTTCTTGTAAGTCATTAATTATTGTTCCTTGATATTCACTTGGGCAATTTATAATTACTCTTTCAAAAGGTTCGCATTTAACGCCATCTATTTCTTCAAATAAAACTTCTGGTTTACTTACTGATAATTCATAACCTTCTCTTCGCATATTTTCAAGAAGAATTGATAAGTGTAGTTCCCCTCTTCCACTTACTTTGTATCCATCCGTATCAGGTAATTCTTCAACAACTAAACCAACATTGGTTTCTAATTCTCTTTCTAAACGTTCTTTTAAATGTCTTGTTGTTAAAAATTTTCCACTTTTTCCTGCAAAAGGACTATTATTGACTAAAAAATTCATTGATAAAGTAGGTCTTTCAATCAAAATAGGTGCTAAAGGATCTATATGGTCTTTATCACATACTGTATCTCCAATGGAAATATCAGGACAACCAGCAAAGGTTACAATATCTCCATAGTAAGCCTCATCTTTTTCAATTCTATTTATACCTTCTGTTACAAACAATTTACTTATTCTAAAATTACTTACATCACCATTATTTTTTACTAAAGCCACATTTTGACCATTTTTAATTTTCCCTTTACTAATTCTACCAATTCCTAATCTTCCTAAAAAGTTATCATAATCTAAATTACTTACTTGTAATTGTAATGGGTCTGTAGTATTTCCTTTAAATGGTTCAACTTGTTTTATTATTGTTTTTAAAAGTGGTTCAATTGAATCTTCTAAATTTTGAGGGTCTAAAGAGCATTTTCCTTCTTTAGCAATACCATAAATGATTGGAAAATCTAATTGTTCATCACTAGCATTTAATTCTAAAAACAAATTAAATGTCATATCAACAACTTCAGTTGGCCGAGCATCTTTTTTATCTATTTTATTAATAAATAAAATTGGTTTTAAATTTTGTTCTAAAGCTTTTTTCAAAACAAATTTTGTTTGAGGCATTGGTCCTTCTGATGAATCAACAATTAAAATAACGGTATCAACGGTTCTAATTACTCTTTCTACTTCACTAGAAAAATCAGCATGTCCTGGTGTATCAACAATATTAATTTTATAATCATGATATTTAATGGAACAATTTTTAGAATAAATAGTTATACCTCTTTCTTTTTCAATGGCATCACTATCCATTATTAATTGACCAACTTCTTCATGTGATTTAAAGGCTCCATTTTGATTTAATAAAGCATCAACTAAAGTTGATTTACCAGCATCTACATGGGCAACTACGGCAATGTTTATAATCTTATCCATTCTATCACTCCCCTAAACGTACTAACTGATAATACACCAAAAAAGAGCTTTTGGCAAGCTCAATATTACAATTTGTCATTAAGAAAAAAGTTATGTTAAATAACCTTTAACTCTTACATATCTAAAAATAATATATATTCATTATAATTAATTAGAACAAAACAGCTTAACTATTCTAATCAAAAGAAACACCTTCCCATGATGGATGGACATATTTATCCGGTTTATTTGCCGGACAATTACCAAGATAACCAAACATATACGTTGTTTTAGCCCCATCTTTATGGATAAAGTTTGGTCCGTATGTAATTTTCGTTAATTTTGTTGCCCCAGAAAACATAGAATTCATATTTGTTACATTGCTGGTATCAAAAGTACTTATATCTAATTCTTCTATATTACTCATTCCACTAAACATATCATTCATATCTTCTACACTACTTGTGTTAAAATTACTTAAATCTAATTCTTCTATACTACTCATTCCAGAAAACATATCATTCATATCTTCTACACTACTTGTGTTAAAATTACTTAAATCTAATTCTTCTATACTACTCATTCCAGAAAACATATCCCCCATATATATTACACTACTTGTATTAAAATTTTCGCCAAATGTTAAGGATTGGAGATTATTCATTTCTTCAAACATATAACTCATATCTTTTACACTACTTGTATTAAAACTACTTATATCTAATTCTTGTAAACTTTGGTCATTAGAAAACATATCACTCATATCTGTTACATTACGAGTATCAAAATTTTCGCCAAATGTTAATGTTTGAAGACTTCTCATTACATCAAACATATTTTCCATTGCTGTTACATTACTCGTATTAAAATTACTTAAATCTAATTCTTTGAGACTGCTCATAGAATCAAACATATGATTCATATTTGTTACGCCACGAGTATCTAGATTTTTAATTCCTTCTATTTGAGTTACTTTATTAAAAGTATAAAATAAATAGCTACTATCTATATTTAATTTTATTCCACCATCTCCTTGTAAAAAACCTGTACAATTCGTATCTTCTGCATCACATACAACATAACTTTGAACCGCCTCTTCATTTTCAGTAACACCTTCATTATATGGTCCATGTACTATTTGTCCTTCACTTTCTGTTTTTTCACTTTTCTTTGTTTCTATTACTATCTTTGTTAATTTATTTTTATATCCCCACATTCCTTTTGTATCAATTAAAGAAATTTTTCTTATTGTTCCACTATTAGCAAATTGGTCATATTTATATTCTGCACTTAAAGTTATCTTACCTTTCCATGTTGCATTTTGGGTTTCTTCATTTAATGGAGTTTTTTGGTCTAAATATAATAATAAATAATAATTTTTTATATCGTTAGCTTTTAAGGTTATATTTTTTAAACTATAAGCATGAAGGGATTCTTTTATAACTTTATTTGCATCGTTTAGTGGATTTGCTGTTAATTGAGTAGCTTTGTTTAATTTACTATGGTAATCTGTTTCATATAATATGGCATCTACCCATTCATCAGCTAATTGTCTTTCAGCCTCTGCATTTAAGCTTTCTAAGTTTATGGTGGCACTTGCTTGACTATTACAATTATTAGTTATTGTAAAATGGTAAGGGGTTGCTGTACTCAAAAAACTTTCTAATTCATCATCTTCCATGGGATAAGCATTAGGAATATCGATATCATTTTCACCTGTAAAATCAATACTAAGGCATTCGGTATTAACAACATTCTCTCCTGTTTGAGTGTTTGTATATTGCCAAAAAGCATAAGTTATGCCAAAAGTAAAAATAACAAACCCTATTA
>CANQPR010000023.1 GCA_947625715.1 uncultured Bacilli bacterium
AAGTCTTTTTGGCATGGGATTCTTTTCCAAATTAATTTTTTTAGAAAAACTATTGACTTTTAATAGTTAGCCTTTCTGTTTTTTAATTATTTACTTACTATTATATTAAACCTATAGGGGGTAATAGTCAACATTTTTTTTATTTTCTTATTAAAAAAAATATGATATATTATATATTAGAATTAGAAAGTGGTGAAAAAGTGAAGAAGATACTTATTCGAATTGAAAACAAAACTTTATTCTTCTCTTATAAACACCAAAAACTTCTTAGAGAAGATTTAATGAACACCAATATCATTAGTGATAGTGAATTAATTTTCTCTGATGATTATATTTTAAATAATATTAAAATTGTCATTCCTTTTTTTAAAGAATTATGTGAAACCAATAATATTAAATCTTTAACATTTCAAGATAAATTAATTGCTAGCAACATTATCCCCTTATTTAGGGATATTAAAAGTATAAAAGCTATTAAAATAAAAAAAGAAGAAACAATCAGTTATGAAATATGTGAGCAAATAATTGCTTTAAAACATATTGAATTACTAGATTGTTACTCCATTGCTAATTTTATGTTAGAATTATTAGACAAACATCATATTAAAGTATCTACTCACAGTGAAGTATTTTATATTTCTAAATTTATGTTATCTAATAATTTAACTGATTATTCAAAAATGTTTTATAAAAAAGAAATTAATATTTATGAACCATTAAGTAACGAAGATAAAGCTGATTTTTTAACTTTTTTACAAATTAATAAATATTTAAAAATTATCAATGTCAATGTTTATGAGCGTGAAACTATTCTTTATTTATGTGAACAATTAAATAAACAACGATTTAAAAATGTTGTAATTGAATTATGGATAGACTTAACCGATAATGATGAAATAACTTATTTAAGAGAATTAAATAAACGTTTTAAACCCCGAAATATAAAAATTATTTTACAATACTCTAATGAATATATTAGTAAAAATTTACTTAAACAAATTAGTTTAAATACTTTAAAATTATGTGGGCTTTTACTTCTTTCTTTAGTCATTGGTTCTCTATCTTATGTTTTCATAAGAAATTATAAAGCTATGCAAGAAGTTAGTTCTATAAAATCAGTTGTTGAACAAACTATAAAAAAAGCTCAAGAAGAAGATACAACTTCTAATGAAGAAGAAACACCAAAAGGACAAGCAATTAATAATAAATATATATCTGCTTTATTAACCATTAATCCTGATGTAGTTGGTTATTTAAAAGTTAATAACACCAATGTCGATTATCCCGTTGTTTTAGGAAAAGATAATTTATATTACTTAAAAAGAAATTTATACCAAGAAGAAGATTTAAATGGTTGGATATATATGGATTTTCGTAATTCTGTTAGTGATTTAAATGATAATACTATTATTTATGGCCACAATATGTACTACAGTGGTGTCATGTTTGGTACCCTTCATCGGGTTTTAAATTCCAGTTGGTATAATAACCAAGAAAATTTAACAATTACTTTTGATACTTTATATAAAAATATGCAGTGGCAAATATTTTCTATCTACACAATTCCTAAAACAAGCGATTACTTACGGGTAACATTTGATGATGCCATCCAAAAAAATGCCTACATTAACATGGTTAAAAATCGCAGTATTAAAGACTTTGAAATTGATGTTAACGAAAATGATAAAATCTTAACTTTATCAACTTGTACAGGTGATAATGACCGTTTAGTTATTCATGCAAAGTTGATAGAAAATTCTTAATCTTAATTAAATTTTCTTGATATCGAGGCTCTTTATTATTTAATTTAATAGCTTTTTTTACAGCTTTTAAAGAAGCTTTATAATGTCCACTATAAAAGGAAGCTATTGACATCATATCATATATTTTATCATTCCAAGCAAATTCTTCATTAATATAAGATTTGCTTTTTTCTTTTATCTTAAAAGCCTTTTGTAAATTGTGATAAGCTTCTAAAAAATTATTTTGATATATATTTAAATTGGCTAATTCAATATAAGCTTCTCTTAAATAAGGAGCTTCATTAATGGCCCTTTTATACCAATCATATGCTTCTTGTAAATATCCCTTTGCCATATAACTGCGTGCGATAAAACGCATTGAAGCACATCTTTCGTCTTTCCAAGTAGCTTTTTTACAATTTAAATGTTTGTGCAAAGTATCGATACATAAATCATATTTTTGATAATACATATACTCTCTTCCTAAATAATGAAGATTTCTATCATCTAATGGGTCTTCTTTAACACTTAATTCTAAAAGTGGCAAATAACTTTGACGTGATTTATATTTATCTGGATAATGTTTCAAAACAATTGGCACATCAATAATTTTTTCTTCGGCTGATGAATTTAAGACTTCATGAACCGGATGTTTCCAAAAATAATTTTTTCTAGTATGAATTTTATTAATCCAAAAACTTACTAAAGCTTCATCTTTTTCATTTAATTTCCAATAATAATTATATCTAGCGCGAGTTGGACTTTCCTTTAACCAATAAGCTTCTAAAACATCACGCCAACCCTTATCAAATACTTCATCTAAATCTGTACAAACACATATATCAACATCATTTTTAACCATCGCTAAAGAATCATTTCTTGCTTTTTCAAAACGCCATGGATTGTAAGTTTTAACTTTAACATTTACTCCTAATTGTTTTAATAAACTAACTGAATTATCAGTTGAACCGGTATCTAAGACATATATTTCATCTGCTTCTTTCATTGATTCAACCCATCTAGGAATAAAGGCTTCTTCATTTTTACAAATGGCATAAACGGCAACTTTTAATTTTTTCATATTAACCCCCTTAACCATATTTTATGCCGTAAAAAAAGTTTGTCTTATGACAAACTACATGATTCATTTCTTGTATTTTCGTGATATACAATCATACCATCTAAGGTTTGGGTTAATTCATCACCCTCAAATTCTTCTTCTAAATTTTCAATTGGAATTTCACTTGTAATTGTTATTGTATATTTTTTAGCATCAAATTTTCCAGTTCCACTTATGCCATTTAAAGCTTTAGAGGTATTGAATGTATTAACATTATCTTTATAATCATCTTCATTATCATATTTGAAAGATGTTATTTTTTTAGCATTATATAAAGTATTTTCAGAAGTTATTCCATATTCATAAGATGTACTAACAGTAGCTTTTGATGCTTGATCTTTACTAGATACACCTACACAACTAAGGATTTTAGAAGGGGCATTAGGATCAACAATTAAATTTACTATTACTTCACTTTCATTTTCATACATATCAGAAGCTATAAGTTCAATATCATAATTGCCTGCATTTTTTACTAACTGTGCTAAATCAACGGAATCATCTTTTAATTTTATATCACATTTATTACCATTTAAAGAAGCATCATCACAACTTACGATAAAATCATCTATGCTTATTTCACTATTTGGAACAACTGTTAATTCTTTAGTTGTTATATCAGGTCCCATAGTATCTTTTATTTCTAAAGTAGCGGTAACTGGTGTTGATAAACCTGGACAACTAATTGAATAAGTCTGTTTACTTACTTTATCAACATCTATTGCGGATTTATCAACAGTACAACTTGAAGCATCAATTCCACTTATATTTGCATATTCACTTACATCACTAGGTAATTCATCACCTAATTCCCATGATGTTAATTTAGGTGTAACTACTGGCTTAGATGGAACATTTTTGGCAGTATTCAAAAAATAATAAACACCAAAACCAACTCCACAAACTAAAACAAATATTAAGATAATTATTAAAGGTGCTTTAGATTTTTTCTTTTTCTTAGGACTATTTAATCCATCACCATTCATATTTGGTGGTGTAGGTCCAAGATTATAATTCATATTATTCATGCCATTTATATTGTTCATATTATTATTAAAAGGATTATTAGCTTCCCCATTTAAAGGATTAATCACATTTTGAGGATTTTGATTATTCATTTCACTAGTTGTGTTAGCTTCTGCTTGAGGATTATTTATTAAATTACTACTAGCTGTTAAAGTTGTTCCCATTAATGGTTCTGGTGTATTATTAACGGGAACATCAGCAACCATTCCTTCCGGTTGTAAATTAATATTTGTTCCATTACTTGATGTACTTTCCCTAACTTCATTTACAGCTTGAGTAGTACTCATAACTTCTTTTGGTGCTTCACCACTAACACTTGTTACTTCTGGATTATTATTCACACTCGGATTTATATTATTTACAGTATTATCATTTATTGGTGGCATAACTAAAGAAGAACCCTCCATATTAGGAACAGTATTAAGTGATTCGCTATTATTATTACCATTATTTTGTGGATTTTGTGGATTTAAATTTTCAATATTCATAATACCCCTCAATTCTAATCATGTAGATATTATACTAATAAAATAAGAAAAAATCAATTGTTTTATGCAAAATAAAAAAGGCCACTTTAAGCCTTAGTTATTTCGAATTTGATTCATATAAGCATTTATTTTACCAGACCACGTTGTACTCATTGCATATCGAGGTCCAATACTTTCAGGTGTTGTAAGTCCTTTAGAAATATAATTTTGAGCTAAGTTACTTATCATTGCTTCAATACCAGCATCTAAGGAATCAAAGCTAGCAAAAGAGCCACAGCCACTTCCTTTCATTCCGCCAACATTGTTACATGATTTAACTAACCCACTACATTCCCAATTACATCCAGTTTCATGTAAGCTTATAGCTACTGCCATATAAGGATCCACCCCATAAGCAAGGGCATATGTAGCATAAGAAGCACCATATCCACTTAAATCACTACTTAAATTACGATTTAATTTTTCAATAAGTTCTTCCATTGTTAAACCATCATATACACTGACAGGTGAAGATGTTGCTAAATTTACAACTTCTATTTCTTGTTTTAACATTTTAAGCTCATTAGCATTAAAAGTTAATTTTTTTTCTTGATTCATATTATTTTTTAACACTACTGACTCTAGAAGACTATTTCCTAAAGTCGTAAATGCACTCATTGGTTCAATTACAGTAATTCTTGCGATTTGATTAGTCGTAAACTGTAAACAACCAATTGCGACCAAAGCCACTAAAACAGCTTTAATCGAGGGTAATTTTTTCATATAATAACCATCCTTCTCTTTTCCGGAAGTGACTACATTATACGATAAATATATGCTATTTGTCAAGTTTTGTTCCTTATTATAAGCGTACACATGTTTTAGAAAAAAGCGTTGAAGCTAGTTTTTAACTTAAGTTCCAAAAAACAAAAAAGTTATTAAAAAAGCTGATATTATACCCATTAAATCGGCAAATAAACCGGCACTAAGAGCATGTTTGGTTTTAACAACTTTAATAGAACCAAAATACAAAGCCAATACATAAATTGTTGTATCAGTACACCCTTGCAAAGTAGAAGCCAGTCTGCCAATAAAAGAGTCAGGCCCATAACTAGCAAAAATATTATTCATAATTGCTAAAGATGCCGTTCCAGAAATTGGTCTTACAAATGCCATAGGCAAAATACTAATTGGAATATGTAATGAATTTAAAACCGGATTAAAAAAAGAAAAAACAAACTCCAAAAAATGGGAATTTAAAAACAAATTTGTCGCAAAAACCATAGCAATAACCGCAGGTGCAATATGAAAAGTGGTTACTAACCCTTCTTTAGCCCCCACCAAAAAAGAATCATAAATATTTATTTTTTTCTTTAAACCATATAAAATAATAGCTAAAACAAACAATGGAACTATATAGGTTGATATAAGATTCATTTTGCCCTCCTTTTTCGATAATCATATAATAAACCAGCTATACTAGAGACGGTAGTTGCTAAAATACTTGTTATAATTATTTCCGATGGATTAGCAGAATGATACATTAATCTTAAAGCAATAACTGTGGTAGGAATAATTGTGACACCACCGGTATTTAAAATCAAAAAAGTTACCATTGCTTCAGTTGCTGTATCTTTTTGGGGATTATCTTTTTGTAAACATTCCATTGCTTTTAAACCAAAAGGTGTTGCTGCACTTCCAAGTCCCAGTGCATTCGCGGCAATGTTAGAAGCAATATAACCTAAGGCCGGATGATTGCTTTGTAAAGATGGAAATAATTTTGATAAAAGAGGTTTTACTAATTTAGCAAATTTTTCTAAAAGACCTGAATCTTCAGCAATTTTCATTATTCCCGTCCATAATACCAAAAGTGGTAACATTTGACTTAATAGTGAAATACCACCCATACCACCTTTTAAAATTTCACTATTTAATGTTTCAATATTACCAGTTAAAATCATATAAACACTGGCAATAATGATAAAAATTCCCCATATTTTATTTACCATTTAAACAACCACCGAAAGAATTTCACTAAAAAATTGGGTTCTTCTTCTTTAATTTCTTCTTTTCTTTGATATATTTTAACACGCCCCATCTCTTTATTTTGGAATTTAATAATTGCCTGTCCAGCTTCTAAATTATTTTCATTTTCAATTTGCATATCAACAGAAATATCTTTTTTCTCTTCTTCAGTTACTAAAATGGAAAATGTATCTTTTATATAGTATTTTTCTTCATCATTTGGTTCAATAATCGTTTGAGGACTTACAACAACATAATTTTCATAGTTTTTAAATACTTTTTCATGTAAATCTTCATGATCTTGAAAATCATTTCCATCATTTAAAGTAACAACAATACTTAATTTGTTGTCGCTCATTGCACTCGTTACTAAAGTGCGTCTTGCTTTTTTAGTAAATCCAGTTTTTCCCCCAATTAATTTATCATAAGTACTTAATAATTTATTTTTATTTTTCCATAGATAAGTTTTACCGGGTGTTTTAACTGTATAACTTTTTGTCCCAATTATTTGTTTAAACATTTCGTTTTTTAAAGCATATTTCATTAACAGTGCCATATCATATGCTGTTGAGGTATTACCCATTTTATTTTCATTTTCTAAGCCATGGTTATTTATAAATTTTGTATGACTCATTCCTAGTTCATAAGCTTTTTCATTCATTTTGGCAACAAATTTTTCCATATCGCCACTTACAGCATAAGCAATTTCAATCGCAGCATCATTACCACTTCTAAGCATAAGACCATAAAGCAAATCTTTTAATGACATCTCTTCACCAACATTGATATAAATTGCACTTCCATAAGCTTTTAAAACTTCTGGACCAACTTTTACAATTGTATTTATATCTTTATTTTCTAAAGCAATTATACATGTCATAATTTTAGTAGTACTAGCAATTAATTTTTCTTCTTCAATATTTTTTCCTTCTAATACTCTCCCTGAATTACCATCCATTACAATATAAGCATCTGCAGTAATAGCCTTAACTTTAAAAGGAATTAATAATAACAATAAAAGAAGTGCGTATTTCATATATTCACCCGTTAAATAGTATGAAAAAAAGAACTAAATTAGTCCTTAAATTAACTTATTAATCGAAATGGATTATTTATACTTCCATAATTTTCACTATTATCTTCTTCGATTTTGATGTTACCATTTAAATAAACAACAGGACGGATAAGAAGATAACTAGAAACATTTGTAACAGCTAAATCATTATTAATTTCAAAGGCATTACATGCCTTTAAAAAATCAGTGGCTGAAGTTACGGTCCAATAAGATTGTCCAGAATAATATAACCAACTGTTTTTTGGACATTTATTTTGATTTTCTCCATTATTGGTATCCCACCAATCTGTCATAGCTGTTGCTAAGCAAGTCTGTCTTTGTGATTCTTCTTTTCCACTTGTTGAAAAACCATAGTCACTTGGATACATTAAACCAACATATCCTATCCAACTTGCTGTTCTATCTATTTCATCATTGCAATAGATTTCACTATTTGAACATATTTTGCCAGTATTTTCACTTTTCTCCATTTCATACATATAACTTGGGGTAGTTAAATTAGTAGCACTATTATATGATACGTTCATAGTTCCAGTATGCCATTTTACTTTGCCAACTATATTTCTTACATCTTCATTTAAGCCTATACTTGCCCAACTTGGACATGTTGCTACATTAGTACCATGGTAACATGTACCACCATCTTCCATTTTATAATAATTAGTATTTAAAACAGTTTGAATATCTGCTTTTCTCCATTCGTTAACCCCAAAAGCATTATTTACACTTTTATCTGAAACATCCCAACTATATTCACCAATACTTTCTCTAATAATTTTTATATAACTTTTTGTTGCACCATTTTCATCTTCTATATTATTCATAATGCCGATGATTCGCCAACTAGGAATTTTTTCACATTTGTAATTGAAAGAGCTAGCTCTTATACATTCATTATAAGAATTATAAACTCTATAAGTATCAGAATTATTACTATAATATCCTTTCCATGAAGATTCATCATTATTAAAGCTTAAATAATTGTTTGGGTCAGCACCTATAAACCGTAAATTATTATCAGAAGTTTTATCATATATTAATTCTTCTGGTTTTTCTTTTTGTAAATTTTCAAAATATTCAGTAATTTTATTTTTAATAAAATATAAATCACATTTTGTTCCTGTTTTTATTAAATTATTTACTGTGACTCTTTTAGTGCTTCCATTATATATTGCTGTCGCATCATTTGTACAAACACTTTTTTCAAAATCATAATCATTAGCTATTTCATTTACTTGTTTATTATTTTCATAAAAGGCGAATATTATATCTCCTTTTCCTTCATAGATGAAATTACCATCCATCACTTTAAATGATTTTTGCACTTTAAAATTGGCAAAAGTTCTGTCCAATATTACTCCACCTATTAAAAAGATGATGGCTACAGCAACAATTAGTAATTTTTTATGATTCTTCTTTTCTTTATATTGATTTAATTTCATAATAAATACCATCTCTATTCTTGATATTTATTTTATAATAATACTCCTCCCCCGTGTCAATGTTTTTCAAAAAAAATCTAGCTTTTAAGCTAAATTTTATTTATGATTTTAATATGCATTATTTCCAAAATTTGATGGCGAATTTCCAGATACAGTTGTACCACTTCGGTAATAACTTCCTCCAGAATAAATTCCGCCTCCACATGAGCTTCCACCTTTACATGTATTATTTTGAACATATCCTCCTGTTAATCTTACCGTTGCATCAAAACTATTTATTCCTCCTCCATATGTTTGAGCTGTATTTTCACTTATCGTTCCTCCCGTCATTTCAAACTTACTTGGACTTATTACCATTACTCCTCCTCCAGCACCTGATGAAGTATTTTTTCTTATTGTTCCACCACTCATATAAAATGTTGCTCCTACTTGTAAACAAACTCCTCCTCCATTATTATTGTTTTCAATCGTTCCTTTTTTTAAATAAAAAGTTCCACCTCTTACTTCTATTCCTGCTCCACTACCAATATTACTACTAACTAATACATCTCCATTGATAGTTAGTACACTTTCACTATTTGTTTCAAAGCATATTCCACTTCCAACATCATTAGGAGCTGTATTTTCGCTTATTGTACCTTTAGTTATTGTTAAATTTGCATCTTGCCAAATATATATTCCCCCTCCTTTTTTTGATGTTGTATTACCACTTATTGTTCCACCGTTCATGTTTATTACTGAATAATTAAGTGCACATACTCCGCCTCCATTACTGATAGCTGTATTATCTTTTATTTCAATACCTTCTTCTATTGTCAATGTACCGTGACGAACATATACTCCTCCTCCGGAACTGTTTGCTGTGTTATTTGCTATGATTATGTTGTCTTTTAATGTTATGTTTGGGGCTTCATCTTTATTTACAGCATTTATGCTAATTCCTCCTCCACTACCTGATTCATTATAACTTATTTTTCCTCCACTTATGGTTCCTATTACTAAGCCATAAATACCTATACCGCCACCATATGCGTTTTCTTTTGATATGTTTTTGGTAATTAGTCCTCCGGTCATTTCAAAAGTTATTGGACTTGTAGTGTTACGTATATACATTCCACACCCAACTCCAGATACTGATGCTGTATTATTAGTTATTGTTCCTCCTTCAAACTTAGTATTACTTAAACTGTAAATTCCTCCTCCATTTAACGTAGCTTTATTATTTTCTACTAAACCGTCTTTTATAGTTAAACTTCCATTTTCAGCAACAAATATGCCTCCTCCATTATATGCTGTGTTTTCTTTTATAGTGGCTCCATTAATTATGACATCACTACCATCTGTGTATATTCCACCACCTTTTCTTGTGGAATCTTCACTTGAATTATTTATTGCATTTTCGATTGTAGTTTTCTCATTTAAATTTAATTTGGAATTATATACATTTATCATTGGTTTAGTGGAACTTACATTTTGTCCATTTACAATGACATTTTCTAAACTTAATTCATTTTGATTATTTACTTCTATTACTCCATTGTCTGTTAGACTACTTCCTCTTTTGATTTCATATGTACTTCCTTCACTGGTTATTATTACTTTCTTATTAGAGGTTGTTAAGTTTTGGACTTGATTTACTTCTATATTACTTAATAGTTTTATTGTTCCTTCATCTTTTATCTTATCATATGCTTTTTGAATTGTTAGATAGGGATTTGTTTTCGTTCCATTTCCAGTTGTATCACTCCCTTTACTTGATACATAGTAATTGGCTTCATAGATGAAGTTTCCTTCCATCACTTTGAAACTTTTATTTACTTTGAAACTAGCAAATGACTTACCTACTATTACTATACCTATTAACAAAACAATAATTGCTAATATTATTACTACTTTTTTACTTTTCTTTTTCTCTTTATATTGACTTAATTTCATAATAAATACCATCTCTATTCTTGATATTTATTTTATAATAATACCCCCCCCCGTGTCAATGTTTTGCAAAAAAAATCTAGCTTTTTTAAGCTAAATTTTATTTATGATTTTTTTGATTATAATACCGTCTTTTCTTTTTAACAGGTTTACTATTATCTTTTAATTTTGGTAACTCAGCACTATTGGTTTTAGGTTTAGTTTTAGTTTTGGTATTTCCAACACTTATAATTACTGAATCACGTTTCAACGGATCGTTTTCATAAACACTTCGACGTGGTTTATATTTTTCTGTTAATTTTGTTTGAATTTCTTTTTTCTTTTCAATTTCTTTCTTTTCTAATTCATTTTCTTTCTTGGTTAAATCATCAACATTCTTTTGAGCATCTTTTAATCTAAATAACTTCATAACATCACTCAAAATAATAATCATTGCCGGTATAACAACTACAATAAGCCAACCACCTTTAGTTGCTAAAAAGCCTTGCAATCTTCCTAATTGAGGTAATTTTAAAATTACTTTACCCAAAATATTTTCATATGGTACTGGTGCACTATCAGGACTTAAGTTATTATCACCCTTGGTTTGATAAAGCTTACCATTTTCACCATCAGTTATGGATATAACCCGATGTGTTATAGTCATTCCTTTAGATATAGAAGCTGTTGATATAAAAGTAATAACATCTCCAACTTTTATATCTTCTGGTTTTTTTATATTTACATTAACAATAACATCATATATTTTTAAATTTGGTTCCATACTAGGCGAAACAATTGTATACAAACCAAAAGCCGGTTTAAAATCATCACCTTTTTGAGCATATACTCTTGTAGCAATAAAATAATACAACAAAAATCCTCCCACAATTAATAAAAGCACAAATGTTGTCCAGGAAAGAGCTGCCGCAACAAATTTAAATTTTGTTTTGATAGAATGATACTTCTCTTGTTTCTTCATAACTTAGTCCCTTCTACTCTTTACTATATATAATTATAATAAAATCATACCAAAAAAACAAGATAATGTTCAATTTTTTTATCAATAAAAAAAGAAGGAAATTTCAAATTTAGTTTTTAATTTCCTTCCATATCAGCTGTTACTGTAGCTTTATAATGTTTATCATGTTGATAGTCTTGCGGTAGTTTAGTATCTTTAAATGTATAAACAAGTTCATATTCATATACTGCATGAGCTGGTATCATTATTTCTTCAAATAAAACACTTTCTTCTGTAGGTGCAGGTGTTTCACCTTTTACTATTTCGCTACCTCTTTTAAGGTAGTAAACAAACTCACTAGTTGGTTCGAAAGTATTTTCTACATCTGTTAATTTTATCTTATAGAATAAAGTTGTATTTGTTCTATTTTGAATACTAAACTTTTGAGTACCTGTCCATCCTGGTTCGATATTTTTCTCATCTATACCAACTTTGTATGTTAATAACAATGCTCCATCTTCACCATCATTACAGAACAAATCACAAGTTCCATCATGGTCGGTATCTAATTTTGTATCTGGAATACCATCGTCATCTAAATCACAATTCAAATCACAATTTCCATCGTTATCAGTATCACAATTTATGTCACATTTACCATCGCCACTGGTATCGCAGTTTAAGTCACATTTACCATCACCATTGGTATCACAGTTTAAATCGCATTTACCATCATTATTGGTATCACAGTTTAAATCGCACTTGCCATCATTATCAGTATCACAGTTCAAATCACACTTACCATCATGGTCGGTGTCTAAGTTTTTATCAGCTTTACCATCACCATTAGTATCACAATTGGTCTTACATTTTGTACTTCCTTCATCTGTACAATTCAAATCACACTTACCATCGTTATTGGTATCACAATTAGTGTCACATTTGCCATCACCATTGGTATCACAATTCAAATCACATTTGCCATTGTTATTGGTATCACAATTAATGTCGCACTTACCGTCACCATTGGTATCGCAGTTTAAGTCGCACTTACCGTCACCGTTCGTATCACAGTTTAAATCGCATTTACCATCGCCGTCTTTATCAACATTGGTATCTGGCTCTTTATCATTATTGGTATCGCAGTTTAAATCACATTTGCCATCACCGTTCGTATCACAATTTAAATCGCATTTACCATCGCCATCTTTATCAACATTGGTATCTGGCTCTTTATCATTATTGGTATCGCAGTTTAAATCACACTTACCATCACCGTTGGTATCGCAATTTAAATCGCACTTACCATCACCATTGGTATCGACATTTTTATCCGGCGTTCCATCGCCATTCGTATCACAGTTAGTATTACATTTACCATCGCCATCGGTGTCACAGTTTAAGTCACACCTACCGTCGCCGTTGGTATCGCAGTTTAAGTCACATTTGCCATCATTATTGGTATCGCAGTTTAAGTCACATTTACCATCATTATTGGTATCGCAATTTAAATCACATTTGCCATCACCATTAGTGTCAACATTGGTATCTGGTTTTCCATCACCGTTAGTGTCACAGTTAGTATTACATTTGCCATCCCAATCAGTATCACAGTTTAAGTCACACTTACCATCACCATTATTATCGCAATTATAATCACATTTACCATCACCATTGGTATCGCAATTTTTATCACACTTGCCATCACCATCTAAATCACAATTAGTTGTACATTGGCCATCTGTTTCACAATTTAAATCACACTTGCCATCACCGTTTGTATCGCAATTATAGTCGCATTTACCATCATTATTTTTATCACAATTCAAATCGCAACTTCCATCGCCGTCTTTATCAACGTTTTTGTCTGGTGTTCCATCACCATTGGTATCGCAATTTATGTCACATTTACCATCACCGTTGGTATCACAGTTTAAATCACATCTACCATCGTTATTCGTATCGCAATTATAGTCACATTTACCATCGCCGTTAGTATCACAGTTGGTATTACATTTGCCATCGCCATCGGTATCAACATTGGTATCTGGAATGCCATCACCATTATTATCGCAATTTATATCACACTTACCATCACCATTAGTGTCGCAATTGACATCACACTTACCATCATAATTATTATCGCAGTTTAAGTCGCACCTACCATCACCATTCGTATCGCAATTGACGTCACACTTACCATCACCATTGGTATCACAGTTTAAATCACATCTACCATCACCATTGGTGTCGCAATTTATATCACACTTACCATCGCCGTCTTTATCAACATTGGTATCTGGTTCTTTATCATCATTTGTATCACAATTTAAATCACATTTACCATCACCATTGGTATCGCAATTTAAATCACACTTGCCATCGCCGTCTTTATCAACATTAGTATCTGGTTCTTTATCACCATTCGTATCGCAATTTAAATCGCAAGTACCATTGCCATCCGTATCACAGTTTAAATCACATTTGCCATCATCATCAGTATCAATATTTAAATCAGGTTCACCGTCACCATCGGTATCACAGTTAGTATTACATTTACCATCGCCATCGGTATCACAGTTTACATCGCACTTACCATCATCATCAGTATCAATATTTAAATCAGCATCACCATCACCATCAGTATCACAATTCAAATCGCACTTTCTATCACCATCAGTATCACAATTCAAATCGCACTTACCATCATGGTCTGTATCACAATTTAGTTCACACACGCCATCATAATCTGGATCTAAATTAGTATCGGGATATCCATCACCATTCGTATCACAATTTAAATCACACTTGCCATCGTCATCTACATCAATATTCAAATCGGGATCCCCATCACCATCGACATCAATGTTTGTATCAGGAAATCCATCGTCATCGTTGTCACAATTTAAATCACATTTACCATCGCCATCAGTATCTTGATTCATTAAATTTCGATCTGGTAATCCATCTCCATCAGTATCTAAGGCAACATCAGGTTTTCCATCTTTATTAACATCAATATTAATATCAGGTTTTCCGTCTCCATCAGTATCAACATTTAAATCAGGTTTTCCATCTCCATCTATATCAATATTAATATCAGGACGATTATCACCATCTATATCGCAGTTTAAATCACATTTACCGTTATGATCAGTATCTTGATTAATTAAATTTCGATCTGGTAATCCATCGCCATTCGTATCAACATTAAACACACCAGATTTTATATGCCCATAACTAATATTTAAATCAGGTAATTTATCATTATTAGTATCAATATCATAATCAGCCACACCATCATTATTACTATCACAGTTTAAATCACATATTCCATCACCATTAATATCGCAATTTAAACGGCATCTATTACTACCAAATAAACGATGATAACTAAAAGTTGAACCAACTATTGATAAGAACATAATTAAAAAAATTAAAATTATAATTATTATTGTTCTTCTTTTTTCTTTTTCTTTTTCCTCATCTAGCATTTTTTTATACTTTTCAGTTTCATTAACGTTATTATAATTCATAGATATCCCTACCTTATTAGTTTAAAAAAATTATATCATAAATTTCTAAAAAAACAACCGGCATCTCAAAAAAAAATACGAAATTTTTAAATCTGTAATTTAAAAAAAGAAGTGCACAATTGTTGTGCAGTAAGTTTTATAATCATGTATAATATCTCCTGAGCAATTTA
>CANQPR010000024.1 GCA_947625715.1 uncultured Bacilli bacterium
AAATACATTTAAACCTGCTCTTAATGGTGTTTTGCTAAAAACAGAAATAGTGATTGCTAAAAATATCCATATTCCAAAATAAGAAAAGACATTTCTTAAATCTAATATTCCTAGTATATGTTGCCACCATATTGCATCGTTAATACCTAAATTATCTAACCATTTAGAAAATATGCCTAATAAGATTCCTAATAACATTATTAAAGAAGTATTTATTATTTTATTTTTTGTTTTCATATCTTTATTAGGTTTTCTAATATTATCAAGCCAC
Source organism: uncultured Bacilli bacterium (assembly GCA_947625715.1). Taxonomy (GTDB): domain Bacteria; phylum Bacillota_I; class Bacilli_A; order RF39; family UBA660; genus Ventrenecus. The sequence goes on from CANQPR010000024.1 coordinate 272, forward strand.
TTTTTCATTGTGAACCTCCTTTACAAATTACTATTTATCTTTTTTATCATTATATTTTTTAAATATTAGAGAAGTCAAAATTCCTAGCGAAATACCAAAACAAATTCCAACTCCAATTCCTGCATAATTATTTAATACTTTGCAAAAAACAACACTAAAAAGAATTGTCATTGATATTCCAACACTAAATCCAACACTTAAATATGATCCTCGTTTCATTTTATACACCTCTTACAAATTACTATTTATTTCACTAAATATTATACCAAAAAAAAGACCTAATAGCTACGCATTAGAGCTTTTATCTTTATTTTTTGAACTACAATTTAATATAAAGGTATATAAAATATCTTTTTGTAAATCTTCATCATAAGTTAAGAAATCACCAATAGCTCTTGGTACTTCAATTTTTTTACGATGACATACATCGATTATTAAGTCTAAAAATTTATATTTTTGTGATATATCAATTATAGGAACTTTTAAACTGACATTGAACTCACGCATATCTTTGCGATCTAATGAGTTATTAATTAATTTAGCAAAATCAATTGTTTCTTTTAAAATTATATTTCTATCCATTTATATCATCACTTTCATTTATTACCATTTTTACAAAATCTAATACAACACGATTTACATTTTTAGGATATATTATACCAATAGGGTTAATAGGCATTTGTTCTTTTAAATCAATTTTAACAAGATCATATTCCTTTAATTCATCTTCCATAAAATATCCTATGTAATCATTATCTTTTATAAAATCAGCCATAAGTTTAGAATCAGGCATAAGATGTTGTGGTGTAAGTTTAATTTTATATACTTGTAAAAAATCATCTAGCATTTGTCTTCTACGAGAACTACCTGATATAACTAATTTATAATTAGATAAATCTTTTAAAGAATGTATATCATTTTTTATTTTTTCATAATAAGATTTAGAACAAGCAAAACAAGTTTTAAATTGAGTGATAGGTTTTATTTCTATATCAAACTTTTCACTATAATTATTATTTGGTATGTAATCTATTAAAACATCAATTTTACGATTTAATAAATAATCGTTTAAATTAGATGCACTATCAATAAATATTTTATATTTTACATCAGGATAAAGTTTATTAAATTTTGTAAGAAATTTTGAAAGACCAAAGTCAGCAATATTTCTTGTTGTACCAATAGTCAAGACAACATCTAAATTAGATAATAATTCTTCACTTGAAAAAACATTAATACTATCAAAAAATTTTTCAAGACTTTTAAATAATCTTTCACCATCCAAAGTAAGTTCAAAACCTTTATTATTTGTACTAACCAAAGACAAATTTAAAATTGACTCTAGTTCTTTAACACTTCTTGTTAAACTAGATCCTGATATATTATTTTTTCTTCCTGCTTCAGCATAATTTTTTTCTTTAGCAGAAATATAGAAATCATAATAGTAAGCAAAATTATTTCTTAAATCATATAGGCTGAACACGAATATCACCCCTAAAATTGTTTTATATACTACATCAAAAGTAGTGAAAAGTCAATATAATAGGACAATTTTATCCAATTATAACCAAATAAAAAAGATATATAAAATACCTTATTTTAAATGCTTATTATCAGATCTTCCAAGTACCCAATCAATAGAGTAATTACTATATTTGCATAATTCTATTAAAAAGGAACTTAAAATCAAAAATTTTCCATTTTCATAATTACTAATAGCTGATGATGAAGTATTAAATTTATCAGATAAATCCCTCATAGTAAGTTTTAATGATTTTCTAATTTCTTTTAATCTTGCAGAAACCAATTTCATATCTATTGCATCTGAAGATTTTATTCGAGTTCTTTTATTTGAAATACCTAACATATAATCAATACTTACTTCAAAATAATTGGCTAATTGATTTAATCTTTTTGTTGGTATGGATAGTTTTCCATTTTCCCACTCGGAATATACTGATTCAACAACACCAATAGCTTTAGCAACATCTTTTTTCTTAAGATCATGTTCATCTCTTAAGTCTTCTAATCTTTCATTACTCATAAATATAACCATCCTTACAAAACAAATTATCCTATTAAATTCGGCTATATTTGATTTTCTTCGGCATATTTGAGCAAAGTATGATATAATAAAAAAAGAAATAGCAACTTGCGATTGTTATTTCTTCGGATTAGTTAAATTTACTCGTTCGGGCAAATTATCATAATCATCTCGTTCCAAAAATAATTCAAATGCTTTTACATCAAGAGCTTTAGCAATCTTTTCAATTTTATCTAATGATGGACTATGTTGACCTCGTTCTAATCTGCCAACATAATTTGGACTAACATTTAAGACTTCTGCTAAATGCTCTTGTGTATATTTTTTTCTGTAACGATGATATTTTACATTTTTACCTAAAATAGTTTTAAGTTTCATCGTATCACCACATATATAATGATACGATTTTCTTATTAAGTTTACCACAACCTAAACTGTATAGATAAATTTGACTAATCCAAAAATCTTAAAACAGAAAGGAGTGAATGGATAACTTTATTTGACTAATAATCATTAAAGAATTTTACTATGCATTTTACTAAACCTAAAATGATGCTTAAAGAAGTAAGTAAGTTAATTAATAGCAAAGAATTTAAAATATATATTGATTATGGATTTATAATCCTATATGATATATATCATTGCGAATTAATCATAACTTATAAACAAACCAAATATGCAGTAACACTTGTAAATAAAGCAGAGCAATTTTATTGGCATCTAGTACCATATAATAAATCTTTCTTTGAAACATCTATTAAAAATGGACTGACAATCGTTTTATTTGCAATTAAAGAAAATGAAGAGTTGTATGTAAAGAAAGGGAAATAATATATGAAAGAAAAAGTAGCAGTAAATGGAAGTAATGATAAATTAGAATGCTTTGCACGAATATCAGAAAATGTATGCAATGCATTAAGAAAAAAAGAATGCAGTAATTGTAGTTTTTACAAAAATAAAAAAGAAGTTCCTAACTATAAGAATTTAATAGATAAGGACTTACTTATTAAGGTTGGAAAGGAGTAAAAGTATGTTAAAAAAGGATTGTTTAAAAGATAGTAAAGAAATTATAATAAAGGATGATAAATCATTACCTTATGATCAAATTGAAAATCAAGATAAAATAACATTTGTAGTTACAACAAAAGATGAAACAACATTAACAAAAATACTTAAGGCTATAGTTAAAATTGAAAAAGAGTATAAAAATAAGGAAATACAAGTTATAATTTCTAGTAGTTATGAAAAGCTACATAAATTAACAAATGGTATTTTATAATTTTTATCATTATAGAACAACTGCTAGTACAGAGTTGTTTTTATTTTGTCTTTTTATCCTTATAAATAACACTCTTAATTATTTCATAATCTGACATATCAACATCCATAGATTTATCTTGTGGATCAATATAATCCATTAAGTGAGTTATCAAATTAACAATCTCATCATCTATCTCTTTGGGATAGCCTAAACAAAAATGTTGATATACAGAATCAAGAACATGATATGTTACAAGAACAGCCTCATTGATTTTAAAATCTTTTTTTGTTATCATTACAAGTCACCTCTACAATATCAATGTTAACTCTGTTCAAAAACATATACAAGTTATTAATTAAAAAAAGAATCTAATTTTTAAAACTAGATTCGTGTATCTAAATCGCTAAAAAGCGAACATTTGCTTGGCAGGGGATAAGTGAGTCGAACACTTAACCTCAGTTTTGGAGACTGATATTTTACCATTAAACTAATCCCCTAGAAATGCTTTCTTCAAAGCAAATATATTATACAAAATTTACTAATTTTTATCAATATGTACTGAATAAAAAATGATAAAAATTAAATAAAATTGATTAACTAAAATTAAAAATAATTAAAACTTTTTTTCATCGTTTGGTACAATTTCTCGTACAATTTTTTAAGTTTTTATTATTTTCTAAATTATATTTATCGGTTTTTCCCATAAATAAAGGGTTTGCTAAATAGTAGAGTTAAACCCCAACTATGTGTTTTGGAGACCGACGTTCTACCAACTGAACTATACCCCTAAATTCCAAAGCCACTAATAGTATAACATAAATTTTTAAAATGTACATAAATTTTTGTAAGAGCAATATTAATAATTTTGTTTACATTAAGATTATTTTTTGCTAAAATATAGGGCGAGTAAGAAATTTACTCCTTGCTTTTTAAAAAATAAAAAGCCATTGGACCATAAGGAGGTGTAGAAAATGCCAAAATACGAAATTATGTTTATCGTTAAAGCTACTATTGAAGCTGATTTAGTTAAAAAGACAGCTGAAAATTATAAAAAATTAGTAGAATCTTTAAAAGATAAAGTTATTGAATTCAAAGAATTAGGTGAAAAAAAATTAGCATATCCAATCAAAAAAGAAATAAATGGATATTATTTTGTTATGCAAATTAATGCTAATAGCGATACCATTGCTGAATTTGATCGAAAAATTCGTCTTGATGAAAATGTTTTAAGACATTTAATAATCCGTTTAGATGAGGAGTAAAAAATGAATAAAGTAATATTAATTGGAAGATTAGCAAGAGATCCTGAAATGCGGACCACAAGTAGTGGCATAAGTGTTACTAGATTTACAGTAGCTGTTTCTAGAATAAACACTGCTAATAGCGCTCAACCTCAAACTGATTTTATTAGTTGTGTAGCATGGCGTAGACAAGCAGAAAATATTGCCAAATATTGTACGAAAGGAACCCAAGTAGCCGTTGATGGGCGAATTCAAACAGGTAGTTATGATGCCCCAGATGGTCAAAAAAGATATACAACCGACGTTGTAGCGGATAATGTCACTTTCTTAAGTTCAAGAAACAATAAAGAACCAGAAGTAAAAGAAGATTATTTTAAACCTGATGTTAATTATGAAAATAAAAACGATATTCCCACTACTGACGTAACGGAAGATCCTTTTAAAGATTTTGGTGAAGAAATAGCTTTAACTGATGATGATTTACCATTTTAAAGAAAGGAGTTAATTATGGCTGAATTTAGAAGAAAAAGAAAAAAAATATGTCAAATGTGTGCTGGAAAAGACGTTGATTATAAAGATGTAATGATTATCAATAAATATATAAGTGAAAAAGGAAAAATCTTACCACGTCGAATGACAGGTGCATGTGCAAAACATCAAAGACATATTGCTAAACAAATAAAATATGCAAGATTTATGGCTTTAATTCCATATGTTAAATAAGTGATTTAAAAAATCACTTTTTTAAGTTCTTAAAACTTTAAATGTTAATGGTTTTTTGTTATAATAAAACTTAGTTAAAGGAGGCAACTATAATGAAAGTAATTTTATTAAAAGATGTCAAAAAGCAAGGAAAAAAAGATGAAATCATTGAAGTTAGTGATGGCTATGCCCGTAATTATTTAATTAAAAATAACTTAGCTGTTGAAGTAACTAAAAGAAGTATGGAAGTATTAGATAACTCATTAGCTAAAAAACAACAACAAGAAGATGCCTTAGTTGCTTCATATAATGAAATAAAGAAAAAATTAGCCAATAAAGAAATAACTTTCACTGTCAAAACTGGCAAAGAAGACAAAGTTTTTGGAGTTATCTCAACCAAACAAATTAGTGATGAATTAAAAAAAATGGGTTACGATATTGATAAAAAAAACATAAAAATAAATGAAGCCATTTGCGCCTTAGGCACCCATGAAGTTCTAATTAACTTGCATAAAAAAGTATCTTTCAAAATTAAAATCGTATTAAAGAAGTAGGTGATTTTGTGGCTAATCGTGTGATGCCCCATAGTATAGAAGCAGAAATGAGTGTCTTAGGAGTAGCATTTTTAAACCCCAAGGCTTTTGATAAAATAAGTGAAAATATTAATAGTGATATGTTTTATCATGAGCCAAATCGCAAAATATTTGATGCTTTAAATGAACTATATAAAAGCAATACACCCATTGATATTACAACTGTTAAAAATGAATTAGATAAACAAAAAAATTTAAATGCCGTTGGAGGTGTTGAATACTTAACCGAGGTTATAGACTCCGTTGTTACCAGTGCCAATTTAGATTATTATATTGAAATTGTTAAAGAAAAAGCTACCAGAAGAAAACTAATCGATACGGCAACCAACATCATAACTGCAACCTATAATGAAGAAGATGAATTAAATAAATTACTAGATGAATCAGAGAAAAAAATCTTAAATGTTATTAGAACTAGACAAGTAAGTGATTTTATGCCCATCAGTGTTGCTTTAAGTAATGCTCAAGCTAACCTTGAATTAATGGCTCAAAACAAAAGTGCTGTTACAGGGTTATCAACTGGTTTTTTAGATTTAGACAAAGCAACATCTGGACTTCATGAAGGAGAATTAATTATCATTGCTGCCAGACCTGGTATGGGAAAAACAGCTTTTGCCCTAAATATTGCCACTAACTCGGCGATGAAAACCGATAAAGCAATTGCCATATTTAACTTAGAAATGAGTGCCGAACAATTAGTAAATCGAATGATTAGTTCTGTTGGGCAAATTGAAGGCGACAAATTAAAAACAGGAATGCTTAATCACAATGACTGGAAAAGATATAATGAAGCTATGAGCGAACTATCAGAAACCAATATTTTCATTGAAGATGATGCCTCTGTAACTGCGCCAGAAATAAAAGCTAAATGTCGTAAATTAGCCTCAACTCCTAAAGGCTTAGGCTTAGTCATCATAGATTATCTTCAATTAGTTACTACTGGGGGGAGAGTTGAATCAAGACAAGTTGAAGTATCAGAAATATCAAGAGCTTTCAAAACAATGGCCATGGAATTAAAAGTTCCTGTTATCGCCCTAGCACAATTATCAAGAAATGCTGAGCGAAGAGAAAGCAATCAACCACGTTTAGCCGATTTGCGTGAATCAGGCTCTATCGAACAAGATGCCGATTTAGTTTTGTTCTTAAACCGTCAAGATTATTTTGAAAATAAAACTGCCGATAATAAACCAACCATAGTGCCAACCGATATCATCATTGCTAAACATCGTCGTGGTAGCACAGGTTTATTTCAAGTCTTATTTGAACTTAATAAAAGTAGCTTCAAAAATTATACAAATGTTAATGTTGAAGAAACATTTTAGAAAGGATTAGTAAAAATGAATTTGAATGAAAAAATCATAATTCTTTTAATGGGAATCGTAACCTGTGTAATATGTTTATTTATGAACTTAAAAAAACCTAATAATAATGAACCCAAAAATGTTTATCAAGTTTATTTAGATGGTCAAAAAATTGGTTTAATTGCTAATAAAGATGAACTTTTAAATATGATTGATAATGAACAACAAGATATAAAAGATAAATATCATGTTGATACAGTTTATCCTCCTAATGGCTTTGAAATAGAAGAATATGTTACCTATGATGAAGACATAACCTCAGCTAGTAAAATATATCAAAAAATACAAAATTCAAGTGATTTTACTGTTGAAGGCTACCAAATAATTATTACTAAAAAAGCTAATAGTGAAAATGAACAAGAGCAAAAAACAATTCTTCAAGTTTTAGATGAACAAGTTTTTAAAGATGCCCTAGAAACATTAGTAAAAACCTTTGTAGATGAAAAAGATTACCAAAATTACATAAATAATACCCAAGAAGAAATAAAAGATGTTGGTTCCATTATTAAACATATGTATTTTGAAGAAGATGTAACAATTAAGAAAACCAATATTTCTGTTAAAGAAAAAATATTTACTGATAAAGCTGAATTAAGTCAATACCTGCTTTATGGAACAACTAATCCTAGTTCTAGTTATATTGTAAAAACTGGTGATACCCTAGCTACTATTGCCCAAGAAAGTAAATTAAATGTACAAGAATTATTAATAGCTAACCCTGCTTTAAGAGGGGAAAATACGATTTTAAAGATTGGGGAAAAAATAAATAATGCAATTATTAATCCCATTATGACTTTAGTCCAAGAAATAAGAGTTACAGAAGATGTTGATATTGCTTATGAAAAGAAAACTGTTGTAGATAACAACTTAGGAATTGGCGAACGTGTAATATCGCAACCAGGAGTAGTGGGAAGAGCAAGAACAACCCAAGAAATGCGGGTTATAAACGGTGAGCGTACCCAAGAAACAACTATGATAAGTTATGTAACTTTAAGAGATAAAGTTGATGAAATAACCAGTGTTGGACCTACACCATCTGGTGTATCAGGAAATTATGTTGATACAGGCTTAGACTGGGGCTGGCCAACTAACCAACCATATATTATTACTACTGATTATGAATATCGTTGGGGAAGTTTTCATGATGCCCTAGATATCTCAGGAACTGGTTTTGGTTCTCCAATATATTCAGCAAGAGAAGGAACGGTTGTAGAAGTCTATAACTCATGTCCAAATTATGGTTATTTAGGAAGCTCATGTGGTGGAACATATGGAAATCACGTCATAATAAATCATGGTAATAATTACTATGCAATGTATGCCCATATGACAACCAATATTCAAGTATCAGTAGGCTCCAAAGTTAAAAAAGGTCAAATTATCGGTTTAATGGGTAGCAGTGGTTCAGCTACTGGAACTCACTTACATTTTGGTATATATAAAGGTTATCCAAATCGTGGTGGAACCCACTTTAGTCCATGGAGTCTGTATCGATGAAAATAGTTGTTTTAGCTAGTGGGAGCGAAGGTAATTGCACCTTTTTTAGCTCTCAAAATCATAAAATATTAATTGACCTTGGAAAAAATACCAAATATATCAAAGAAAAATTATCAGAAATTAATGAAGATGCTAAAGATATTGAAGCTATTATTATAAGTCATACTCATGATGACCACGTAAGTGCCTTACCAGTTTTCATAAAAAAATATCATCCTAAAGTATATGTTACCGAAAAACAATACCTTGATTTAGATTATTTAAAACAATATGATAATGTAGTCATTTATGAAGAAGATATATATATCGATAATATAAAAATAAAAAGTATTAAAACCAGCCATGATGTAACCGATTCACGAAATTTCATAATTAATATGGAACAAAAGAAAATTGTTCATTTAACTGATACTGGTTATTTACATCAAAAATATTTTCCCCTTTTAAAAAATAGTAATTATTATTTAATTGAAAGTAATCATGATATTGAATTATTATTAAATGGACATTATCCTAAATGGTTAAAACAAAGAATATTAGGAACTCAAGGCCATTTATCTAACAAAGATAGTAGTTTCTATTTAACTAAATTAGTAGGAGAAGAAACCGAAAAAATAATATGTTTACATTTATCAAAAGATAATAATAGTGAAGAAAAGGTTTTTGAAACTATAAAAGAAACATTTGCTAATTATGAACTACAATTACCTACCGTAATATGTGCCAAACAAAATGAAGTAACAGGAGTATGCGATGATAAAGATACTGTGTGTTGGGAAGATAAAAGAAGAATATCTCAAAAAATTAATTGAAGACTATCAAAACCGTATTACAAAATATCATAAAATAATTATTGTTGAAGGAAAAGATAGTGATATTAAAAATGAACAAGATTTTTATTTAAAAAATATTAAAGATGATGAATATCTTATAGGGTTAGATATTAAAGGAAAATCTCTAGCAAGTGAAGAATTTGCAAATACTTTAGATAAGATTTTTAATCATCACAGTCTTATAACATTTATAATCGGTGGTTCACTAGGCTTATCGCCCTTAATAAAAGATAAATGTGATTTATTATTATCATTTTCATCTTTAACATTTCCCCATGGTTTATTTCGCGGGATTTTATTAGAACAAATATATCGAGCTTTTAAAATAAATAATAATGAAAGCTATCATAAGTAGGAGGTGTTTTATGATAGGTAATGATTGGGATGAAAAATTAAAAATAATATGGGAAAGCGAAGGATTTAAAAAATTTTGGCATATTGTTAACAATGAATATGAACAAAAAACAATCTTTCCTCCTAAAAACTATATTTTTAATGCTTTAAAATTAACGCCTTATAAAGATGTAAAAGTAGTTATTGTTGGCCAAGACCCATATCATGGTGAAAATGAAGCTCATGGCTTATCTTTTTCTGTTCAAAAAGGAATAAAAGTTCCGCCATCTTTGCAAAATATCTATAAAGAATTATACGATGATTTACAAATTCCTATTCGTGAAGATGGTGATTTAACAGGATGGGCTAAAGAAGGGGTTTTACTATTAAATGCGGTTTTAACTGTTGTTAAAGATACTCCTGCTTCCCATCGTAACTTAGGGTGGGAACGTTTTACCGATTATATAATAAAATTAGTTAATGAAAAAGATAGTCCTGTTGTCTTTATTTTATGGGGCAATTTTGCTAAGGAAAAAGCTAAATTAATTACTAATCCTAAACACTTAGTTTTAACAAGTCCGCATCCATCACCTTTTTCAGCTCGTTATGGATTCTTTAAAAGTAAACCTTTTTCAAAAACAAATGCATATTTAACTAAAATGGGTTTAACACCAATAAAATGGGAACGAAAAGAATAAAAGAGGTCAATCACCTCTTTTTATAATTTAAAATCCTCAATATCATTATCCGTCATATCTTTACCGTCAAAAAATGGTTTTACTTTAAAATGATGAATTTTGGCAATCATATTATTGGGGAATTTTTTAATATAAGCATTTAATTTCGTTGTATATTTATTATAATAATTAATCGTCGCATTTAAATGTTGATTAGCAACCTTTATTTCTTCAATAATTTCTAAAATATTTTCATTATCAATTAACTGTTCATTATCATTATATAAATTATGAATAATACTTTCGGCTTCATTAAGTTTTCTTTCTAATTCAAAATTACTTATTTTTTTATCTTTTAAAGCTAAATATTCTTTTAAATACTCTTTTTTATTTTTTAATTTATTATTAATCGCATCATCCGCTCTAATGATTTGATCGAATTTATTACGAAGTTCATTATCAATAATTCCTTCGACATGATTAAGTTTAATTTGATAGTTTTGTAATTTATTATAAATAGATACATGAAAAATACCATATAATCCTAAAAGCGCTACTAAAAGTAAGATAATTCCAAATACTCCCATTTTATATCCCTCTATTTCTTTTTCATTTTAGCATATATTTTTTATCTTCACAAGTTATCTTCTTCTTTTCTTTTTTTCTAATTATCAGTATAATTTAATTGTGATAATTATGGATATAAAATGTTTAGTAGTAGGCGATTTAAAAGAAAATTGCTATATATTAAAGAAAAATAATGAAATTTTAATTATTGATCCTGGTGATGAAGCAGAAAAAATAATTGCTAGTACAACAAGTGGCAAAGTAGTAGGTCTTTTAGTAACACACCATCACTTTGATCATATAGGTGCCTTACAAACGTTAGAAAAATATTATAATTTAAAAGCTAACCAATACAATGGGCAAACTTTTTCTTATCAAATAATTAATACTCCCGGTCATACAAAAGATTCGCTTAGTTTTTATTTTCCTAAGCAAAAGATAATGTTTGTTGGTGATTTTCTTTTCTTAAATAGTATTGGCAGAACTGATTTAGGTGGTGATAATGAAAAGATGAAAAAATCCCTTAAATTAATATCAGAATATCCAGATGAAATAACTATTTATCCTGGCCATGGTCCAAAGACTACCTTAAAAGATGAAAAAGAAAATTTTAATCAATACTATACTTGGTTATGATTATTTTTCGTTATCATTAATTAAGCCTTTATATAATTTCCAAGCTAAAATTTTAATAACATGTTGATCAATTTCTTCTTTTGTTAAGCTATTATTTTCTATAGCTTTTTTTATTTTATCAAAATATTGTTTATAATTAGTACAAATTATTAAATCATTTTCAGCTTTGATAGCTTTAATAATGGCATCATCTATTTTTAGAACTGCCCCCATGTCTAAATCATCAGTTATAATAACGCCACTAAAATTTAACTCATTTTTCAATAATTTATGAACTTCTAAAGATAGAGAAGCTGGATTATCTTCATCAATACTTTTAACAACATTATGACTAACTAAAATACTTTCGGCTCCAGCATTTATACCACTTATAAAAGGTGGTAAATCTCTCGTTTTGATTTGTTCTAAATCTCTATCATCAATAGCGACATCATTATGGGTATCTCTGTTATTAGCGTATCCTGGAAAATGTTTCAAAGTAAAAGAAACACCACTATTTTTACTACTTGAAATAACTTCTTTAGCAAAATTTGCTGTATCACTAGTACTACTTCCTAAAGTTCTACTATACATATAATCACTTTCACTAGTGGAAACATCAACAACTGGTGCTAAATTAACATTTAAACCTAATTCATATAATAATTTTCCTTTTTCAATTGTATCTTCTTTTATAGCTTCTAGTCCGCCTTCTTTAAATAATTTTTGACTAGAAGCAAATGGTTTATCACGTAATTTGGGATTGGAACTAACTCTAACTACCAATCCCCCTTCTTCATCAACGGCTGTTAATAAAGGGATTTTGCTAGCTTGATTTAAATTATTAATCATTTGTTTAACACTTTTTTTATCTTTGCCCCGAAAATCTTTTTCATAAAAAACAAAGCCACTTAAATAATAATTCTTTAAATCTTTTAAGGCATCATTTTCTTCATATCTTACTAATAAAAGTTGGCCAATTTTTTCTTCCAAAGTCATTTGTTCTAATTTTTGTTGAGCTAAAAGATAATAATTAGCAAAAAGGTCTTCTTTTTCTTTTACAACTTGTTTAGAAGAAATAATATTAATATCTTGTATTTCTTTATTAACATCTAACAATCCGGTGTATTCAAATAATAATTCTTCACCAACATACATATCATCTGTTTTGTAGTGTAAATAATATATTTCATCATTATCATTTTTAACTTTAATATTATCGGTATCTTTATTTAATACTGTACCTTTAAATTCTTTGGCTGCGACTACTTCTTCATTTTTAAAACTCTTAATAACAACAACAAAGAAAATAGCTAATAATAAAATACTAATTATAATAATTATTTTTCTTTTCATCGTCTTCACCTCGTAAATTTTTAATAAAAAGGATAGTTTTTAGGCTATCCGCTTAATCAAATGTATCGGAATAATCAGGATTATATTTAACTGGTTCATCAAATTCAACATAATTTAAATAAATCATTCTTAATAAATACCATTTTCCATTATTAGGATTCGATATAATTAAATGATCTCTTCCCGATTGTTCAATTATTCCTTCATATATTTTATCACGCCACTCATTAGAATCGGGATAAGAAACATAAACTTTTGCTCTTTTTCCGCGATTTAAACGTAAAATATTTTCAATTAAACTTTGTTCAAGTGGATAAAATTGTTCTGCACTGACATTTCCTGGTGGTGTAGTAGGTTTTTGATTGTTTGTTGCTTGAGGAAATGTGGGTGAATTAAAAAAACTTCCATTCATTATAAAATTTCTCCTCTCATAATTAATAATATTAAAGTTAAAAATTTATATTCATTAATTATAAGAGAAATTATATTTTTATCATAACAAATGAAATAATCAATTGCAAATTATATACTAAAAAAACAACAATTTTTAGCCAAAAACTCATTGACGGGGGGGGGGGTATTATATAATATAATAAAAGAAGATATGGAGGTCTTCTTTTATAATGAAATTAAGTCAATATAAAGAGAAAAAGAATCATAAAAAAATATTAATTGCTATAGGTGCTATTCTTCTTTTTGTAGGTGGAATAATAGTAGAGAAAACCTTTGCTAATTTTAAAGAAAATAAAAGTTTCAAAGTAATGGAGGGAAACTTCATCTATGAAGGTAGTGGCGATATTATATTTGCCTTTTATCAAGGTGATGAAAATGTTGGAACCATGCCTACAAAAGACAGTGGATATGTTTTTAATGCTAAAAAAAGTTCTTGTGATAATAATGCTAAAATAATATGGAATAATAATGAATGGGGACCAATAATTGTAAATTTAAATAAAACCAAAACCAAATGTAATCTTTATTTTTTAAATATTGGAACAATAAGAAAAATTAATGGTACGTCTGATAAAGAAGGAATGTGGGAATATAAAGATAAATTAACAAAGATAGTAATAGAAACAACAAAAAATGAAAAAGAAGCAAATAACGGTCAAATAGTACATGGCCCATATGATGAAAGTGAAAAAAAAGATAATTCTGTAGAAAGTTATGTTGTATGTGATGCAAATGATAGCAATTGTATCGGCTATTTACAGGGAGATAAAGGAATAGCTTTAAATGATGATAGTTCATATTTATTTTGTTATTTTAAAAATGTAACTCAAATAGAAGGAATAGAAAATTTATATACCAGCAATGTGGAAAATATGAGTTATATGTTTTCTAATATGAGAAATATAGAAGAATTAGATGTAAGTAGTTTTGATACGAGTAATGTAACAGATATGAGTGGCATGTTTCAAAACATGGAAATTCTTCAAAAATTAACATTTGGCAAAAATTTTGATACACATAATGTAACAAATATGAATAATATGTTTTCAGGAATGAGTAGTATTAAAAGTTTAGATTTAACCAGCTTTGTTACGAGTAATGTAACAAATATGAATAACATGTTTTTAAAAATGAGCAATTTACAAACCTTAGATTTAAGTAGTTTTGATACAAGTAACGTAACAACTATGAATAGTATGTTTAGTGATATGAGCAGTATTCAAAAATTAGATATAAGTAGTTTTGATACAAGTAACGTAACAATCATGAGTAGTTTGTTTTCTTTTGCAAGTAAATTAGAAACAATTATTTATGGGTCAAACTTTATTCATAAAGATGGAGCTAGTATAGGTAGTATGTTCAATAACTGTCCAGCAAACAAACCAGATAAAAATGTACATCCATCATGGGAAGGTGTGTCTTTTAATTAGAATAGTTAAGCTATTCTTTATAACTATTTAAAACCTTATAATAATGAATTTTATATTAGTCTTTTCTATACCTTAAAAATTAATTTTATTATAATCTTAGACAAATATTAAAAGTTAAAAATCTCACAACTCTGTATATATAAGAGAAAACGAGATTTTTTTTATTCCAACATTGACACGGGGGGGGGGTATTATTATAAAATAAATATCAAGAATAG
>CANQPR010000025.1 GCA_947625715.1 uncultured Bacilli bacterium
ATGAAAAATGAAAATGCACACTATAATGATAATGATATTCAAGTTTTAGAGGGACTAGAAGCAGTACGAAAAAGACCTGGTATGTATATTGGAAATACTAATGAAGCTGGTTTGCATCATTTGGTATGGGAAATTGTTGATAACGCCGTTGATGAAGCTTTAGCTGGTTATTGTGATGATATTGAAGTCGAAATAGGTAAAGGCAATGTTATTACTGTTAAAGATGATGGTCGAGGAATGCCAACTGGTATGAATAATAAGACTGGTCTTAGTACTATTGAAACAATCTTTACTGTTTTACATGCTGGTGGTAAATTTGGAGGAGGTGGCTACAAAGTTTCTGGGGGCTTACATGGAGTTGGAGCATCAGTTGTTAATGCTTTATCTGATTGGTTAGAGGTTAGAGTATATCGTGATGGTAAAGTTCACTATCAACGTTTTGAAAATGGTGGAAAACCTGTAGAGCCTTTAAAAATCATTGATAATTGTAGTATGGAAAGAACTGGTACGACAGTAACTTTTCATGCTGATGCAAGTCTTTTTGAAACTACAATTTATAATTGGGATATCCTTTATAAAAGATTACAAGAAATGGCCTTTTTAAATAAAGGAGTACGTATTACTTTAATAGACCATAGAGAAGATGAGAAAAAAGCAATATTCCATTATAATGGTGGAATTATTGAGTATGTCCAAATGTTAAATAAAAATAAACAACCTCTTTTTGATGATATTGTTTATGTTGAGGGTAGAGAAAATGATATTTTAATTGAAGTTGCTATGCAATATAATGATTCATATAATCCAGCTATCTATTCTTTTACTAATAATATTCATACAACTGAAGGTGGTACTCACGAAGAAGGGGTAAAACAAGCTTTAACAAGAGTTATTAATAATTATGCTAGAAATGCTAAACTTATGAAAGAAAATGATGATAGTTTAACTGGTGAAGATGTAAGAGAAGGTGTTACAATGATTATTTCTTGTAAGCATCCTAATCCTCAATTTGAAGGTCAAACTAAAACTAAATTAGGAAATAGTGAAGTTAAAAAAATTGCTAATGATATTTTTGCTAATGGTTTTGAAAGATTTTTAATGGAAAATCCTGAAGTAGCCCGAAGTATTGTTGAAAAGAGTATGACGGCCTCTAGAGCTCGCTTAGCCGCTAAAAAAGCAAGAGAATTAACAAGAAGAAAAACAGCTTTAGATGGTTTTAATACAATTGGAAAATTAGCTGATTGTACTAGTAAAGATGCTTCAATTTCAGAGATATTTATTGTCGAAGGGGATAGTGCTGGTGGTTCTGCTAAAGATGCAAGAATTCCTGCTACTCAAGCTATCTTACCGTTACGGGGAAAAATATTAAATGTTGAAAAAGCTCGATTAGATAGAGCTTTAACAAATGAAGAAATTAGAACTATTATAACAGCTTTTGGAACTGGTATTGGCGATGATTTTGATTTAGAAAAATTGCGTTACCATAAAATTGTTATTATGACTGATGCCGATGTTGATGGCGATCATATCCGAATTTTACTTTTGACTTTATTTTATAGATTTTTTAGACCAATTGTTGAGGCAGGACATGTTTATGCTGCTCAGCCACCATTGTATAAAGTTATATATGGAAAAACAATAAAATATGTTCAAACAGATGAAGAATTAGCTACATATCGAGCTACTTTGCCAGCAAATGCTAAGGTAGTTGTTCAACGTTTTAAAGGTTTAGGGGAAATGGATGCTATTGATTTAAGAGAAACAACGATGCATATTGAAAATCGAGTTTTAAAAAGAATAACTGTAGATGATACCATTGCGGCAGATAAAATATTTTCAGATTTAATGGGTGAAGATGTTCAACCTCGTCGAGAATTTATCGAAGAATATGGACAATTTGCTCAAAGTATAGATGTTTAGAAGGTGAAAGCTATGGATAAAATTATTGAAAATAATATTGTTTCAGAAGTAAAGGAAAGTTTTAAAAACTACTCAATGAGTGTTATAGTGGCAAGAGCTTTACCGGATTTACGTGATGGATTAAAACCGGTTCACCGTCGTATTTTGTATTCAATGTATGAATCTGGATATACTCCAGATAAACCACATCGAAAAAGTGCGAGAATAGTCGGAGATGTTATGGGTAAATATCATCCTCATGGTGATAGTTCAATTTATGATGCGATGGTAAGAATGGCCCAACCATTTAGTTTTCGACATATGTTAGTTGATGGCCATGGTAATTTTGGAAATATGGATGGTGATGGCGCAGCAGCGATGCGTTATACAGAAGCGCGTTTATCAAAATTATCTTTAGAAATGGTTCGCGATATAAATAAAAATACGGTTGATTTTAATCCTAATTTTGATGAAACAGAAAAAGAGCCAGTTATTTTACCAAGTCGTTTTCCTAATATTTTAGTTAATGGAACGATGGGAATAGCGGTTGGTATGGCAACTAATATACCTCCTCATAATTTAGGAGAAATAATTGATGGTTGTGTAGCGTATATTGATAATCCAGATGTTGATGTAAGTACATTGATGCAGTATATAAAAGGACCAGATTTTCCTACAGGTGGTGTTATTCTAGGTAATTCGGGTATAAAAAAGGCTTATGAAACAGGTCGTGGGACAATAACTATTCGGGGACGTGTTCAAATTGAAGAACATAATGGTAAATCAAGAATTATTGTTACAGAATTACCTTATCAAGTTAATAAAGCAGAATTTCAATCTCGAATTGGCCAGTTAGTAAGGGATAAAATTATTGATGGAATTTCTGATTTGCATGAAGAATCTAATTTGGAAAATCCTGTAAGAGTAGTAATTTATTTGAAAAGAGAGGCTAATGCAAATGTTGTTTTAAATAATTTATATAAACATACTCAATTGCAAACTACTTACGGAATTAACTTTCTAATGTTAGACCATTTAAAACCAGTTGTCTTGCCATTAAAAGATATAATAAGCAAGTATATAGATTATCAAAAAGAAATAATTATTCGTCGTACGCAGTATGATTTAGAAAAAGCAACAGATCGAGTACATATTTTAGAAGGTTTTAAAATAGCTTTAGACCATATAGATGAAGTTATTAACATTATTCGGAGTAGCCAAACAGATGTAATTGCTAAAAATACTTTGATGAGTCGATTTGGTTTGGATGAATTACAATCAGAAGCCATCTTAGAAATGAGATTACGTCGTTTAACAGGTTTAGAAAGAGAAAAAATTGAAAATGAATTGGCTGATTTGTTAAAAGAAATTGATAGACTTCGTGGTATATTAGCTAGTGAAGAAAAAGTTTTAGCTATTATTAAAGAAGAATTGCTGGAAATTAAACGAAAATTTGCTGATGAGAGAAAAACTGATATCGATATGACAGCAATTGAATATATTGAGGATGAATCGTTAATTCCAGAAGAAAATATTATTATTGCTTTAACGAATAAAGGTTATATTAAGAGAACAACTCTAGATACGTTTAAATCACAAAATCGTGGTGGTGTTGGTGTTAAGGGTATGAGTACTAATGATGAGGATTTTGTTGAACATTTGCTTACTCTTTCAACCCATGATTATGTTTTATTCTTTACTAATAAGGGTAAGGTATATCGTTTAAAAGGATATGAAATTCCCGAATTTAGTCGTCAATCCAAAGGATTACCAGTTATTAACTTGTTACAGATTGATAAAAATGAATCAATTAATTCTTTAATTAAGATTTGTAAGAATGAGGAAAGTAAATATCTACTTTTTGTTACTAAAAAGGGTATTGTTAAAAAGACATTAATTAATGAATTTGATTCAATTCGTACTAATGGTAAAATTTGTATTACTTTGAAGGAAACTGATGAGTTGATTAGTGTTCGAAAAACTTCTGGTGATGATATGATTTTACTTGGTTCTAGTGCTGGTAGAATGGTTAAATTTAATGAAAATCAAATTAGACCAATGGGTCGAACAGCTAGTGGTGTGAGAGGAATTAATTTAGACGGCAATGAATGTATTGGAGCTGAAATTGCTAATGATGATAGTAAAATTTTGATTGTTACTGAAAAGGGTTACGGAAAACAAACAAACGTTTGTGAATATCGGGAGACTAGTCGAGGCAGTAAAGGCGTAAAAGCTTTAAATATTACAGAGAAGAATGGTAATATTGCTTCATTTAAGCTAGTTGCTGATAATAGTGATGTTGTAATTATTACTAATATTGGTATTACGATTAGATTACCATTAACACAAATATCAACTTTGGGTCGAGTTACACAAGGTGTTAGACTAATTAATTTAAAAGATAATCAAACTGTTTCAACAATTAGCATTGTTGACCATGAAGAAAAAGAAGAAGTTATTGAAGATAAAAATGAATAACTTCTTTTCTTATGTTCCACGTGGAACATAAGAAACAAAATGTTGATAAATCATAATATCCATGTAAACAATGTTCCACGTGAAACATTGTGAATAAGTTATTACATTGTGATGCTTATATTTAAAATAATCATAATTTAAAATTTTAAATATATATGATAAAAAATAATGTTTTAAGCTTCACAAAATCCATATAACCATAAAAACAAAACAATAAATTATAAAGAGCAAAAAGCAAAAATTAAAATTGTAAATAAAATAAAACCATGTTCCACGTGGAACATGTGCATAACTAAAAATAATAATCTCATATTAATTAAAAAACATTATAAATAATAATTATAAAGTATACATAATAATTAAAAGTTTTTTTAATAAAAATAATATAAATTTATAAAATATAAATAATTGAAACATTAAAAAAAATAAAAACTATATTATTTATAATACACAAAAATCAATGTTCCACGTGGAACATGTGCATAACTTAAATTAAAATGCTAATAAATAAAATTAATAATAATACAATATAAAAAAATAATCAATATGTTTCACGTGAAACATATAAAAAATGTTGATACCCATAAGTATATAATTAAATGAAGAAAAATAATAAATTAAATAATGTTCTTACTCAATAACAAACTCAATGTTCCACGTGGAACATTAGACTTGATAAACACTAATATTTCTGCTATAATGAATACGTGCAACAAATATACTATAATCTGGTCAGAATTGGAAAATAGCAGCCACGTTAGTCAATGTTTGTGTGCACTTTTTTATTTTAAGGATTGATAAAAAATGAATATAGATGAGATTTGGAAATTATGTATTGAAGAAGCTAAAAAATCAATAAAAATGGATGACGTTCCAATTGGCGCGGTGATAATGAAAAATGGAAAAATGTTGACTAAAGCACATAATAATAGACAAAAAAAAACAAATGTTATGGGTCATGCGGAAATAAATGCTATTTTAAAAGCTACAAAAAAATGTAAAAATTGGAATTTAAATGGATGCATCCTTTATGTAACTTTAAGACCATGTTCAATGTGTATGGAAATTATTAAACAAGCAAGAATTGATGAAGTTTATTATTTATTAGAAAAAAGTGATGCAAAAAAAGAATATAGCAAAACAAAATGCTATCATTATGATTCTGTGTGTGAACAAATGTATAAAAATATACTAAGCAATTTTTTTCATAAAATGAGATAGTTAAAATAGAAAAGTTGTGGTATACTAGCTATTAATGGGTGGTGCAACATGGAATATAAAGTTTTATATCGAAAATATAGACCAACAAATTTTTCATCAGTAGTTGGACAAGATTATACGATTAAAATGTTACAAAATGCAATTGCAAACAATAAAATTTCTCATGCTTATTTATTTACTGGTCCAAGAGGAACTGGAAAAACAAGTACGGCCAAGATTTTTGCTAAAACGATTAATTGTGAACATTTAGTAAATAATGAAGCTTGTGGAAAGTGTAACAGTTGTTTAAATTTTCTTAATAGTGCCGATGTAATTGAAATAGATGCCGCATCAAATAATGGTGTAGATGATGTAAGAGAATTAATTGAAAATGTAAAAATAGCACCTTCAGAAAGTAAATATAAAATTTATATAATTGATGAAGTACATATGATGACTACAAGTGCTTTTAATGCTTTACTTTTGACTTTAGAAGAACCACCAGCCCATGCCATATTTATAATGGCGACTACCAATGTGGAAAGTGTTCCAATTACAATATTGTCGAGATGTCAACGTTTTAATTTTAAAAAAATAACTAATGAAGATATTATAAAACAATTAAAATATATTGCTAATGAAGAAAATATTGACATAAGTGATGATGCCATTGAAGAAATAGCTTACTTATCAGAAGGTGGCTTAAGAGATGCTTTAAGTTTATTAGATCAATTATCAAGCAATAATGAAAAGATAACTATTGATAATATTTTAAGTAATTATGGTACTATATCAATGGTATTTATAAGAAAAATATTAGAAAATATGGAAAATGGCTGTGCAAAAGAAATTCTTTTACAAATGGAAGAGTTAGAGCAAACAGCAAGTGATTATAAAATATTTATAAAAAAATTGATGAAAGAATTACTAAAAAAAGCCATATTAATTAAAGAAAATCCTGAGAGTTCAAAATATAGCTATGAACAAATAAAAAATTTAGTTTTTGATTTAAATGATTGTTTAACAAAAACTAATATTCATGTTAATCCTTATGATTTAATAAAAATCACCTTATTAAATTACGTAAAAAATGAAAATGAAAAAACAAAAGTGACAAAATTACCTAATAAAGTAACGATAAATGAAGCAAAGGAAAATATTCAACCATTAAAAGTAGATATACCAAAAAAGGAAGAAGAAAAAATAGATAAAACTAATGAAGAAAAAATGAAGGCGTATATAGAAGAATTAAAAGCAATTAGAATAAATAATTGTTTTGCTGGGGCAACTAAAAACTATTTAATAGAAATACAAAATTTATTAAAACAATTAGCTACTAATGTTGATAACCCGAAAAGTATAACTTATTTAATAGATTCTAAACCTGTAGCATCAAGTTTGGATGTAGTGATTATGGCATCTAGTTTAAATAGTACATCATCTTTAATAAATCGCCATTTAGATGAAATAGAACAAGCTTTTAATGATTTATTTAATATAAAGAAAAAATTTATTGCCTTATCAACAGAAGAATGGCAAAATTTAAAACAAGAGTATATTCAAAATATCAAAAAAGGTGTAAAATATGAAGTAATTGATGAATCAAAATTAGAAAAAATAAAAACCGAAGAAAGTGATTCACAATTAGAGAAAGTTGTTAAAAATATTTTTGATGAAAGTAAAATAGAAGTAGTATAAAGGAGAGATGAATATGAATATGCAAAAAATTATGCAACAAGCCCAAAAAATGCAAAGAGAATTACAAAGTAAAAAAGAAGAAATTGAAAAGGAAACATTTTTAGGAAAAAAAGAATGGGTTGAAGTAACCTTAAATGGTAAAAAAGAATTAATTAGTTGTAAAATTAATCAAGAAAAATGTGATAAAGATGATATAGAAATGTTAGAAGATTTTATTGTTTTAGCCATGAGAGATGCAGTAGATAAAATTGAAAAAGAATATCAACAAAAAATGGGCGCATATGCGAATATGATTGATGGTTTAATGTAAAATGAAACTGTATCCACAAGAATTAGAACAATTAATTGAATTTTTTAAAAAATTACCGGGTATAGGTGAGAAAAGTGCTGAAAGAATGGCCTTATCCGTTTTAGAATTAGATGAAGATTATTTACAAATTTCGGCTTCTAATTTAATAGAAGCTAAAAAAAGATTACATCCTTGTTGTATCTGTGGTAATTTAACCAATCAAGAAGTATGTGATATATGTGCCAATGAAAATCGAGACCATTCCCTAATATGTGTAATTGAAGATTATAAAAGCGTCTTTGCCTTTGAAAAAGCTGGCAATTACCGTGGGGTTTATCATGTTTTAAATGGTTTAATCTCACCAATTGATGATGTAGGGATTGAAGATATTAATTTATCATCATTAATAAAAAGAGTTGAATCACTAGAAAATCCCGAATTAATACTAGCCTTAAAATCATCAATTGAAGGAGAGACAACAATTTTATATATAAAAAAAGCTTTTGAAAAAAAGAATGTTAAAATATCAAGACTATCATATGGTTTACCAATGGGAGCAGAAATAGAATACTTAGATATGGCAACATTGTTTAAAGCTTTAGAAGACCGAAAAATTATTTCCGAATAATTTTCTTTTTTTTTCATATAAATTTATGAGGGATACAATATGATAAAAAAAATAGGAAAATTAATAAAACATGTTGTCTTAGCCTTTTTACTATTATATGGATTAAATTGTTTAATTAGTTCATTGCACATTTATATTCCCATTAATATTTATACAGTTGGCGTGGTTAGTTTTTTAGGTGTACCAGGACTTGCCTCTTTAATTATTTTGTTTTTTGTTGTAAAATAATAGCTAGGTGAAGTAAATTGGCTTTAAAACAGACAGATTTGTTACAACAATTACTAGTTCAATATCGTGACCAAAAATTGAGTCATGCTTTTTTGCTGGAAACAAATAATGTTTTACAATGCATGTTAGAAATAAAAGAATTTTTAAAACATATTAATTGTGAAGAAGAATTTCAAGAAAATTGCGATAAGTGTAATTTGTGCCATTTAATTAACAATTCATTACTACCCAATTTACTTATAATTGAACCTGATGGGCAAGTAATTAAAAAAGAACAAATCATAGAATTAAAAAAAATGTTTCAAACAAAGCCTGTTTTTTCAAAATACAATATGTATATAATTAAAAATGCTGAATGTCTAAATTCATCTTCTGCTAATACAATGTTGAAATTTTTAGAGGAACCAGATGGAAATATTTTGGGATTTTTTATTACCAATAATAAAGAGAATGTTATTGATACGATAAAAAGTCGTTGTCAGATTTTTTTTGCTCATTATCCTTTAGAGGTTGAAAAAATAAATGAAGAATATGAAAATTTAGCCATCTCATTTATCAAAGAAGTAGAAATGGTTAAAGACCAAGCAATCTTTTATGTTGATGAATTAACTTTAAAATTAACGAAAATAAGTGATTATCAATATTTATTAAAGGTTATGTTAAAAATATATCTTAATTTATATAATGAAAAAATTAATAATAAAGAAGATTCTATAAAAGAATTAGCCTTTATAAAAAAACAAACAGAGCAATATTTATTTAAAAAAATTAAGATTATAAAAGAATTATTAGAACAAATACAATGCAATGTTAATACCCAATTATTATTAGAGAGGTTTGTTTTGGAAAGTTAGGTGCCTTATGAATATTTATGGAATAGAATATCAAGAAAAAGGAAAAATTTATTATTTTAATGGTCATGATTTAAAAATACCTAATAAAGTTACCGTGATAGTTGATACAGCAAAAGGATTACAATTTGGTAAAGTAGTAGAAAAGGTAGATAACGAAAAATTAAAGAATATTGACGAGATAAGAGATATTGTAAGAATTGCAACCAAGAAAGATTATGACCAATTTTTAAAAAATTGTAAAGATGCAACGTTAGCTTTAAAAAATGCAAAAAAAATGAGTGATGAATTAAATTTAGATATGCATTTTATTGATGCAAATTTTACTTTTGACCGCAAGCAATTAATTTTCAATTTTTATTCAGATGAAAGAGTTGATTTTCGAGAACTAGCTAAAAAATTAGCGGGAATATATCATACCAGAATTGAATTAAGACAAATAGGCGCACGAGATAAAGCCTCAAAAATAGGTGGGATAGGTGTATGTGGAAGACAATTGTGTTGTGCAAAAATTTTAAATCAACTTGATTCAGTATCAATGAACATGGCCAAAAACCAAAATTTATCATTAAATCCTTCCAAAATAAATGGTAACTGTGGCCGTTTAATGTGTTGTTTAGCTTATGAAGATGAAAACTATCTTTATTGTTCAAAAGGAATGCCTTTAGTTG
This sequence comes from uncultured Bacilli bacterium, assembly GCA_947625715.1. Classification (GTDB taxonomy): domain Bacteria; phylum Bacillota_I; class Bacilli_A; order RF39; family UBA660; genus Ventrenecus. Next base: position 9,943 of record CANQPR010000025.1, read on the forward strand.
GTGAGAAAAAAAATTATGAAGGAGAAGTTGGTCAAGTTGTAAGTGTTGATATATTAAATCGCAAATATAAAATTTTAATCAATGATGAAATAAAGGAAGTCAAATTAGAAGATGAAAAAAGCGCTTAATTATTTGTTTGACTATCCAAATTTAAAATTATATCAATATGAAGAAGCATTTAAATTTTCCTTAGATTCCATTTTACTTGCCGAATTTGCAATTATAAAAAAAAATGAAAATAAGATATTAGATTTATGTACTGGAAATGGTGTTATACCTACTATATTAGCTTATAAATATCATAAAAAAATTTGGGGTATTGAATTACAAAAAGAAATATATGATTTAGCAAATCTTTCTTTAAAAGAAAATCATTTAGAAGATTTAATTTCTTATATATGTGATGATGTCAAAAACATTTTTAATTATTTTCCAATAGAAAGTTTTGATGTTATTTTATGTAATCCCCCATATTTTCCATATTATGATGATAAACATGCCAATGATAACCATTTAAAAAAAGTAGCGCGTCATGAAATATATATTGATTTAGAAAACATTATTAAAATAGCGAGTAAATTATTAAAAACTAAAGGAAAATTTTATTTAGTTCATTTACCAAAAAGAATTGATGAAATAATCATTTATGCTCAAAAATATCATTTGGCTGTTAAAGAAATTCAATTCATATACTCAAAAGAACAAATAGATGCTACAATCGTTTTAGTTTGTTTAGTTAAAGATGGAAAGTTTGGAGTTAAAATAAGACCATTTATTAATATTCAAAATAAAACGACTTATCAAAATTTATTTGAAAGAAAGGGATAAAAATGAAATTAATTGTCTGTTTAGGAAATGTTGGAAAAGAATATAATGATACTCGTCATAATGTAGGTTTTATGGTAGCTGATTATATATGGGATAATTTTCAATTAGAAAAAAAGTTTGATTGTTATTTTTTTAAAAGTAAACTAGATAATGAAGATTATATCGTTATCAAACCTACTACTTATATGAATAATTCTGGTTTTGCGGTTAAAAAAGTAGTTAATTATTATAATATAAATATTGAAGATATTTTAGTAATACAAGATGATATGGATATTTTCCTAGGTAATTATAAATTAAAAAGAAATAGTAGTTTTGGGGGACATAATGGGATTAAATCAATTATTAATTGTTTAAATACCGATGCTTTTTTAAGATTAAAAATTGGCATAAGTCATGATGATAAAAATAATGTAATCGATTATGTTTTAGGAAAATTTTCAAAATCAGAAAAAAATATTTTGATTGAAAATTTTTCTGTGTATAAAAATATAGTTGAATGCTTTATAATAAACGGTGGTGAAAAAGTATTAGAATTATACAATAAAAAAAATAGGTGATATGATGGAAAAAATGTTAGAAAATATCAAATTAAAAGAAAATACGGAAATAAAAGGTTTAACAAATGAATTATTAGTTTTGACAATGTTAAAGTATTATAAAGAGACCAAAGAAAATATTGTGTTAGTTACTAATAGTTTGTTTGAAGCTAATCAGTTATATCGTTTTTTAACAACTCATGATAAAGGTGTGTTGTTTTTTCCAATGGATGATTTTTTAACGAGTGTTGCCGTTGCCGTATCACCAGAATTAAAATTAAAAAGACTGGAAACTTTAGAAAAATTAACTACGCAAGGTCCTTTTTTTGTTGTCACAAATTTAATGGGATATTTAAAATATAATTCGAGTGTTAAAGATGTCTTAGATAGGAAAATTAAATTAGTTAAAAACACCAAAATTGACCGAGAAAAATTAATTACCAAATTAAATGACTTTGGTTATGTTAGAGATTCAATAGTTACTTCTACGGGAAGCTATGCAATAAGAGGATTTATAATTGATTTATTTGATTATCAAAGTGAACATCCCATTCGCATAGAATTTTTTGATGATGAAATAGAATCAATTCGTTATTTTGATGAAAACTCCCAACGTTCATTACAGATGATAGATGAATATACAATTAATTCAATTGAAGAAAACATTACTAAAGAACATAGTAAATTAATTGATTATTTAGATAAACCATCAGTTATATATTATAATAAAGAACAAATATTAATTGGCTATAAACAATTATGTGAAGAAGTACTTTCTTATAATGAAAAAGAAGGATGTGAAGGAAAAAAATATTTTTTTGATTTAGAACAAATACATCCTCATAAAGAATTTTTAATAAATACAATTGATAATATAAGTTTATCTAAAAATGAAAACTATATAAGTAGAGAAATGGAATTGTTTCATAATAATTTCAAATTATTAAAAGAGTATGTTTTAGAAAAAATAAAGAATAAAAAGACCGTCGTTTTTTGTTTATCAACACCTAATGAAGCCAAAACCATTGCAAATTTATTTTCATCAGTTCACTTAGCTAAAGATAAAAAAATAGTAAAAGGCCAAATAAATATAGTGTCTTTAAAATTAAATCGTGGGTTTATATATGAAGATTATGTTGTTTTTAGTGAATATGATATAGAAGACCAAAAGCAAAAAATAACTTATAAACAAAATTTTAAAATGGGAAGAAAAATTCATTCTCTTGATGCTTTAAAAACAGGAGATTATATTGTTCATTTAGAACATGGAATTGGTATATATAATGGTGTTGTTACTTTAGAGGTTAGTGGTTTAAAAAAAGACTTTATTCAATTACTATATCAAGATAATGATAAAGTCTATGTTCCAGTTGAAAAAATTTCCACAATATATAAATATAGTGATAAAGAAGGTTTAAAACCACATATTGATAAATTAGGTTCAACTACATGGATAAATAAAAAAAGAAGTATTCAAAAGAAAATTAAAGATATTTCTTTAGAATTAATAAATTTGTATGCTAAGCGAAAAACAGTAGTTAAAGAAGCATATAAAGATTATGAAGAAGAAGAAATATTTGCTAGTAAATTTCAATATGAAGAGACCAAAGACCAAAAAAGAGCTATTAATGATATTTTAAGTGATTTAGATAGTACAGTTCCAATGGATAGATTACTTTGTGGAGATGTAGGTTTTGGCAAAACAGAAGTGGCTTTTCGGGCTATCTTTAAAACAATTTTAAATAATAAACAAGTTTTTTATCTTTGCCCAACAACTATTTTATCTAAGCAACAATATGAGTCGGCAATCCAACGTTTTAGTGATTATCCCATCGAAATAGCTTTATTGAATCGATTTACTTCTACTAAAGAAACTAAAAGAATTATTGAAGATTTAAAAACAGGCAAAATAGATATTGTTTTCGGGACACATCGATTATTAAGTGATGATATAAATTTTGCTAAATTAGGATTATTAATTATTGATGAAGAACAACGTTTTGGAGTATCCCATAAAGAAAAAATAAAAAAATATAAAAATGATGTTAATGTTTTAACTTTATCGGCAACACCAATTCCCAGAACTTTAAAAATGGCTTTATCAGGTTTAAGAGATTTATCAATAATTGATACGCCTCCTGTAAATAGATATCCCGTTCAAACTTATGTTATTGCTGAAAATGATTTGATTGTAAAAGATGCTATTTATAAAGAATTAGCAAGAAATGGGCAAATTTTTATTCTTTATAATAAAATTGAAAGCATTGAACAAACATTATATAATTTACAAAATTTAGTTCCGGAAGCCAAAATAAGATATGCTCATGGTAGAATGAGTAAACAAGATTTAGAGTCAATTATGAATGATTTTGTTAATCATGACTTTGATATATTACTTAGTACTACGATAATTGAAACGGGAATTGATATTCCTAATGCTAATACCTTAATTATTTATGATGCTGATCATTTTGGTTTAAGTCAATTATATCAATTAAGAGGTCGAGTAGGAAGAAGTGATAAAATTGCTTATGCTTACTTTATGTATAAAAAAGATAAAATGTTAAATGATGTAGCCGTTAAAAGACTTAATGCAATTAGAGATTTTACTGAACTTGGAAGTGGCTATAAAATTGCCATGCGTGATTTATCAATTAGAGGTGCAGGGGATATACTAGGTAGTGAACAAGCTGGTTTTGTTGATACGGTCGGTATAAATTTGTTTTTAAAAATGATGGAAGAAGAAATGAATAGATTAAAAGGCAAAGAAGAAGTAATAGAAGATAGTGCATCGATGCCTTTAATAAACGTTGAAACCCATATTAACGATAACTATGTTAAAGATGAAGATATGAAAATTCTAATTCATCAAAAAATTAATGAAATAAATAGTGAAAAAAAATTATTAGAAATAAAAGAAGAATTAAGCGATCGTTTCGGAACAATTACCAAAGAAATGGAAATATACATGTATGAAGAATGGTTTGAAAAAATTGCAAAATCCCTAAATATTACCAGAATTATCCAAAATACTAATGAAATACAAATTTATTTACCACCAGAGGTTTCAAATAAAATTAAAGGGGATAAATTATTTTTAGAAGCCTATAGTATTCATCCTAAATTTATAATTAACTACTTTAATAAACAAATAATAATAAAACTACCAATTAAAATATTAGATAAACATTTTCTTTATTATGTAACACCTTTATTTTCAAAAATTCTAAATGATATTGAAGTATAATTTTAAAAGATTAACTCAAACTAAAAGTAGAAATGGAGTGAATCTTTTTTTATGAAGCAAACAGGAGTAGTAAGAAAAATAGATGAGTTAGGAAGAATTGTTTTACCAAAAGAAATAAGAAGAACCCTAGGAATAAGAGATGGCGAAAATTTAGAAATCTTTGTAGATGAAAAAGGTGTGTATTTACAAAAATTTTCCAAGCTATGGGATTTAAAAGATATGTGTGATAAACTTTGTCAAATTGTAAAAAATAATTTAAATTTAAATATTATCATAGCTAATAGAGAAAAGATAATATCTAGTTCAATTACCGATGCTTTAAATATTAAAATTGATAATTTTATATGTGAATTAATGGAAAATAGAGAAGAATATAAATCCACAGAAAGCGAAAATTTTTTATTAAATTCTTTAAAAGGTTATTTTATTATGAAACCTATTATTGTCAATGCCGATTGTTTAGGAATGATAATTTTGTTTAAAGAAAATACATTTTTAAATTGGGAAGAAATGGTGGCAGGTTTTTTAAAAGATTTATTTATTCACAAAATAGAAATATAATTGATGAAGATTAATGACATTTTTAGAAAAATTTGATACACTATCTATGACTTAAGACATCTGGTAATATGTCAAGATAAAAGTTATGGAAGTTTTTAAATAATTTCTCCCTTATCAAATAAATTATTCC
>CANQPR010000026.1 GCA_947625715.1 uncultured Bacilli bacterium
ATTTATTTGACCTTTTAATAAAAATATATTATATTTATGGTGTATTTTAAAAGTGCTGTAAATGTTTCTCGCTTCTGGATGGTGCGACTAATAAATGATTCCAGGCGACAATGTTTTTCGCTTCCAGGTGGTGCGACTAATAAATGATCTTGGTTGAAAATATAGACTAACTTCATTAAAAGATGAAGTTTTTTTGACGTTTATTATTGACAATTTATTTTAGAATGATATAATCAAATTAGCAGTTAAGAACATTAAGTGCTAAAAGGAGAATGATAAAAATGAAAGAATTTAAAGCAGAGTCTAAAAGATTAATGGAATTGATGGTTAATTCTATTTATACTAACAAAGAAATATTTTTGCGAGAAATAATTTCTAACGCATCAGATGCTATAGATAAATTACACTACCAATCATTGACTGACAAAAAAATAAAAGTAAATAAAGACGACTTTGCTATAATCGTTAAACCAAACAAAGAAAATAGAACTTTAGTTATAAGTGATAATGGTATCGGTATGACTAAAGAAGAATTAGAAAAAAATTTAGGTACCATTGCCAAAAGTGGCTCATTCGATTTTAAAAATGAAAATAAGAAAAAAGAAAACATTGATATAATTGGCCAATTTGGAGTAGGTTTTTATTCTGCTTTCATGGTTGCATCAAAAGTACAAGTAATATCTAAAGCTTATAATACTGATGAAGCATATTCTTGGACTTCAAGTGGCATTGAAGGGTATGAAATAAAAAAATGTTCAAAAGAAACTTATGGAACAGATATAATATTAACTATTAAAGATGAAGAAGAATATAATTGCTATTTAGATGAATTTGAAATTAAAAGTTTAATAAAAAAATATTCTGATTATATAACATACCCTATAAAAATGGAAGAAAAGAAAGAAGAGAAAATTGAATTAGAAACCATTAACTCACTCATTCCATTATGGCGACGCAATAAAAAGGAAATAACTCTTGAAGAATATAATACTTTTTATTCTGATAAATTTTTTGATTATGACAAACCATTAAGTCACTTACACATTAAAGCTGAAGGCTTATTAGAGTACAATTCTCTAATATATATCCCATCTCATGCAAGTTATGATTACTATACTAAAGAATACGAAAAAGGTCTTCAATTATATTCTAATGGGGTCTTGATTATGGAGAAATGTGCTGATTTATTACCTGATTATTATAGCTTTGCAAAAGGAGTAGTTGACTCACCAGATTTATCGCTTAATATTTCAAGAGAAATGCTTCAACAAAATCGAGTTTTAAAAACAATTGCTAGTAACATAGAAAAACATATTAAAAGTGAATTATTAAATATGTTAAAAAATAATCGGGAAGATTATTTAAAATTTTGGGATGCTTTTGGTCTTCAAATTAAAGCCGGTATTTATAATGACTTTGGAATGAATAAAGAAAAATTACAAGATTTATTAATTTTCTATTCTTCTAAAAAAGATAAGTTAGTTACGCTAGATGAATATTTAGAAAACAATAAAGATGAAAAAGACATTTATTATGCCTGTGGTAATACTGTAGAACAAATTAAATCGCTACCTCAAGTTGAAACCTTTATGGCTAAAGATAAAGATATTCTTCTATGTTCTAATTATTTAGATGAATTTGTTTTTAAAACAATGCTTAAATACCAAGATAAAGAATTTAAAAACATTTGCTCTGATAACGTTGATGTAGAAAGTGAAGAAGAAAAAGAACAACTTACAAAATTAAATGAAAAAAATCAAGATATGTTAAATTTAATGAAAGAAAGTCTTGATGTCAAAGAAGTTAAATTTACTAGTCGCTTAACCAATCATCCTGTTTGCTTATCAAGTACTGGTCAAATATCAGTGGAAATGGAAAAAGTAATGAATAGCATGCCAAATAACAATATTAATGCAGAAAAAATCTTAGAAATTAATTATAAGCATAAAATAGTTGATAAATTAAATTCCTTATATAAAAAGAATAAAGAAGAATTAAAAAAATATAGTAAAATATTGTATGCTCAGGCACGATTAATTGAAGGATTACCAATTGAAAATCCTACTGAAATAACCGATTTAATCTGTGATATATTATCAAAATAATAAAGCCTCGAAAAGAGGTTTTTATATGCTCTAAAAAAGATATTTGACAAATGTAGTTTAAAAAGTGTAATATTTAATTGTAAGCAAAATAAATATAGGAAGGATAAAAAAAGTGAAGTTTGATGTAATAATTGTTGGAAGTGGATTTGCTGGTAGTACGCTAGCAAGGAAATTTGCTCTTGATAACAAAAAAGTATTAATATATGAAAAAAGAGGTCAAATAGGTGGAAATATGTATGATAAAGTACTGGATAATTCTATTCTAGTTCATCAATATGGTCCTCATATATTTCATACCAATAGCAAGAAAGTAATGGATTTTGTCACACAATTTGGTAGTTGGTATTTTTATGAACACAAAGTTGTTGGAAAAATTAATAATACTCTAGTGCCCATTCCTTTTAATTTTAAATCTCTAGAGCTATTATATTCTAAAGAGCAAGCTGATATAATAAAAGAAAAATTATTAGCTAAATATAAAGACACTAAAAAAGTATCTATATTAGATTTAATAAATGATTCAGATGAAACAATAAAACAATTTGGTTTATTTGTATATAAAAATGTTTTTGAAAATTATACAGCTAAACAATGGAATATACCTATAGAAGAAATTGATACATCTGTTATTAATCGGGTGCCAGTTATTCTAGGGTATGATGATCGTTATTTTCAAGATGAATACCAATATATGCCCAAACATGGCTATACTAAAGTATTTGAGGAAATGTTAAATCATCCTAATATAACAATTAAACTAAATACTAATGCCTTAGAAGATATAGAAATAAAAGATAATAAAATATATTGGCAAAATCAAGAATTTCATGGTAAAGTATTCTACACTGGTGCGATTGATGAATTATTTAACTATAAGTATGGACCTTTACCATATCGTTCCCTAGATTTAGTCTTTGAAAATTATGATATGAATTACTATCAATCAAGTGCTGTTGTTAATTATCCTAATGATGAAAAATATACTCGTATTACTGAATTTAAATATTTATCCAATCAATTAGTTAATAATAAAACAACCATCTTAAAAGAATATCCTAAAAAATATGATTATCAAGATGAAAATTCCATTCCTTATTATGCCATTATTAATGAAGAAAATCAAAATATGTATCAAAAATACTATGAATTAGTTAAAAAAATACCTAATTTATATATGTGTGGAAGATTAGCTGAATATAAATATTTTAATATGGATGCTGTTATTTTAAGAGCCTTAGAATTATATGAGAAAGTAGGAAAATAAAACATGAAAAATATCAAAGAAACGTTATACATTGTCATGCCAGCTTATAATGAGGAAGAAAATATAACTAAAACAATTACAAGTTGGTTACCAATCTTAAAAAATGGAAACAGCAAATCACGATTAGTCATTGCAGATACGGGTAGTAGCGATAATACTAATAAAATATTAAAAGAATTACAAAATAAATATCCCCAAATTGTTATTTTATCTGAAGGCTTAAAACAACATGGCCCTAAATTAATTCAGTTATATAAATATGCCATTCAAAATCAAGCTGATTGGGTTTTTCAAACTGATTCTGATGGCCAGACTAACCCTTTAGAATTTAAAGATTTTTGGACTTTGAAAAACAAATATGATGCCATTATTGGTAATAGAGTTGTAAGAGAAGATGGTAAAAGTAGAAAATTTGTTGAAAACACTTTGTGCCGTATTTTAAAAATTGTTTTTGGAAAAAAAGTAGATTTAGAAGATGCCAATGCTCCATTTAGACTTATGAAAACTAGTTTATTAGAAAAATATATTTCCAAATTTAAAGATGATTATAATTTACCTAATGTAATGTTATGTGTCTTCTTTAAATATTATAATGAAAATATTAAATTTAAAGAAATAACTTTTAAACCAAGAGAAAAAGGGGTTAACTCCATAAATATTAAAAAGATTGTTAAAATTGGCGTTAATGCTATTAATGATTTTTATGAATTTAAAAAGGATATGAAAAATGATGAAAAAATATAAAGGCTTAATTTTATATGGTGTTTTTGGTGTTTTAACAACCCTTGTCAATATTATAACTTATTTTATATGTGCTCAAATACTACATATAAGTGTTGTAAATTCCACGATAATTTCATGGTTAATCGCGGTTATATTTGCTTTTATTACCAATAAAATATGGGTTTTTGAAAGTAAAACTAAAAACTATCAAGAAGTTATAAAAGAAATATTTTCGTTTTTCTCGTGTCGAATACTAACGGGTATTTTAGATGTTTTAATTATGTACATATTTGTTACGAAATTAAATTTTAATGATTTAATAATAAAAGTTATTTCTAATGTCATTGTCATTGTCATAAATTATGTTGCAAGTAAATTAATAATTTTTAATAAACAAAAAAAGCCTGGCAAAGAAATTAATTATGCTCATCTTTTGACTATTGTTATTATTTTCCTTTTAGCGTTTTTATTTGTGATGCAAAGTCAATTGAATTTTTTTGAAAAAGGGGAGTCTCTTACTGATTCATCTGTATTCCGTTATATGGCTTTAATAATGAGCAAAAATTATATGCCTTATTTAGATTTTTTTGATCATAAAGGTCCCATTATTTATATTATCAATTACTTAGGTTTTATCATTAATAAAGACTGGGGTATTTGGCTTATTGAATTAGGATGTTGCTTTTTTAGCTTTTATTTAATTTATAAAATTGCTCATCTATTTACGTCAAAAATTCCTTCCTTATTAATCTTATTATTGTCAACGCTAAATTTATTTTCTTATTTTGAACAAGGTAATTTTGTTGAAGAATACGCTTTATTATTTATTTTAATTTCCTTTTATATCTTTATTGATTACTTAAAAAATAATAAAGTAAATACAATGCGCCTCATTGTCTGTGGTATGTGTTTTATGGCTGTTAGTTTACTAAGAGTCAACATGATACCATGTTTTATCGTTTATTGTTTAGCTATATTTATAATGTTAATTAAAAATAAAAAGCCTCAAGAACTAAAAAGATGTATTATTAATTTTTTACTTGGCTGTGCCATTATTTTTATTCCCATTATTATTTGGTTAATTATGAACCATTCTTTTACAGCTTTTATTAATGATTATATTTTATTTAATTTAAAATACACTAAGGCAATGGGCATTGGTTCTAAATTAATGACTTTTACTTATTTTATTAATACTACAATTATGCTTTTAAGTATCTTTACAAATTTATATGCTCTTAAAAAAGAAGAACAAAAAAACATATATCTTTTAAATTTAATTTTTATTGTTGTCTCTCTTCTTTTAGCTTCAACATCTGGAAGAACATATCCGCATTATGGAATGATTTTAATACCTACATATATTATTCCTTTAACATATCTTTTAAATCTTATTTTAAATTTAAAAAACAAAGAATTATCGACAATTATTATTATTGGCATCATTTGTTTTCTAATAGCTCCACCTTGGTTAGATACTTTAAATAATTTGGGGGATGCTTTAAACAAACGAAAAAGCCAAAATATTACTGCTGATGTATTAAAAGTAAATGAATTAATTCAAAGCAATACCACTATTAACGACAAGATTTCTGTATATGGCAATTGGGATTATATGTATTATTATGCTAATCGACTATCGGCATCAAAATATTCATATCAATATCCAATTGGCGAAGTTAATAGTCAAATATTAAATGAATATTTTAAAGATTTAGAAAGAGAAAAACCTAAGATTATCGTTATCGCTAAAAATGCCAAAAATGTTGAAAAAATGAAAAATTTTGTTTATAAAAATAATTATTATGAAATATTAAATAAAAATAATGAAGTGTATGTATATAAATTAAGAACATAAAAAATAGAAAAGAGGAAAATTATGAAACAAACAATGGAAGATATGGTCAATTATTGTAAACAATATGGTTTTATATTTCAAGGTAGTGAAATATATGGGGGATTAGCAAATACTTTTGATTATGGTCCTTTAGGAAGAGAATTAAAAGAGAATTTGCGCAAAATATGGTGGCAAAAATTTGTTCAAGAAAACCCTTATAACTATGGCCTTGATTCAGCTATTTTAATGAATCCTGAAGTTTGGGTAGCATCAGGACATGTTGCCAATTTTGCTGACCCTTTAATTGATTGTAAAAAATGTAAAAGTAGACATCGTGCTGATAAATTAATTGAACAACAAACGAATGGGGAACAAACAGCTGATGGTTGGTCTAATGAAAAAATAGAAAAATATATTAAAGAAAATAATATTTGTTGTCCTGTATGTCAATCATGTGATTTTACACCTATTAGAAACTTTAATCTTTTATTTGAAACAAGCCAAGGTGTAACACAAGAGAGTAAAAATAAAATTTATCTACGTGGGGAAACTGCACAAGGGATATTTGTAAATTTTCTTAATGTTCAAAGAACTATGCGAGCTAAAATACCTTTTGGTATTGCTCAAATTGGAAAAAGTTTTCGAAATGAAATAACCCCTGGTAATTTTACTTTTAGAACAAGGGAATTTGAACAAATGGAACTAGAGTTTTTTTGTAAACCACAAACTGATTTAGAGTGGCATGGTTATTGGAAAAGTTTTTGTATTGATTTTCTAAAAACCCTAGGTATTAAAGAAGAGCATTTGCGTTATCGAGACCATAATAAGGAAGAACTAGCTTTTTATAGCAAAGCTACAACAGATATTGAATATAAATATCCAATGGGCTGGGGCGAATTATGGGGTATTGCTGATCGAACTGATTACGATTTAAGTGTTCATGAAAATCATTCTAAACATGAATTACGTTACTTAGATCCAGAGACAAACGAAAAATACATTCCTTATGTAATAGAACCATCCCTTGGTTTAGATCGTCTAGTTCTAGCAGTTTTATGTGATGCATATCAAAAAGAAATTATTGATAATGAAGAACAATTAATTTTAAAAATCCATCCTGCTTTAGCTCCATATAAAATAACTATTTTACCATTAGTTAAAAAAATTCATGCTACCAAAGCAAAAGAAATATATGGCGATTTAGCTAAATATTTTATGTGTAGTTATGATGAAAGTGGTAGTATAGGAAAAAGATATCGAAGAAGTGATGCTATTGGAACCCCATTTGCTATTACCATTGACGATGAGACATTAAATAATAATACAGTAACTTTAAGATACCGCGATACTAGAAAACAAATAACTCTTAATATAAAAGAATTAAAAGATTTTCTAATAAATAATATTACTATTTAGTTTTCATTGAAAAAAAGAAAAATATTTGTTAAAATAATTTTAGAATAGAGGAATCAAAATATGGAAAAAATGAGTATGAAAAAAACCTATGCTGTTGTTGTATGTGCTGTGACAATATTGGTAGCTATCTCTTTTTCAGTTAGTTATTCTTATTTTACAAGTGATATAGCAACAGGGGGGCAAGAAACAAGTACTAATGTTACCACTACTGAATTACAAGATATTGTTTTAAGTGGACAGACCGATGTAACAGCAGATAACTTAATACCTGGAAAGTCTATCACCAATACTTTTAAAATATCTAATCCTAATAACAAACCTGTTCCGTATAAATTAGTATGGAGTGATGTTGTTAATAATTTCGTAAACCAAAGTGATTTAATCGTTACTTTAAGTGCAGATGGTTTAAGTGATTTTACACCTGTTAGTTTTCCAGCTACTGGAGCAAATACAGTATTACTAGATGGAAAGACAATAGACGCTAGTACAACACTAACTTTTACTTTAAAAATTGAATATAAAAATACTGATAAAAATCAATTCGCTGACATGGGTCAAACATTTAGTGGAACAATCAACTTACAAGATTAAAAGAAAGGGGCATTAAAAATGATTGCGATTAGTGTGGGAAAAGCAACATATGCTGTAACTATTCCCGTTGACAATTTTCCTGTTGAAAATACAAAAATGTTATTAAATGAAAAAATTGAAAGTAGTGGAGGAGCTGCATGCAATGTCGCGCAAGTTTTAGCAAAATGGAATGTTGAAACATATTTTGCTGGAGTATTAGGCTACGATGATTATGGAACTTCTATAAAAAAAGATTTAGAAAATGAGCGTATCAAAACTAATTATGTAGAAACTAATTATGAAAAGAAAACAACTACTTCATATATTATAACTAATAAAGCTAATTCATCTAGAACCATTATGATGGTTGAACCAGAAGTTTTTCACTTAAAAAAATATGATTTTGATGTTAATGCTGATTTAATATACTCTGATGGATTTGAATACACAGCATCTACCGCAGCATTTAATCATTACCCAAATGCTATCACCGTATTAGGTGCAAGTTTAGATAAAGGTAGTGATCCAAAAGAAGTCCTAGCATTAGCTAAATATGTTAAATATATAATTTTTTCTTTAGATTTTGCTGAACGTCTAACGAAATTAAAAACTGATTTTTCTAATCCGCAAACCCTTTTAAATTTATATCAAGATTTAAAAGAAAAATATCCTAAAAATGAAATTATTGTTACATTAAAAAATATGGGTGCTATGTATCAACTAGGTAATGAAGTAAAAGTAATGCCAACTATTTCCGTTACAGAAGTTGACCGTACTGGTTCTGGTGATATCTTTGATGGTGCTTTTTTATACGGCTTAGGTAAAAATTATGACATTGAAAAATGTATTCGCCTTGCTAATATTGCAGCCGGTTTATCTACTACTAAATATGGGGTTAAAAATTCTATTCCTTTATTATCTGATGTTATAAGTTATTATGAGAAAAAGTTTGGTCCATTAGATGCACCTGTAAATCAACCAGTGCAAAGTCAAACGCCACCTCAAGTGAATCAACAACCTAATCAAAATCCAAATCCCGATCAAGTAGTCAATCAACAAACAACACAAACTACTTCTATTAACAACAACCAAACAGGAGTATAAATGTTGTTTTTTGCTTTAAATAGATATCCTAAATTAGATTTACATGGGGAGTACACACTAACAGCTTACACTGTAATTCATGATTTTTTAAAGGACCAAGTAAAATTAAAAAATAAATATGCTATTATAATTCACGGTAAAGGCAGTGGCAAATTAAAAAAAGAAGTTCATCACATATTAAGTAAAGATGCGTTAGTAAAAGCTTATAACTTAGATCCAAATAACACTGGGCAGACCATAGTTGAATTAAAAATTTAAGTTGACTTTATCATTAAAAATTAGTAGAATGATAAATAGTTAATGTCTCCTTAGCTCAGTTGGTAGAGCAACTGACTCTTAATCAGTGGGTCTAGGGTTCGAATCCCTAAGGGGACACCAATAATGTTATTAAAGTCCTGTATTTACGGGGCTTTTTATAGAATTACTCCCACTTTTCTAACTTTATTTGATAAATGCCCATATACGTTTATTGTGGTATTTATATTTTTATGTCCCATTCTTTTACTAAATAAGTATGCTTCTTTACCTTCGGACATCATTGTAGCAGCATAAGTGTGTCTTAAATCGTACATTCTAATTTTAGGGACATTTGCTTTTTTACAATAGTAATTGAATGCTTTTCTTAATGCAACATCACAGAATGGCTTTCCGGTAGTATGATTTAAAAAAATTAACGTATCATCTTTAATATCATATTCCATAATATAAATTAAAAATTTTTTGAAATCAATTATTTCATCAATTACTCTTTGACTAATATCAATTACTCTTTCGGATTCATAAGTTTTAGTATTTGATAGAAAATCATTTGAAGTTCTATCATAATTTATAGAATGTAGAATGCTTATTCGTTTACTACATCAAAGGTCATGGCTCTAGTTTCTCCAATTCTGTCACCTAGAGAAAAAACTAATAATGTTATCAATTTCGTTCTTCTAGCGAGATAGGCTCTATATATATTTTGGGAATTAACATCTTCTTCAATAGTGTCTAAAAACTTCTTTAATTCTGATGGTATCCAATATTTCATTTCAGGCTTATTTACTTTATAGTTTACAACTTTAGATAAAGGGTTATTATAAAGCAAATTTTCTTCAATGCACCAATTAAAAAAACTTTTTAAAATTTTAATTAATTCATTTTTTTGCTTAGATGTTGTATCTATGTCATCTATAAATTTAGTCCAAAATTCTTTATTAGATTTTGATAAATTTATATTTATTTTACCTTTTAATTTGCTGTTGTATTCTTTTTCTTTTCTAAGAATGGTATTATAAGCCTGTTTTTTAACGAATTTACATTGAAAGATATATTTATCCCATAAAGTATCAAAATCTTCTTTATGGATAGTTTCTAGTGCTTTCTGTTGTTTAATTAAAACATTATCTCTAATCTTTAATGCCTCATCAGTAGTTAGTATCTTTTTACCGTCTATTTTGCTAATACTTGTTTTAACAGGCTTACTCATCATAATAACATAGTTTTTGTTTTTTTTGTGTCTATAAATATTTTGATATCTTGTTTTTTCATAAATTTTTAAATCCATACATATCATTCCTTTCTTGCAAAGGAACTTTTGCTATGGTACAATTAATACATAGAAAAATTCCTTATTAGCGTATGTGAGTTTTTCTTAGGAGTTTAACTCCGACCTTACTTGTTCGTAGCAAGTAGGGGATTTTTTTATAAATAAAAATAGATATCATAAAATATGATATCTATAGGTGCTCGTAAAGAGCTAAGTACAGTTTATTTCTAAACTGAGATGTCTGTAAAAGACTAAATACGTAATCAATTAAATTACGATATACTTATATCATATTTTATTCAATTTGTCAAAATTTTATACACTTTTATGTAATTTTAATAACTTTTATGTGCTCTTATACACCTTTATTTACGTTTATGTTTTTATTCGGTATATTTTGATTTGTGTACATAGTTACTAAAGTAGTGTCAATTTTATTCAAAATGGAAGGATCACAAACAAATTGTTTTTGCTTTGAGAATATTCTATTTTTACTAATTGATCTTATTTGAGTCAGATTAGCATAACAATATAAATTGTATTTTAATGAATTAGGATATGCTTTATGCAATAATTTTCCTAAAGATACTCTATTGCTACCTTTTTTTGATGTAATTGGAACAATAGTTACAATATCAGAATTGATACTATCTTTTTTTGTGATTACGATTGCAAAATGTGTATAGCATAACTCTGAACCTATATTAATACCAAAATCAACTTTTACTACTTGTCCTCTAACAAATTTTTTGTATGTATGTTTTTGGGTAACTGTTTCAGATAAGAAGGTATTACTTTCTTTTTCTAGCCAGCTATCTAACGTATGGAATTTGGATACTCCACTGTTATGTACTTGTTTAAAAGTGTTACATGCTATATCAATTTTATTCGTTGTTGTTTTTACATTCATTTTCATCACATCCTTTCAATAATTTTTTTATATAATCATCAGCATTAATTTTCTTTTTATTCTTTTATTTATATTGAGTATGATACGAAAATATTTAAATTCTTTTTGGTACAATTAAATATAATATAAATGCTATTAAACTACATATAATTTTGGTATTTTGTTCATAAATAATAAACATATAATAAGAGTAGAATAACACCAAGAAAATATAACTAACGAAACCATATAATAATGTTAATCATTTTCTCCTAACTCCTTATCTAATTTATTTATTAATTTTGAACCTTTAGTTCTGTTACATCTCCAAAAGTAAATTAGGTTCTTTTTCTATTGAATTGCCACAAATTCTACAAGTATAATTATCTCTTTTTTTAATTTTTTTTTAATTAAAAAAATCCTTATAAAAAGGATTAAATAACATTAATGGCGGAGCAGGAGAGATTTGAACTCTCGCGCCGGTTGCCCGACCTACACCCTTAGCAGGGGCGCCTCTTCAACCTCTTGAGTACTACTCCGTAAGCCATGAATCCATTTTACTATAATATTATTTTTGAGTCAAGATAGTTGTTTAAATTTGTTGTAAATGATAAAATTAAACAGGAAGTGATATGAATGCAAAACAAACGAAAATATTTTTTCTCAGCCTTATTATTTATTGTTTTAATAATTTTTACTTACCAATTTTTATTTAAAAATTATAATCCTAAAGAAGTTCTTATAGATATTTTTAATTGCAATTCTATATATATTATCATGGCTTTCATAGCAATGCTTGTCTTTTTATTTTTTGATAGTTATTATATGAAACGAGTCTTAAAATATTTAAATATTAATATTAGTCTTTTAAAAAGTTTAGGATATTCTTTTACGGAAATATATTTTTCTGCTATTACACCTAGTAGTATGGGTGGCCAACCGGTGCAAATGTATGAAATGAAAAAAGATAAAATACCTTATGAAACAAGTGCAGTAGTAGTATTATTAAAAACGGTAATCTCAAAAGCTGGTCTTTTATTCTTAGCCTTTATTTTATTTTTAGTATATCATTCTTTATTATTTACGAGAAATCATCTTTTTCAATGGTTTGTTTACCTTGGTTTTATTACGACTATATTAGTAACTTTAATGTTTGGGGTATTAATATATTCTAAAAAAATTAGTAATCTTTTAATGAGATTTATTTACTTTGTATTTAATCACAATCGATGGCTAAGGAAAAAAGACCATTTGCCTAAAAAACTCGAAAATATGTTAAATAATTATCATGAATGTGCTCTTTTGACCAAAAAATATCCAAAAATGTTTTTAGAATCTTTTTTAATTCTTTTAGGAAGACGAATTTGTCTTTTATCTGTCGCGTATTTTGTATACTCATCTTTTTCTTTAACCGAACACAATATTTTAGAATTAATATTTTTCCAGATAACAATTACTTTAGGTTCTGATTTAATGCCAACACCAGGTGGAGTAATGGTAAATGAAGCTTTAGCCATGGAAGCAAATGAATTACTATATGGAGCTGTTTTTGCCATGCCAGGTATGCTAATTACGAGATTTATAAGTTTTTATTTATTAGTCTTAACAAGTGCTATTGGCTACATAATTTTTCATTTTAAAAAACGTCATCCCGTGCATTTGCAATAAATTAAAGAATATAGTAAAATGAAATTGGTGAGATTATGTATAGTTATTTAAAAGGTTATATAAGTGCTTATGAAAGTAATTCCATTATTTTAGATGTTAATAATGTAGGTTATCGAATTTTTGTCGCTAATCCATACTCATATCAAGAAAATAATGAATACAAAGTATATGTCTATCAATATATAAGAGAAGATGAACAAAGTTTATATGGTTTTATGAATACCGAAGAAAGAGATTTATTTTTAAAACTATTAAGTGTTAAAGGTGTTGGTCCTAAATTAATTATGCCTATGCTTGCTACTGGAAGTGTTAAAGGTATAATCGATGCTATTGATAGAGAAAATATCCTGTATTTAAAAAAATTTCCTAAAGTAGGTGATAAAGTAGCCAGACAAATTATTCTTGATTTAAAAGGTAAGTTAATGAGTCAAGATAATGTTACAACCGTAAGTAATGAGGAACTATTTAGTCTTTTAGAAGGCCTTGGTTATAAAAATACTGATATTAAAAAAGTTATCCCTCAAATAGATAATTCCCTACCAATTGAACAACAAGTAAAAGAGGCCCTAAAACTATTATTAAAATAAAAAAGGAGAGAGTTTAATGGAAGAAAGGATTGTTGATAATAACGAATTACAAACCGATAGTTTTGAAAAAAATATTCGTCCTCAAACTTTAGAAGAATATATTGGTCAAAAAGAATTAACAGAAAATTTAAAAATTTTCATTGAAGCTGCAAAAATTAGAAATGAATCGTTAGACCATGTTTTATTATATGGCCCTCCTGGTCTTGGTAAAACGACCTTATCTCATATCATTGCTAATGAACTAGGTGTAAATATTAAAACCGCATCTGGCCCTTCAATTGAAAAAAGTGGCGATTTAGCAGCTATTTTATCAACGCTTGAACCAGGCGATGTCTTATTTATTGATGAGATTCATCGCATGCCCAAATACATTGAAGAAATTTTATATCCCGCTATGGAAGACTTTGTCATTGATTTAATTTTAAATTCTGATGGCAAATCACGAACCATTAAAATTGATTTACCTCCTTTTACTTTAATTGGTGCTACCACTAGAACAGGTGATATTTCAAGCCCCTTACGAGATCGTTTTGGAATTGTTTCTAAACTAAATTATTATAGTGAAGAAGAATTATTACAAATTGTTTTGCGAACTAGTCGAGTTTTAGATATGAAAATCACCGAAGAAGCAGCCCTATTAATTGCTCAAAGATGTCGAAAAACGCCTCGTATAGCTAATCGTTTATTTAAAAGAATAAGAGATTTTGCTTTAGTAAGAAATTGTTATGAAATAACTAAGCCCCTAACTTTAGAAGCCCTAGAAAGATTAAAAGTTGATGAATATGGCCTAGATGCCATTGATATAGAATACATAAGCAGTTTAATAACCAAATTTAATGGTGGGCCTGTTGGTGTTGAAACTATTGCTACTAGCATTGGAGAAGAACCATCAACCATTGAAGATGTCGTAGAACCATTCTTACTTCAAGAAGGTTTTATCAAAAGAACGCCAAGAGGAAGAGTCGCTACTGACAAAAGCTATGAGCATTTAAAAATTAGTCATAATAAAAGTTTATTTTAAGAGGTCCTATGAAAAAGAAAATAATAATAATTAATGGTAAAGATAAAAGTGGTAAAGATACCTTTATAAACCATATTGCAAGTATTAAAAAAACTGTCAATTACTCAACAATTAGCACCATCAAAAACCTTGCCAAACAAATTGGTTGGAATGGGACAAAAACAAAAAAAGACCGGCAATTTTTAAGTGATTTAAAAAAATTAATTATTTCTTATAATGATTACCCATTAAAAGAAACCCTGCAAGTTATTGAACAATTTTTAACTTCCAATAATGAAATTTTATTTATTCATATAAGAGAAGAAGAAGAAATAAAAAAACTAATAAACCATTGTGAAGAAAAAATTTTTACTTTATATATTAAACGTGATTATCACGATTGTGATATGTATCTTATAAATGAAGCAAATTATCCATATGATTATATTATCGAAAATGATGAAATAAATGCTTTTTTAATTAAAGCTGAAGAATTTATTAAAACCATATAAAAGG
>CANQPR010000027.1 GCA_947625715.1 uncultured Bacilli bacterium
TTCAATTAACATTTTACTGGGTCAATCGCTTTTTGTATATACTAATCGGTGTCACATCAATTGTAACACTACAATTTAAACACTAAATTTTATGCTGTAAAAGTATATAGAAATGGAAATAAAGCTAAATATGTTTGAAGAAAATATCACATATCTAAAGCTTCTCTATCTAGATGGAATAGAAAGTTTGATGGTACTAAAGAATCTTTGATTGATAAATCACATCGTCCATTAACTTCTCATCCTAATGCTCATACTGAATTAGAATTAAAATGGATTCATGATTATATTAGAAGAAATCCTCATATCACTCTTTGTGAATTATGGTATAAATTAAGAATAAATAAAGGTTATACTAGACATCCTGGAAGTTTATATAGAGTTTTAAAAAGAATCGGTTATTATAATGAAATTAATATTAAAAATACTTCCAAATATATTCCTAAAAAATACGACACTCCTGATGAAATAGGAAAAAAATGGCAGATTGATGTTAAATTTGTTCCTAATGAATGTAAAGCTTCTAATCTTCCTAATGATATTAAATTTTATCAGTGGACTTGTATTGATGAAGCATCACGCGAAAGATTTATTTACCATTATGATGAACATACTCCTGCTAATACGATTGATTTCGTTTATAGATGTTTCTTATTCTATGGTTATAAACCTGAAGAAATTCAAACTGATAATGGTACTGAATTTACTTGGAATCAAGAAAAGATGAAAAAGATACATCCTTTAGATGCTTTATGTTTAAATGAAGGAATATACCATCATAAAATTAAACCTAGAACTCCAAGACATAATGGTAAAGTTGAAAGAAGCCATAGGAATGATAATGAAAGATTTTATAATAATTTAAAATTCTATTCTCTTGAAGATTTAAGATATCGAGCTAAAATATATTTAAAAAGATCCAATAATATACCCATGTCTGTTCTTAATTATAGAACACCTAATGAACAAAGATTATATTTAGAGCAAAAAAAATTAACTCAATTATCTTGAATTAATTTTTATAATTTTTTTGTTTCACATCATTTACAAATATACATTTTTGTTGGAAAACCTACAATTTTGTTTGGACTTTTCCTTACATTTTTAAATTAACTTTAACAATTAAATAATATTTATTTGATATCTCATTGTACTTCTATTATTTTTTCTAATTTATCTTCTATTAAATCAAATTCTTTTTTTAAACTGTTATTATCTAAATACGAAATGATTGTGTTTAGGGAATTTCTAAAAAATCCAATTATTAAAATTAAACTTTCCTTTACATTTTCTATTTTAAATCCGCTATCTAAGATTACACCATCTTTTTTAAAAATTAAATTTTCATATAATGGTCTAAATCCATTGTGAATATTCTCACTTAAATATCTAAATTGTATATATTCTCTTAATAAATTAGTTTCTTTTGCTTTCTTATAAATGGTATATTTTTTTAACGTCTTTGATTTATTATCCTTATTAAAATTATCAAGTACTTCGTTTATTTTTTCCTCTGGGACAAGATCAAAAAGTTTATTATCTTTTATTTTATTTAATGTAATTAAAGTTTCATTTATAAACGAGTCATTCAGTATATTTATATTATTACTATCTTTGATTACAAAAACTATATCTATATATTTATCAATCATTGTTCGAAATATTGCTTTACAATCGTCTCCTGCTCCTCTTTCTAATAAAATTACACAATTTTGAAAAGAATTATGTATTTTTATAAATGTATTTATTATAAATAATTCAGTGGAGGTTACATCTTTAATAAATTTTTCCCTAACTTTATATCCTAATAAATTATATAAATAGATTATCTCATAATATTCTTTATTATTTTCTCTTATTCTTTTAGCTACATAATTAACTTCATCATCTAAAAATCCGTTTTTTAAAACATATTTGCACAATGTATATCACCTCTTTTATACTAAATATTGCCTATTTTTATTATCCATTTTAATTTATGTTTTTACCAGTCATATTTAATATTCAAACTTATTATATCATTAAAAAAGATACTTTCCTATAAAAGTACCTTAACTTCTTGTATTTACTTACCAAAATAGCCATTTCCTCTATTTTTGGATTTAACCGATACCTCCATGTCCGGGATTAATTACAACCTTATAATTCATGTTTATCACCTAATATAAGGTATGTTTATTTGCCTATTTGGTGAAAGTTTTATAAAGCTAATTCTTAATAAATATTACAATCCAGATATCTTTTTAGGTTTTACAAAATATTCATTTATTTTTTCAAGTTCTAAAATTCCAATTTTACTAGATAAAAGTTCTTCTGGATAAACACGCCAGTCACCATATTTTTCTAATATTAATTTACACATTTTATTAATTATTTCTTGTTTTTCTTTTTCATCTATATTCCAAGAAAAAATTTCAGTTACTCTATATAATGAATATGCTGTTTGAATAAATTTTATATAATATTCATATTTTTCATATTTATTTGCTTCCCTTAATTCTTTTTCTAGAAAATCATTAACTTCAAAAATATCAAATAAATGAATATTAAATTGATTATTTTGGGAAGAAACACCTTCATTTGCTCTACGACGATAAAAATAATCAGCATCATTAAATCTTAATATTTTATTAGCTTTAAACATTTTAGCATAAGTAAAGGCAATATCTTCCCACATTTTTTCCTCAATAAATGGAGCATTTTTAATCATATCACTTCTAAATAATTTATTACATACAGATGGAGATTCATCTAATATTGCACTAGGATTATCAAAAACACTTATAATACTTCCACTGGTTTGGGATATTCCTTTAAAACTATTTGCTAAGTAGTCATTATTATTAACAAAAACTAAACCGGTCGTGACAATCTCAGGATCATCATTCTTTTTAGCCATCTCATACATTTTGGCATACATATTAAAATTTACATAATCATCACTATCTAAAAAGCCAATATATTCTCCGGTTGCAAGTTTAATTCCTTTATTTCTAGTAACTCCTTGTCCTAAATTTTTAGGATTAGTATAAACTTTAATTTTATTTGGATATTTCTGTTCATAATTTTTTAATATTTCTAAACTTTTATCACTAGATGCATCATCAATTGCAATTATTTCTATTTCTTTTAGCGTTTGATTAACTAAAGAATCTAAACAAATCTTTAAATATTTTTCTGAATTATATACTGGAACAATAATACTTACTTTCATGCTATTAAAATTTCTCCTCTAGATAATTATATCATTTAAAAAGATACTTGTATATTAAGTACCTTAAATGCTTGTATTTGCTTACCAAAATAGCCATTTCTTCTATTTTTGGATTTAACTGATTCCTCCATGGCCAGCGTCTACAACTACCCCTTTTACATTGGCACGTATGTTGTTTTCCTCCACTTTTATCACTCCTTTATTGTACTGTATGACATTTGTCGTAGAATGGCTACAAATTACTATTTTTAATATCAAAAATATATTTTATTTATTTTTACATAGAATTCTTTGCTACATATTATTTAACAATATTTAAACAAATTTCACAATCCAAATATATTTTTTGAATAATGTCATCTATTGGTTTGATTAATATAAAGGTTCTAATGAACGGATCAACATCACTAATTTTTTTACTATCTTCTGTTTCCGTTTTTATACTTGACTTACTTGTTTTTATACATATCTTTTCTCGACTCACTATAATCTCTTCGATTTTAAAAATAAACTTTGTCCCATTCGAAACGAAAGAATAATATTCATTTGGTTCAAATTCAATAGAAAAATCGGAAATATTTGTAGAACTGCATAATGCTTTTTGATCTTCCTCAAGCGATAAATTTATACAAACATGGGAAGTTTTTTGTAAGAATTCAATTATTTTTATGTTATTTTTTATTAAAACAGAATCATATTGATAGTCTATACTTTCTTCGAGTAAACACTTGAATTTCATCATATTACAATTAACATCATTTTTTAACAATCCATCTCTAATCATTATAAACGATTTTATTACATCATCCAAAGAAATTCTTTCTAAATAATTCTCACAGGTCATTCTATTCAAAATTCTCTCAATTGCCATCACAATTCCATCATGTACACCTTCTAATTTTAATTTACTACTTATATTTGAAGAATAATATGTAGTAAACTTATTTGCACTACGATCATTATTGAGTATTATCCAAATTGTTTTCCCTAAAGAATATATATCCGCATACTCAAACTTATACCCTTTTATTCCATATGCTTGATTATTCATTTCTGGTGCCATTGTTCCGTGGCTTCCCATTGGTTCTTTTGAATCAATAGTTATAATTCCTGGTGTATGAGCGGTTCCGTAATCGATATAAGTTAAATGTTCGTTATATAATAATATATTTTCTGGTTTTATGTCTCTGTGCTGAATATCAAAACTATGCATTTCTTGTAATCTACTGCATATTTCAAGGATATCTTTAAGTTTCTGTTCAAATGTTAATTTTGAATAATCATACTTATCTCCCTTTTCCATTATATAATATGGTAATGCATTAATATCAAAATCTTGAAACAGTTGCCGATTATAATGTGGAAAATAACATTCATTAACACTAGGCGTAAATCTAAATATCTTATTATTTATATAGTTTATTTTTTCAACTTCTTGTTTAAATCTTTTATATCTTTTATTAGTTGTTCCTTTAAAGAACTTAATAATGTGCTTCTCTTTTAGGTATGTACATTCATAGACAACACTATTGCCTCCTTTAGCAATAAACTTAGTTAAAGTAATTATTTTTTTCTTTAAATGAATTTTTTGGCCAATAAAATTTTCATAATTATACATAATTAGCTTCATCTCTTAATTCTTTAGATTCTTGCTTATATAAATCTGATAATATCTTTAATACTTTGGAAGTTTCTTGGTATTCAAATTTTATCTTATTGGACCAATCTAAATACATTTTAGATAACTTTAATTCTTCATCACCAATTCCAACACGATGTACTCCTCTTTGGTTATATTTTTCAATTGCAATTATTTTGTTTAATTCTTTGGATTTATAATGTTCTATTATAATTCTGACATTTCTTGACGGAAATATTTTATCGTCTTTATCAATATCTGTTCTTGCTAATAATTGCCCTAGGATATGAAACATAACATTACTTCTTCTCTTTTGTTTCATTATTTTTAAAAATTCTTCACACCACTGCAACCCATTTTCATTTTCAAAATCAATTTTTAAATTTGTCAATATTGTAAAGCAATTTGAAACAACAGCATCATGTATAGTTTCAATAGATTTTCCATTATCATCCTTATAAATTAATTCAACTAGTTCTGCAACAATGCTTGGAGATTTATTGGCTTCTTTAGATAGAAAATATGATTTCTTACTTAATATAGGATTAAAGTATATTTCCAATTGGGCAAGTTTTTCATAATCCGATCTTTTAGTGTAACTGTGGAATCCTTCAAATATTCTATTGATTTTATATTTATCTAATCCATCTATTTCGTAATTAGAATTAATTATTTTTTCTAACAAGTTACACTTTTCATTGTATTTGTCTGATTCTTTATAAATATAATCCAAACACATTTTGTAATTACCATATTTTAAACAACAATCATAAACAAAATCACTGTTTTCACCATTGACGTAGTTTAAGTTTTGCCAATATAATAATTCATATTTTGTATTTTTTATTTCTTCATAAAGTTTTTTATTGTAACCAGCTTCAGTTAATATTAAAATCTTATCTTCAATAGGTATGCATTTAAGATTTTTATCATTATATATTTTTATAACATCATCTATACTTTCATTTATATAAATTTCTCGCAAATAGTATTTAATACAATCCTTATAATTTTTGTATAGTTTTAATATAAAATTAATATTGTGAATACGATTATGATTATACTTATATATATCGCTTATGATATCCGCTTTGTTGTTACACTTATTAAGCAATATATTTTCATTAAAACTATTGTTTTTAATCAAATTCAAAACTTCCGTTTGGCCTTTTTTCAATTCATCATCGTTTGCATTACTATACCCATATGAATATAGATAATCATAAATTGTGTTTTTATATTGAATATTTCTTTCTATATATGTAAGATAATCTAATTGTTTTTTATTTAAATCCCACGCAGAATTGTGAAAACTTCTATATCCTCTCAATCTTTCAGAAATATTAGTTTTTAAATTAAATTTTTCTTCATCATCACTAAATTTAATTAAATCTAATGTTTTCTTTTTAATTAGTTCAAAGCAATCTAAATTAATGAAATATTCTTCCTCATATATTGGAATTAAATCGTCTAATTTTTCTACATAATTTTCTAAATACAAAATATAATATTCATTAAAATATTTCATTTGTTCTCTAACGTATTTTATTTTTATTATTTCATCATAAGTATCAAATTCTGGTTTTTGCAATGCAATCCAAAAACAATTGTCATTAGGGAAAATATTCTTTAATAACTGCTTTCCTATCATTGTATGGTTGTTTATTAATTTTTTTAATAAATTAATTTTCTCATCAAAGCTTAAACAGGTTAAATTATCCCATCCTAAAAAAACAAGTTTCAAAGTATTAAATGGGGTATTAGTCATATTTTGATACTCTGTATTGTCCATCTCACACAATAATGCTAAAGTTTCTACTGCGTCGCCTATATATTCTTTTTTATGTATTGATTTTTCTATTCCCCAAATAATTTTACAATACTCATTTGATGAAAAAATTTGATCTCTTCCTTCTAAATTAAAAAGTTTTTGAAAATTATTATTATTAACAGATTGTTTGATTTTATCAAGATACTTTTCATAATTAAGTTCAACTAACTTATCAGCTATATTTGCAAAACTTAAAAAATCGCTTTGAGAAATTATCGACTTATAATATTCATCTATTAGATCATCCAATTTCTTATACATTTTTATTTTATTTTCTTTTTCTAAATATAGTTTAGTAACTATTAATCCTTTGAGAATACCATTTTTTACATATTCACTATATTCACGAGCAGAAACTTCTTCGATATAATATTTTTTATTAATATTTTGTGGTAAATATTTTGGTTCAATGTAAAACAAAACCTTTCTAGCAACAGTTATTAGTTTTTCAATATCATTTTCATCGATTGCGTCGCCTAACCATTCAATAGCATTATAAATATTTACTACTCTATAATTATCCCAATATTTATAATAAATAATATATGGATCCTTTTCTTTTGTAATTTTATTTAGAATCTGTTTTAATTCCTTTGTATCAACTCCAAAGTTACCAAATAAATTCATATCACTTGACTTGAAACTATTAATAAAAAGCAAGTATAAATATAAACTAGCATTATCTTGCTTGTACCAATTTGGACGATTTAACTCCTTAAATAATTCTCTTTTTAATGGCATATATTTGCCTAAACTTTTATTTATTATTGAATGAATTTTATCATAATCATCGCTTCCGTCACTGTTTTTATAATAAATAGATAATGCATTATTTAGATTATTTATTGTACGTTGATTAATTGTATAATCAGAACTATTTATAAATTCTTCTTCGTCATAAATTAAAATTGTGGTATTATTAGAAGGGATTTCTAAACTATCATTATGATAGAAATTTGGTATAAGTATCCCATTATTTGTTAAGTTATTAGAAACTATTTTCTTCCATGCTGATTCACTTTCTACAATTAAAGTATTTTCCTCTCTTCCAATTTTTTTTAAATAATATAGCGTTACAAGTATTCCTTCTTCTCTAGTTGGAGCTACAATGTTATAGTATTCTTTTTTCATATTTAATAATAATTTTTCATATTCTTTATCATCATAGTTAAAAAAATCAAGTTTTATTTTATTGGTTGTTTTATTAGCATATTCTAATTCCTTTTCACTAATAGAAAATATTTCTTCAGATTGCACTCCTATTTTTTCTAAAAAGTATTTAGAAGTTATAATATCTTCTGCAAGCCAATCTTCTAAAACTTCTGCATCAATTATTTTTATATCATTCCAATGATATATTTCTTTTTTTTCTTTAATCCATTTCTGCTTTGATTTTTTTCTACTATTCCATCTATATGGTGTTATAAAAACAAAATTTTCATTTTCATTAGGAGTTCTTTTTTCTATATCTTCATTTGCTTTTTTTATATAATCTTCATTTGTTCCTATTTCTATACGAATAGCCTTATCCCCTAAGTATTTATTATTTCCATTAAATTTAACTATTCCATCAAAATCGATTTGAACAATATTATCTCCGCTAGGAATATCAATTCCAGTTAAATTTTCAACTGTATTTGTTAAAAGTTTTTTTATTATGTATGGGATTTCACTTTCTGCCTCTTTTTTATTATTTTTAACATATTCTTCTATTTGCTGACTTTTTATTAATCTCATTTCTTTATTCCTTTCTTTAAACTACAATATTAATTAAAATGTTAATACTAATATATCATAAAAAAAAATATAATTAAATTATTACTCATTTTTACACATAAATTAGTTTTGCTATACTTATTTTATTTATAAAAAAGATTATTACTCATCTTCTGAATAATAATCGTCTCCTTCTAAATCTTCTTCAAAACTTGTCGAATCATATTCTCCATTTTTAACCAATTCTTTTTGCCAATCTTTAAGTTCAACTATCTCTTGGTCGTATTTTTCTCTTTTTTCTCAGTCATCAAGAAATGCAAAGAATCCTAAATCTCGCTTTTTTTGTTTTTCATCATTATTAAATAAATTATCGCATATACACATATTATCACCTTCTCCTCTAACTATCTTAATTAAAAACATTTTAAAGTTTCATTAATTTCCTATTCAAATCCCTCGCTGCCACCGCTCTTGCACTAACTTGGTTCTTTTCCTCGGCAGATAATTCTCCTAATGTTTTTCCGTTGGGTAATTCAAAAATTTCGTCAAATCCAAAACCATTTTCTCCTCTTGGATTGAGTGCAATTGTTCCTTCGATAATACCTTCTCCTACTAAAATGCTTTTTCCATCGTAATAAACAAGGTTACATACTACTTGTGCTTTCCGATCTTCTCCCTTTAAATCCTTCATCCGGTCTAAAATTGCCTGATTCCGTTCTTTTGGAGTTGCCTGTTCTCCTAAAAAGCGATGTGTTAATACACCTGGCCAATTATCAAAAATAGGAATACATAATCCCGAATCATCGGCGATGGTAGGTTCCTTCGCTATTTCATAAATTTCCTTGGCCTTCTTTAAAGCATTTCCGTAGAAACTGTCCTGATCTTCTTCAACCTCAATCTTAATATTTACATCTTCCAAACTTTTGATTTCTTCCGTTTTAAAAATCGCTTTTAACTCGCTTATTTTTCCTTTACTATTCGTTGCAATTATCATAATTTCCTCCTATAACCATATATCATTCTTTTGTGGATTAAACCGGTACATCTGCGTAGGTCGGTAACCTTTATTATCGACCACCGCATTCGCCTTCTCACAATACTTCACAATCTTCTTTCGAAAATTCGATTTATCTACTTTTACTTCTTTAATCATTTCATAAACTAATCTTACATCTTCTAACGTAAATAACGTTGGTAACAACTTAAATACGATATCGGTATAATCTATCCGTGCCTTTAAATATTTATAGATCGTTATTATTTCGACCAACTGTTTCTTCTTCACCACATCAGGTGTCTCCACTTCGTGAAAATATTCCGCGTTATTATTACCAAATTTTTCCACCGTTTTAAACGGATAATGTTCGTTCCCGATCGTTATTTTATTATCTTGAATGGCAAAATCTACCAATTCATAGTTGTCTTTTAACTTTTTTATTTGTTCCTTATTTATTAATGCCAAATACAAAATATCGATCGATTGATCTTGATAATACTTGGCAGTTCCCATCGTATAAACTTGCTCTAAATGAAACATTGAACTTCCTATTATTTGAGTCAATTGATTTCGCAATAATTCCTTGATATCACTCTTGTCATCGAAGGGAACTCTTACTAATGCGTGGTCTTTTTTCGTAACAAGTAACTTCAATATTTTTCGATCGTTTTTTTTAATATTTGCACTTTTTTCACTTTCGAGTACAAACATACACCCAACCAAAGTAAGTTGCATAGTATCACCTCATTTTCTTTCTTCATATAGTATATTATACTATAAGACATCTCAAGTCAATATTTCCATAAAAAAAGACCTTATTAAGGTCTTTAATCACTCGTCGTCAATGTTACAGAAGTCGTTCTTTCGCTTCCATCACGTATATAAGTTAACTCGATGGTATCGCCTGGATTATGTTTAAATAAGCGATATTTCAAATACGCAGCATTCTTAACCGTCTCTCCATCCATTCGAATGATGACGTCTCCTTTTTGTAATCCTGAACGACTTGCTCCACTTCCTTCAACGGTACTGATAACTACGACTCCTTGTTCAATATCCTTATCGAGCCGTACGCCATTTTGATAAAGTAAATACGTATCCGTTACATTTGCCATCGTTATTCCGATTAATGGTCGAACAATTTTTTCTCCTTTTTCAAGGGTTGGAATATACTGCATTGCATCCTCAATCGAAATAGCAAAGCCCATTCCTTCAATTTCATCTTGAACTAGTTTTAACGAATTAATACCGATTACTTCTCCATTTACATTAAGAAGAGGTCCTCCACTATTTCCTGGATTAATAGCCGCATCTACTTGAATTACACTCATTATGAAATCTTCTGAATTATTTACTTCGACCGAAACCATTCGATTTTTACCGGATAAGGTACCTTTCGTTACACTTCCCCGATATTCGTATCCCAAAGGTGCACCGACTGTAAATACTGTATCTCCTAAGGCTGCACTTTCACTACTACCGAGGGTTGCTACTTGAAGCACATTGGCTTTATCAATTCGAACGACAGCCAAATCAAGATAAGGATCACTTCCTAGTACTTTTCCTTCCACTTCTTCATCGTTCGCTAAAACTACTACAATCCGAGATCCATTCTCAATAACATGATGATTCGTTATAATGTATCCATATTGATCATCCGTCTTATAAACAAATCCACTTCCGGTTCCATACAAGTTATTATTACTTGTATAATTTTCAATCATTACGACCGCATTATAGATTTTACCTACTGCTGTACTGATACTATTTTCATTAATCGTCACATTGTTTGCACATTGTATAACGCCTTTATCACTTGCATTTCCTAATATTTTATCCGTTGCTTCTTCTCTTTGAAAAGGTGTCAAAAGTACAAAATAACTAAATAAGCCCCCAATCATGAACGTTACTAAAAAGTAACTGATTGTAACTAATCGATTTCTCATTCTTCAACCTTCCTTCCAATCGTTCCAATTTCTTTCCAATTTTCTGGAAATCCCATACGATCTAATACTTTATTTAATGGAATCGATTTCAAATTATATTCCAAATTCTTTAAAATATGATCTACTTCTTCTACTAAGTTTTTCATATCTTGTTGATTAAGTAATTGTCTTAACATAATCACTAACGCAAACAGGTCATTTTTTCCATAAACGTATTCCCCATCTACTTTTTCAATTCCTAAAAGCGCATGGTAAATCGTATCATTTATTTGTTTTTGGGTCTTATTTTCAAATAAGATATCCTCATGGGCACAAAGATTACGATAATTTGCCAAAATTGGTAAATAGGTAATTAACTCGTCTACATCTACATGATAAATATCCGCAATGGCTAACTGATCTTCTTTCTTTAAAATCGAAAAAAGTTCTCCAACGATTCCAAACGATAACACTTTCACTAATATCCATAAAGGAATATAGCCATAGTTATTGATATAGTGCATCGTTGCTGTATGTTGACTACCATTAATACGGATCTGCCGTTTCATCTTTTTAATTAAATCGGAAACTTGTCTTGAACGAGCCGGATCCTCATTAAAATTTTTCGGTTTTAAATAATCATTCTCTTTATAACCATATTTTTTTGATAATTGATAAGAGATAATTGATTTTAAGTTGTTTTCGATAATTAATAAGTTTTTAAATATAATGTTTCGAAAAGACCGATCAAAAAGAAATAAACTGTACAATTCTTCAAAAGTGGTTCCTTCGATAAAACTTTTATCGGTCGCTGATTTTAAGAACAAATGACGATATCCATTTAAAAAGAAATAATTTTCACGTAAGAGTACTTCTCTTGCATAATCGGGATCTTGAACAACTAATCCTTTATACTTTAATATTTCAATCTGTTCATCTAAGGTTTTGAACTTCTTATTGTCTTTCATTGCCATGTTTTCTCACCTACTATAGATTATAGCACAAAAAATATGTAAAATATATGAAAAACTCATGAAAAAATATGTTATAATTTGACGTAGAGAAAAGAGTGATAATATGCCTAGTACTATAACGCATGCTTATTTTGCAATGGATGTCTATGAACGGATGCCAATCAAACGTCGTGAATTTCTTTTGGAATACAAGGACCGGCTTAAATTATCAGCTCAAGGAATGGATCCTCTTTTCTTTTATAACATTGTCAATTTAAAGAAAGGAAAACAAATGCGACTATTTGGTCATTATTTTCATCAACATCATTCTTTTCTTTTTTTTGAAACATTAATCAACTATATTAAATATAATGGTTATCGAAATCATCCCGATGTTATGGCTTTTTTATATGGACAACTTTGTCACTATGAACTTGATAGTACATGTCATCCTTATATTATTTATTTTACTGGAAATTATGATAAAAGTGATCCTACGACATTAAAATATAACCATGTCCATGGAGAATGGGAATCATTAATCGATAATTATTTTATTCAAGAACGAAATCAAATACTCCCTTGGAAGTTCGATACGATTTCTTTTTGTTTCCATTTACCCCCTTTATCGAAAGAATTAAAAGAAGTAATCGATTTTACTTATAAAGAAGTTTTTGGAATTCAAGGAATGAGTACTTATTATGAAAAGGCCTTACAACATATGCGGACCTTTTATCGAATCTTTCGACAGGACTTTTATGGGATTAAAAAAGTAGGTTATCAATTCGTCGACTTTGTTTCTCCTAAAAAATTACTTCGTAAAAGTGTACTATCTTATCATTTTAAAGTACAAAATAAAGAAAAACTACTCAACTTAAATCATGAAAAATGGTATCATCCTTCGAATAAACGAAAGACTTCGACCGAATCTTTTCTCGATTTATATTTAAAAGCTTTATTTGAAACTGTTTCAGTTTTAAGAGAAGTAGATCGTTACCTATATACGAATAAAAAAGTAAATCTTAAAAAAGTGATCAAAAATAAATCTTATGTTACCGGTTTTGATTGCGACCGACCTTACGAATTAAAATATTTTGCATTTTAATTCTTTTTTTGTATGAGATAAGATACGTATTCCCATAATATTACTAGGTGATATTATGTTTTATAATCATGCTATTTTAAAAGTTAATGGCGAGGATGTACTTTATCTTTATTTGAATTCGACCTATGAATTTGCAAAGGACTTTTATGGAGAAAATCGGAAAAAGACCATCTATGAAAAAGTACAAAATTATATTCAAAATAGTGGTATTTCTTTTTCTGGGAAAAAGATTTATTTAGTCGTTAATGGAATTATCGTGAGTTCTTTAACGATTGATCCTATAAAAAGAGATGGAAAACAGAATGTAGATCAAATGCTTCCTTTTTATCAGTACGTCGAGATATTATCAGATTTACTTCCTGAAGATCAAGAAATTGAAATATTAGATACTGGGGAAGAACTTCCTATTACAGCAGGTAAATTTATATCTTTAAAACGGAGTTCCGGTATTTTAGAGCGTTTTTATTTAGAAGATTATGCCTATGGCGTCGTCTGTGCCGAAATGCCTTACTCTTTTCAAAAAGAAGCAATGAAAGCAGAGGCGGTATTAGCGCGAACTTATGCCCTTTGGCAGGAGCAGCACGGATCGATTGTAAAAGAGCGGAACCGCATCCAAATCTATGCCGATAAAGAAAATTTAAAAAGTTTATGGAAAGATAAATATACGGAATATGTACAGGCAATCAAGACGGCGGTTAAAGAGACACAGGGAGAGTATCTTACCTATCATCATGAACCGATCGAAGTCTATACGCATGTTGTAAATCATGGAAAAACAGAAGATGCAAATGATTTTTTATTCCGGGATGTTCCTTATTTAAAGAGTGTCGAAAGTCCTTGGGATTTAGAAGAGTTTCCTTATACGAGTTCCACTACTTTTTCATTTAAAGAACTCAGTTATCTCCTACATCAACCGATTAATAAAGATACGATTGTATGTGTAGAAAATCATACCATTGGTGGAAGAGTTAAACAGTTGCGTATTGGCGACTATCGGTATCGGGTCGATTATTTATATCGTTTACTTCATTTAAGAGGATCTGATTTTATTGCCCATACGACCGAGGAAGGAATTACTTTTACTTTTCTTTCTCTTGAAACCGGATTAGGACTTAGTAAATATGGTGCCAACGGAATGGCTAAACAAGGATACGATTATAAAAAGATACTTTCCCATTACTTCCCTAATACAGAAATAGAAAAGATTAGTTAAAATCAACTAATCTTTTCTAAATTACAATAAAGAAAAAAGTCTTCGTAAAGAAGGCTTTTTTTAGTCTATTATTCAATATATTTTCTTAGTTCCATACTATCCGTCAAATTCAAAATATATCTTTTTATAATCGTAAATATTTAATTTTATATAAATTAAAAGGATTGTTTCCATTTAGGTCACAATCCTTAAATATTATAATTCATTAGAATCATTCTTCAATTGATAATAAGAACTACATTTTAGTAAATATTTTTATTTTAAAATATACTCCTATCAAAGCAATTGATACGGATGAAA
>CANQPR010000028.1 GCA_947625715.1 uncultured Bacilli bacterium
ATAGGTTTGAATACTCCCCCCCCCCGTCAACGGTTTGAAAATTTAAGGCGTAAACAGTTTGTTAAGCAAATAATTAAAATAAAAAAAGGCATAAAAACCTTTTTGTCTTGATTTAAAAACCATGGCCTCCGCCACCGCCTCCACCGAAGCCGGCACCAGAAGAAAATCCGCCACCACTTCCACTTCCACTAGACATTCTGCTAGCTCGAGCTTGAGCGACATTAGCCCCTTCAATAGAACTAAATATTGTCCTTTCAATATGACTTGCTAAGTATAAATTATAATTAGGAAAATATTCTGGAAGTGCTCCATATTCAGCGATTTTCGTATTCATAGCAGCTTGAACTTCCTTTGCAAGGCCAAATACAGTTGCATAAACTAAATATCTTTCCCATAATGCTATTTCTGGTAATTCTTTTATATCAAAATTACCAAAGTCTTTCAAAAACTTTTTAAAAGCTTTCCATCTTACATAATCTTCATTTCCACTTTTAGTACGTTTTTTTAGTAAAAGAGCATAAATAAGGAAAATGATAGAAATCGGTGCGATTAAAAAGGCAAAAATAAAATCAACTTGATAATAATACACAATAAAACTAATCAAAATAGCAATTAATAAAATGAAAATAGATGATACAACGGGAAGACCATTACGTTCAAAAAATTGACATTTTTCTCCATCTTTTAAAACACAATTTACCCAGTTAGAATATTTAGATTGAAAACTACCATAAGTTTTTGAATTTTTAGCATATCGTTCTAAATCTTTAGAAGTAAAAACATTGTCTTTTCCAACACTTTCAAACAAAAAATCTAACAATACTTCTTCAGTATCACTTACACCTTCTTTATTTATTAATTTAAATTGATAATTATTTTTCTTTTTCCCATCATCACTTATGGGCGTTACAGCAATATTTTTTTTATAAATTAAATTTAAAATTGAAGCCGACATCGCATTAGCGCTGACATTGCCATTCATTAAATAATCGACAACCTCAACGTTATAGCGATTAATAAATTCCCGATTATATTCATTGGTAAAGTCACTTTTATATTCTCTATCAAAACGAATATACACATAAATCCACCAAAAAATTAAAAAGGTAAAAAACAAAATTGTGACAATTTTAACTATATTATATATTTTTTGAGCAAATATTCTTTGTTCATTAGCAATTTCAGCTCTTTTTGTTTCAACTTGTAATATTTTTTCTAAAGCATTTTCATTGGTTTTAGTTAAAGCCTCTTGATTAGTAATAATATTAGGCTCAAAAGTCATTCTAATATCTACTGGGCTATTTTTATCTAAAGACTTCATTGTTGCAAGTAAAGAGGAATTGTTAATTTTATCAATATTTCCGGTAATATCACCATGGGCCCATATTAAAAATTTAGATGAATCATCACTACTAGGCAAGTTAACTTTAATTTGAAGATTATTTATTTTATCTTCAAATCCATCACCAATAAAAGTCCAATATAACTCAGCTACATCATTATGAATTACAACGGGACTTTTTATTGTATAATTTAATAAATAGCCTACTGATTGTTCATTTGCTTCATAATACATTTTATAACTTTTGCCATTTTGAATACTACTTTCAACATAATCACCATTTAAAGCATCCGCATCAAAATAAACTCTTTCTAAGGGTTTAAAAGCTTCATTTAAAGTATCAAAGGAAACTTCATCTTCAATAATTTTAGCACTAATTTTCATATCAGTAATTCCTTTAGCATTATAAATATCATTATCAATAAAACTATTTGTATTAGAACTTAATCTATCATTTTTATAAGTTATATCTCTAATATAACCATGAAATGTACCATCTAAAACAATTAATTCTGATACTTTTAAATCACCATTATTTAAAATATCCGCTTTTATATAGTAATCAGTTATATTATAATTTACAAGGGCTTTAACACTTAAAGGTAAAAATAATAAAAACAAGAAATAAATTAGTTTTTTCATCGCTATCACCTATTTTAAAAAGCTTACTTTAGTAAGCTTAAAATTCAACTTTAACATTTTCTCTTTCTGCATCTTTGATTTCAAAAAAGGCTTCTTTTTTAAATTTCAATAATAAAGCAACAATGTTACTTGGAAACAAATCTATTTTATTATTATAAGAATAGACTGTATCATTATAAAATTGTCTTGACATCGCTATTTTATTTTCGGTTTCTTGTAATTCATTTTGTAATTCAATAAAATTAGTATTAGCTTTTAAATCCGGATAACTTTCTGATAAAGCAAATAATTTGGTAATAGCATTAGTTAGTTCACTATTAGCTTGCATTTTGCTTTCTGGACTATCAGCTACTGTATAACTATTACGAGCTTTAATTACAGCATCTAAAGTTTCTTTTTCATGTTTAGCATATCCTTTTACTGTATTAACTAAATTAGGAATTAAATCAAATCTTCTTTTTAATTGAACATCAATTTGACTCCATTGGGTCTTTACCCGATTTTTTAACGTTACTAATTTATTGTATGTCATAATAAAATAAAGAATTATTAAAACAACAATAGCAATTATCACCATCAACCATATTGGCATATACATTCCTCCTACTAAAATAATAGTATCATAATTAAAAAAAATGTCAATTTTAAATTTCACTATTTTCTTTATAAATAGAAGTAAATAATTCTTCGTTAGTATTATCTTTATCTTTTATTTCTAATTTAGGTAAATCATCTAATGTTGCTAAGCCAAAATAGTCTAAAAATTCTTTAGTTGTTTTATATAAATTAGGTCGTCCTGGCATACTACTTTTACCAGCTTCTTTGATTAATCCTTTAGCTAAAAGTTTTCTTATAATATAATCTGATGCCACACCTCGATAAGCATCTATTTCAATTCTTGTAATAGGTTCATTATAGGCAATAATAGCTAAAACTTCTAAAGAAGAATTAGATAAAGTCTTTTTTTCAATTGTTGAAGTTAATTTTTGATAATATCCTTTATGTTCTTCTTTGGTTGTTAATTTAAAAGCATTCCCTAAAAAACGTATTCTAAGACCTCGATTACTGTTTTCATATTCTCCTTTTAATTCAGATAATATTTTTTTTACTTCTTTAATATCTATTTCTAATAAATTACTAATTTCTTCTAAAGTTATTCCTTCATCACCAACTACAAACAAAATTCCTTCTAACACTCCTCTTAAATCCATTTTTAAATCCTCCATATCAATATATTAGCAAAGTTTTTTTCTTGTGTTATTTTAATTAAGTGTTCCCTACTCATATCTAAAACCGCTAAAAAGGTAGCAATTATACAATCTTTATTTGGCACTTCAAATAATTCTAAAAAATCACATTTATCTTTATTTTCTAATATTTTTCTAATCCATATTTTTCTACTTGCTACACTTATTTCTTTTTTGGTTATTTTTGTTTGTTTTGGTTCTTTATATTCTAAGCGTTCTAAAACCATTTGCATAGCTTTAAATAAATCTATTTTACTTAAACCATCATCATTTACTAAACAATAATTATCGGTATAATTATTTAAATTTTCTGGTAATTTGGTATAAACATTACTTCGTTTTTCCTCTAATATTTTAAATTCTTCAGACATGTTTTTATATTGTTCATACATAATTAATTTTTCTTTTAAATCTTCTTCACTTGTAAAAAGAAGGTCTTCTTCTGTTTCTTCTTCTTTGGTTTTACCTATTAATTTTTTACTTTTTAAATGAATTAATGTACAAGCCATGACTAAAAATGAGCTTGATAAATCGATATTAAATTCTTTCATGGTTTTTATATATAATAAATATTTATCAATTATATCTTTAATGTTTATTTCATAGATATCTAATTTTGTTTCTTTAACTAAATGTAATAATAAATCCATTGGTCCTTCAAAGTTTTCTAAATTAAGCATGAACTCCATATCCTACACTCCCTTAATAATTATAAGGGAATTTAGTCTTTTTGCCAAGTAAAAAAATGTAGTGTTATCCTACATTTTTTATTATTGTTTATTGATGGTTAAATCACTTACAT
Organism: uncultured Bacilli bacterium; assembly: GCA_947625715.1. Taxonomy (GTDB): domain Bacteria; phylum Bacillota_I; class Bacilli_A; order RF39; family UBA660; genus Ventrenecus. The sequence goes on from CANQPR010000028.1 coordinate 4,034, forward strand.
CTTGTTGTTCTTCACTTTTATAAATTTCGCTTTCAAAATCATTGGTTTTATTTTTTAAAGTATAAAATATTTCTTGTCTTATTTCGTTACTATTACTGTAGTTTACATTACTTTCTTTAGCATCTTTTTGTAAGGCTATATAAAATTTATTTACATACTCTTTAACATTGATTTCTTTATCAAGTCTATTAATATTTTCTTCGACTTCTTTAAAGCGAGCTTTTTTATATTCTGTTATGTTTTGATATTCATTATTAGTAATTTTTCTAATTGCCATATTATCGGTTTTATAATCTACATCGCTTAATCCCTCACTAGGTGATAATAAGTTTTTATAAATTTTTTCTTTTTTACTATTGATATTACTTGCAAATTCGACAAAGCCTTCATCATAACCTTTATATCCTAACATTTCATAAGAGAACCATTTTAAAGCATATGAATCGGCTCTTCCATCCGGATTATTTGGTTGATACCAATGAACTTGTTGAATACCCTCACCACCATATGAATCTCTTCCTCTTGATGAATATTTATTAATACCAGGATATAACATAATACGGTTATCAATTAATTCATCAATGGTATTAAATTTGAAAGTTCCTTCGTATTCTGATAAGTGAGTAAATTTTGATACCATACGAGCTCGATATTTAGCATATGGATCCATACTGTAAGTATCTCCTATAAGTTTACCATCACTTTTACCATTATCAGTTGCAAATTGTAAATTTTCATTAGGATAAGATACTTGAACGGCTAAAGCTTTTTGTTCTTCACTAGATAATTGTAAGAATGCTTTGGCTTCTATATAATCCATTACATAAACAGTTTCAAATAATTTACGATAAAAATCTTGCACTTTTTCAGGAGAATTGATTCTTTGTGGTGTTAAATTTGACGCGACATGATAATCCTTGTTAAAATTCATGGACAAATTCATAACTATGTCATTTTGATTAAAGGCTTGCATTAAGAAGCAATCAGCATAATCCTCACCACCAGCATCAAAACGTCTTTTATTATTTTTTAAGAATATGGCTCCATCAATTAAGTGGGCTGATTCATGTGACCATGTTCTAAATGTTACGTGACTAGTATCGTTTGTACCATCGGTTTTTAATACACTATCCATAACACCTGCTACTTGCCACTCTAAACGAGGTCCCCACGCTGCGGCATTAAAGCCTTCTGCGGCAGCCCAAAGTCCGGTCACTTCAACAAAGTTTTTATGAAAATCTTCCGTTGTTGTATATACAGTATTGAAAACACTAGCGCCATTAATATCTTTTGTATATCTTTTATCAACATGATATATAAGTGTATTATTAAATAAATCTTTATCTTGTAAAATAGCATATGCAGTTTCAAAATAATTTTTCATTCTATCTACATAAGTAGCCATTTTTTCTTTTAAAAATTTAATATCATCAGGATTGGTTGGGTCTTTTATATAAGTTCGTTGAGCCCCAATGATGTACTCTGATGGCATAGATATTATATAGGCTGCATTTTCATTTAAGGTTAATATTGGTAAAAATTGATTTAATATTTCACTAACTTTTGTATCATTAAAGTGATCCCATAAAGTATATTTTACATCTTCATGACCATCAATTTTTATTTCTTCTAAAATACCTTTAAATTGCTTTTGAACCCAATCATCCATATCATAATTACTAAAGTTATTAACTAAATAAGAAATAAATTTTGGTACAGTTGCAAAAGATGTATATTTACTTAAAACGTTTACATAGGTGGTATTTGTTCCTCCGGTATTAAAATTATTACCACTACTATCACCCATAAATAAATCAATTACTTTATCGAAAGTTAAACTTTCATTAATCTCATTCTTAAACCCACTCATATCAAAGAGTATAAAATCATATACTTTCATTCCATCAATATCTAAATCATAAAATCTTGTTAAATAATTATATACATATAAAGCTTTTTCCAATTTATTATCTTTTTTAATTTCTTTTTCAATATAATTATTAATAGCTTTTTCATTATTGATATTTGTATAATTAGTATTTGCTAAATATTTTAAGATAAATTCTTGTAAATTATTTTTGGTTGTTTCATTATAAAAATCACGATAAATTCTTGAGTCATCATTACTTGTTAATATATCTAAATTATTTGGATAATTTAATCCTTTTAAATAATTAGTTAAATTATTGACAACTTGTGAATCTTCATTTATTACGTAATGATTGTAATTGTATTCACATCCTAAATCTATAATTCGATAAGATGCTACCATATCATAAGTTTTGTCATAAATAACGTTATATTCTCTTTTCTCGCCATTGTTAAAGACAATTTTTAGTTTATTAATTTTTTTAGGATTTTTCGTTGTTAAATAAGTTACGATATTACCAGAAGCATCAATCGGTACAAGGTGCTTAATTTCTTGTTTACTAAATAATTGGTCTTTAATATTTATTGAACTTTCTATTATTTTATCGCTATTATAAAAAGGCATTAATTTAAGTAAATTTTTATAAAGCATTTCATTTTCTTCTACAGCATCTTTACTATTTAAAATTGATGTGTATTCGGCATTTAAAATTGGTAAGTTATTATAAGAAACATTTTTAATTTTCCAATAATCTGAAGAAAATTGAGCTTTTTCTTTAAATAAGTCATCATTAATATTTTCTTCACTTATTATTGTAACGCCTTCTAATTCTTTTTCTAAAGGTTTATTTACATATAAGTAATTATTAGCAATATTTTTATAGGCACCTACAAAGGAAGTGTTACCATTAGTTGCTAAACATATATTATTTTTATATTCTGATTTATTATCACTAAATGAATCAGCAAAGTTATTAGCTGAACCATTTAAAGTTACCTTAACATAATTATTAGTTAATGTTGAACTTTGACAATTACCAACAAATCCAGCCGTGTAATTCCAACCACTATTAATAGTTCCAGTTGCATAGCAATTATCGATTGTGGTGTTTTTATCAACGTGCCCTATAAAAGTACCATTTTGTTGAACTAAATATTCCAAATTTAATTGAACATTAGAAGCTCTACTAGCTAATATTGTACTATTACTTGCATAGCCAACTAAACCTCCATTTTCACCTAATGTTCCCGTAGCTTTATTTACAACTTTATTAACAAAAACATTGGTTACTTTTGTCTTAACAATTCTATTAGCTAAGGCTCCATGGCCATTTGGATTAAGGTTAATGTTTTCTAATCTTAGATTTTTAACTTCACCTTCGTTGATAGTATTAAATAATGGTTTTGATAAGTTTTTAATTGTAAAGCCATTACCATTTAAAACGCCTTTATATTCTTTTGTTACATAAGATTCAAATTCAGTATTTACACTACTAAAGTCATAGTTATGAAGTAATGTAACATCTAAGCCAGCTTCTAAGTCAGCTATTAATTTTAACATTGCATCTTTTGGGTGCCAATTATTTTTACAAATGTTATTTATAATAGCTCCCATATCAATTTTTAGTTCATCATTTTCTAAAGATATATCACTACTTACATATTGATAATCTAATACTAAAACTAAGTTATTATCATCATCTATAACATTTTTAATAAGAGCTCTAACACTAGGCATATCATCCATAATTATTTCGACAAAATAATCGCGATAATTATTTTTTAAATCGACAACATTAATATCATCAATTAAAGATATAGCATCATTACTATTTTTATAGACATTAATATCAGCTACATTTTTTAATTCAATAACATTTTTTTCTAATGATATTATATCTTCTAATAAAACAGCATCTTGATAAGAGTTATAAGCATTTAGTTTATCAATATCTCGGTCATAATCACCTATGACATTTATATAATATCTTAAAGTATTACCATTTTTATTAAAGCTTATTTGTTCTTGATATTTATCATTATATAAAATATTACCTAATTCATCTGTTATTTTTACTTTTAAATCATTTACAAGTGAATTATCAGAATCTTTAAAATTTAAATAAATATTTATTTTATCATTTTCTTCTTCATATTTATAATTAGTTATTTTTATTGCATCTTTTAATACTTCTAAATTAAATGTATAAGGGTTTTTAAGTTGCAATCTTCTTCCGTTATCAAATACTACTTCAGTAATGGTTATGTCTTTTTTACCACTACTTGTATAGCCATCTAATATTAATTCATAACCATCAGTTATTTTATTAATATTATATTCTTGATTATCAATAACTACTTTTACAATGGCACTATCTAATTGTTCTAAAATACCGGTAATATCGAAATTTAATTTTACTTTTTCATTTTTTTCAAAGTATTCGTTATTACTATTACTTATAGTTTTACCATTAATAATTTTAATATTTTCATATGCTGTATTATCATATAACCCATATTTTACTTTATATAATAAATCATCTTTTATTTCATTTTTTTCATCGGTTATATCATTTAATTCATCGCTGTCTAAATCATAACTTCCTTTAAACATTAAATCAAAAGTTTGGTCTCTTTCTACATTTTCAAAAGTTACGCTATTACTTCCTCTTTTAATAGGCAATTTTTGATTATTTAACTCAATAGCTCCATCATAGAATTCTTCTTCTTTTTCACTAGCTTTTGCATCTAAATTAACATCGAAATTAAAGGTTGTTTTTTCATTTTCATAGTCATCATTAATTACAAGATTTTCAATTTGAGGCTTGTCTTTTAATACTTCTACTTGCATTGTTTTATCAACAACAGAGAAATAATCATTTAATATATGGAAGTAGTTGTTGCGCGCTAATTGAACTCTGTTAGCTTTTATCTCCATTACTCCGGCTTCTACTGGTACATTTAAATAAACTGTTGATGTAAATAATTGTCTATTAACGGGCGTAGCTGAATAATTAAGACCGTTTATTGTTATTCCAGAGACAGTCGTATAACTTCTACTATTTACAATACTATCAGCAACATAAACTTTAAAAGTTAATTGATAATTAGTTTGGCCTTTAGTTGGATATAAATTATTATTTGTCACATACATATCCGTAATATAAATATCATCACTGTGCGTTAAAATGGTGGTTTTACCAATAGCTTTATTGGTGTATATATATTTATCAGTTAATTGATAATCCCCTAAAACCATTACGGTATAAAATCCATCGGTATTATTAGCACAAGATAGTGTTACATCAATATTTTCATTAGTATTATAATCAGTAATTATTCTACTAGAAGCAATTTTTCCAGTTGAATCAACTAAAACAACTTTCAATTTACTTAAAGCTGATTCATCATCTTTTAATTGAAAATTAACTAAAACATTTTTATTTTCGCTATCATAATTGGCCGTTAAATTTAAAACGGTTGGAGCTGGTTTTAAAACAGTGTAAGTTAAAACTTTATTTTCATAATCTTTTTCTTTTTCAAAAGTTTTTAAACTATCTAAATTAACATTATCTAAAGTTACAGTATGTTCCCCAATTGTCATATCTGCATCATTTAATATGATTTCATAACTGTCATTTAAAATTTTACTTATATTATAATTTTTAGTTGTTACACCATCATTTGTTAATGTAGCATTAGCAATCAAAGCATTTCTTGTATTGGTACTATTAAAAGATATAACTGGTTTTTCATTAGGTAAAATAGCGTCCGTAATAGCAATATTATTCAAATTAAAGTTATAATCGCCACCAAGCATAAATTCATGGTCAAACATTACATTTTCATTAAAATGGTTATTATTATCATTTTTATTACTGTCTAAATCGTAATTACCAATTATTTCAACATAATATATTTTGTCATTTAAAAGGGCAAGGTCATTAATTACATTAAAATCTTTAACACTTTCACTTTTTATTAGGTCATCATTTTCATCATAAATATTTATAACCCCATCAATAAAAGCTTCATCTTCATCAACCAAATCAAAACTTATACTTTTTGCTTCATCATTTAAATCAAATTTATTTATATAAGGAGCTTCTTTTAAAACTTCTTTTGTTATTTCTAATTTTGTTTTTACACTGTTATTATTATTTAAAATAACTTCACTAATTTTAAAATTATAAATACCGGCTTTATTTACTTTTGCTATATTAACTGTATAAATATCATTATTTAATACTACATCATAATATTCATCATTAATTTTAATTTTACTAATTTTTAGACCTTTAGGCGTAATATCTGCTTTAAATTTAAGGGTAATTTCGCCTTTATTTATATATTTTTCATCATCAATTATTGTTAGTGTAACTTTACTTTTTTTATTTACATCATCAACAATATCCCCAACATCTTCAATATCTACTTTACCATCATTATTGGTATCATGATTACTATCTGGTTTTTGATTAGAATTATTATTATTACCACTATTATTGTTATTAGTATTACTACTGCTACTATTATTATTTGGTAAATTAGAAGCAGGAGGATTATTTAAAAAATTATCAGGTTCTTGATTAGTACTACTAGGATTTTGTAAACTAGTTGCTCCGCTATTATTAGTATTATTGTCATTATAATTAGTAAGAGTATCAGTATCTAAAGATGAATCATCTTTTTTAGTCCCTTTTATATCAATTAAATATTTAATTATTTCTTCGGCATCATTATAGTCTTTGACACCATCATTATTTACATCTTTTTTATTGGTATTAAAGATAAATAAAGTTACACTGATAATCAAAAAGATTACGGCAATAGAAATTAAACAATAAACAATTTTTTTATTACTATCGTGTTTAATTAAAATAATGATAGCTCCCACTACTAAAATAATAGAAATAAAAGCTAAACCAAGAATAACTGGTGAAGAAGTAAAAACTTTTTGAATATTTTCTTCATCAGCTTTTATTTCATTTTCTTCAATTTTTGATACTACATCATTTTCAGTAGCATCTTTTGTAACACTTACTTTAACTGTCGCAGGCGCAAAAGAAATTGTTCCATTTCCATCAGAAGAAGAAATATTAGTTAACCCAATATTTGTGTCACCAACTTTAGCGTCTTCTTTGACTTTTAAACGCACATTAAATAAAGAGCCAAAAATTTGTCCTGTTTTATTTACAATCCCAAATTTATTGGTATCAGCATTATAAGCAATGCTTTTTGTATCATCAACAGAAAAATTACTGTCATCAATTTTTGAAAAAACGTTTTCATCATATTTTAAAGTTGCTAACATGGCATATGTATTTAAATCATCAGGCGCAATAACATTTACATTTATTTCATCACCGACTTTTAAATCGGTTTTATCAACTTTCAATTTTAAGCCATCCAAAGCTAAAATATTTTTAAAAGGCATAATTAATATAAATAATAAAAATAATGCCATTATAAATTTAAAATTTTTCTTTTTCATTTTCGTCAAACTCCTTTGTTACCTATTGCCTCTTTAGTACATATTATTCTATTACATAAAAGGGAAAAAGGCAACAAAAATCGTACGAAAAAACGCACAAAAGTACTAATTTGATACAATTAGAATGCTATTCGAAATGGATTGGAACTAGAACCATAGTCTTCTGATGTATCTTCTTCGATTTTAACATCGGAATTTAGATAGACTACAGGAGTTATCATGCCCTTAGTATATGCATATCCTTGGGTAACATCTTGCCAAGTACTTAAATCTTCCTTATAAAGAACACCATATCCATACCAATCATTCATTGGTGTCATAGTCCATTGTGTTCTCATAGCAAGCCAACTATAAAGATAGCAAGAATTGTCTCTAACACTTCCCCAGTAAGCCATTGATTTCATACATTCTTCCCTAGTTAAGTCTAAACTTCCACTAGTTGCAAAGCCTAAATCACTTGCATATGGTAAACCAACATATCCTGTCCAACTGGTTGTCCTTGGTACTTCATCGTTACAATCAGCATTTGGAAAACTTGTAACATTTTTACATTTTTCAAATATGCCATTTTGTTCATTTTTATATACTTCCATAGTTCCGCCATAACTAGAGCCACCAATTTCCCATTTTATTTTACTTACCATTGCTCTTGCATCATCATTTAAACCAATACTCTCCCACCTTGGACAATCTATTACATATTTATTTTGACTACCATAGCATGTCCCACCAGCTTTTTTGTTATAATAATTTTCATTTAAGACTTTTGCTATAGCAGCTGTGCTCCATTCATTTATTCCATTAGGATATGTACCACTAGTTGAATCCCAACTATATTCTCCTATACTGTCTCTTATAATTTTTATGTGACTTTTTAATATTTCATTTTCTTCATCTTCGATGTTATTCATAACTCCTATTATCCGCCAAGTTTCATTATTAAACGCAACATAATTATTCGGGTTTGCTCCTATAAATCGTAAATTATTATCAGAAGTTTCATCATAAACTAACTCTGTTGGTTTAGATTTCTGTAAATTTCCAAAATATTCTTTACTTTGATTTTTAACAAAATATAAATCACACTTAGTTCCTGTTGTTGTTAAATCAGATATCAATGCTTTTTTTATTTTACTATTCCATACTACAGTTGCATTATTTGTACAAATTCCCTTTTCAAAATTGTAAAATTCTTCTTCTTTTGGTATTTCATTTACTTGTTTGTTATCTTTATAAAAGGCAAATATTATTTCTCCACTACCCTCATAGATAAAATTGCCCTCCATTATCTTAAAAGATTTTTGTACTTTAAAATTAGCAAAAGTTCTATCTACTATTATTCCACTCACAAAAAGAAGAATAGCACCAATAATAATTATTATTTTTTTGCTATTCTTTTTTTCTTTATATTGACTTAATTTCATAAATATCAACTCTATTCTTGATATTTATTTTATAATAATACCACCCTCCCCCGTGCCAATGAAATTTTACATCGTTAGCCTATATGGATTTTCTTTACTTCCATAATTTGAAGAAGAATCTGGTTCTATTTTAACATTGGAATTTAAATAAAGAGTTGGTCTTACATCCATTAAATTACTTTGCATTGCAGCAGAAGTATCACTAACTGCTCCACCTCTTCCATATCCACCAACGACAAAAATATTAGTTCCATCATTACTTACAGGACATGGTGTTATAGTGGATATACCATAAATGTAGTAATTATCTAAAAACCAATTATTGTTTGCACAATTAGTTTTATATGGTTCATAACGCCAATAATTCATCCAGGTTGCTAAGCATGTTTGGCGTTGTTCTTCTCCACCACCACTTGTTGCGTAGCCATAATCTGAGGGATACATTAAGCCAACATATCCAGTCCATGACGTTGTTCTTTCTACATTATCGTTACATGCATTCGAACTACTTGAACATTTTTTACCAGTGTTCTCACTTCGTTCCATTTCATACATGTAGCTTGGGGTTATCAAACGATTATTACTAGGGTCAAAACTCGATGGTATCGTTCCTGTATTCCATTTTATTTTACTTATCATTCCTCTTGCTTCTTCTGATAAACCAATATTTTCCCATTTCGGACATTTTTTATCATATTCATATCCCTCATAACAACCAGTATTCATAGCAGCCTTATAATAATATGGAACATTTAAATTCCACATTATATCGGCATCGCTCCATTCATTTACTCCATTTTTATTATTAACTATTCTGGCTGAATCCCAACTATAGTTTCCTATAGTACTTCTAATTAGTTTTAGGTGACTTCCCATATTACCGTTTTCATCTTCTATGTTATTCATGACACCAATGATTCGCCAGGCTGGTGCTTGCTCACAATTATAATTAAAAGATGATGCACTTGTACATTCTTCATATGAATTATATTCCTTGTATCTATCATCACTACTACTATAATGACCTCGCCATATATATTCATTATTATTAAAACTTACATAGTTATCAGGAGTAGCACCTATAAATCGTAAATTGTTATCATCAGTTCCATCATAAATTAATTGACCTTCTTTTTTATCTATTAAATCAGCTAAGGCATTATAGTCATTTGTTACACTACTAAAATATAAATCACATTTAGTTTTACTTTGCGTTAAATTTATAACTGATGGTGCCCATTTTTCATTATTCCATTCTATAGTAGCGCCATTATTACAATCTCCTTTTGCAAACATTAAATTATCTTTATTTCCTTTTTTGGGCATTTGAGTTAATGTTTTATCACCATTGTAAAAAGCAAATATTACATCACCACTACCTTCATAGATGAAGTTTCCCTCCATTACTTTGAATGATTTTTGTACTTTAAAGTTTGCAAATGTTTTGTCGACTATTATTCCACCTATTAAAAAAATAATAGCCACAATTACAAAAGCTAATTTCTTATGATTCTTTTTTTCTTTATATTGACTTAATTTCATAAATAAAAGAAGACCTCCATATCTTCCTTTATTATATTATATAATACCCCCCCCCCGTCAAGGGTTTATTCACAAGTTATTGATTATTGTTAGAAATTCCCGACATATATACTAATGGGAAATAAGTCGTAGAAATAAGTCAAGGACGAACATA
>CANQPR010000029.1 GCA_947625715.1 uncultured Bacilli bacterium
GTTTTTATCTTAATTTATTCTGTTTTTAATAACCAATCAATTATATTCATATGAATAATTCCATTTGTAGACATATCAAACTTATCCATTGAAATAACATATTTAGGATAGTTATCCTTTATATTATCATAAACTTTAAACTCTCTATTAATAATAAATTCATCAGCTAAATAATAGCAAACTTGGTAATATTCTTTATTTCCATTTTTTAAAGCTATAAAATCAATCTCACCATTATCTAAATTGCCGATTTTAACATCATATCCTCTATATACAAGCTCATTATAAACAATGTTTTCTAAATAAGCACCCATTTGTTCTTTTTTTGATACATTCAATATTTGACCTAAACCTAAATCTGTTAAATAATATTTATATTTGCCATTTAAAATTTTTTTACCTCTAACATCGTATCGCGCCACTTTATCGATTAAAAAAGCTCTACACATATATTCTAAATAATTATATATAGTCGTTTTTCCAATGCCTCTAGCATCATTTATTTCAAAATATTTAACTAAACTATCCGCTGAAAATGTTTGTGATGGGGTAGTTACAATATACTCTGCAATTCTATTAAATAAATCTAAATCAGTTACAGTAAATCGTTTAATTATATCTTTAACAACAATTGAATTATATACATCGGTTAAATAGGTGCGAATTTCATCTTCATTTTCTAAATTAAATCGTTGAGGTAAACCACCCCATTTAGCATAATCTAAAAATTGTTCTTCCAATTTGTATTTATTCATTTCATAATTTTTAAACTCACAAACTTCTTTGAAAGAAAATGGCTTTATTTGAAAGCTTACATATCTACCAGATAATAAAGTGGCAAGTTCTCCAGATAATAAATCACTATTAGAACCTGTTATAAAAATAGATATATTTTCTTCATATTTTGCTTTATATGAATTTATTGTTTTTTCCCAATCTTTAACATTTTGAATTTCATCAAAAAACAAATAATATTTATTTTTATTAACCATTTTTCCTTTAATATATTTATCAAGTTCTTTGGCATCTTTTATATCAAAATAATCAGATAACTCAAAATTAACATAAATTATGTTTTTTTCTTTAACACCTGTATCTATTATTTCCTTTATAATTTGTTTTAATAAAACTGATTTGCCACATCTTCTTATGCCTGTAATTATTTTAATTAAGTCTTGATTATAAAAAGGTCTAATTTTTTTTAAATAATTTTCTCTAATTACCATAATTTCCCCTCCATAGCAATTATACAATAATGATATTAAAAAGTCAATTTTGTCCTGAGCACAAGACAAAATCATAAAAAAAGTCAATTTTGTCTTGCACACTGTATTTTTTCTTTTGCGCTTATAATAACTATTTTTGGGTTAAAACTTTTACAAACTTGCTATTTATTACTATCCTTTTTATATATTGTTTTTTCATCAACACTTATAAGTTGCTTATTTTTGGTATCCATTTTATATCCAGTTGTTTTATTAACAAGAGTATAAGTTATATTTAAAACATTATCTTTAATTTCCCATGATAAAGGTTGAGGAGCATATCCAGTTGTTTCAAATTCTTCTTTATCATTATATGCCTTTCCGCTACCACCATCATATAATACAATGTATTCAAGTTCAAAGACATCACCATCAACTTTTTCCCAAGTTCCAATAACACTTTTAGAACTTAGATTACAACCAGTTAATCCTAAAATCAAAAAAACACCTAATAAAACATTTAATATTATTTTTTTCATAATTCCTCCAGTTTTCTAGTTCTCTTTATTATATAAGTTCTATTTTAATAGCACTTATTTGAAGAGGGTTTGAATCTAATACATTACCATTAAATGTAATTCTAACTTTGTTTCCAACCACATAAAAATCATTTGTTTTCCTTGTTACTTTCATAGTAACTTTATCATCTTTTTTTAAAGAATTACTATCTTTTAAAACTTCTACTGTAATATAATCTTCATCGACAACGATTATTTTTGCTTCAAATACATCTTTTGAATCTTTAAATTCAATTAAATTATTATTTTTTATATATTGGATGTACTCTGTAGTACAACAACTAGAAAAAACATTTGTAAAAAATTCATCTTGATTAAATTCTAAGTTATCAACTAAACCAACAACAATTACATGTTTTTCTGTATCAATATAATTATAAGCAAAATTAGTATTATCTTGTTGATTATTACTAATAAAATTTGTTATTTTATCGTTAATATCATTTAAAGAAATTTCTTTAATAGAACAAGCAAATTTTGTTTTTTTCCAAGTCGTAACTTTTTCATTATCACTACAATGGTAATGATTTACAAATATTCCTTTATCAACATAATCAATACTAGAGAGATTAAAATTATCTCTTATTTTTAATAAGGGACTATTATCAAAAATTATTGCTTGTAAAGTATCAAGTGCAATAATTCCCAACAAAACCCCTAGTACAATTAAAAAGATTTTTATTTTTTTCTTCAAAAAATATACCTCCAATACATTTGTAAATATTGTACCATGGTTAGAATCTACAATAAACAAAAAAATAACCGCACTCAAAAGAAATTAATACAAGACATAATTAACTTTTTAACTTAAAAAAAGTAAGATTATAATATAACCCTACTTTTTATTGGAATAAATTATTTATAAATTTTTTTCAACTGATTTTCCTTTTTTTGGCTCTTTGTAATATCCATTTCTACAAATTATTTTATCTGTCGAAGCAAGTACACCAGGTAATACAAATAAAATTAATATTACCGATGCAAATGTACCTTGAGAAATAGTTTCACATATCTTAGCAGCAATAGCTGATGCAAAACCCGCTACTACTAAAGTAACAATAATTAATATTGATGAAGAACTAATTATGGTATGAATTGATTTATTGTAAGCATTAATTACCGAATCTTTAATTCCCATCGTTAGTCTTGATTCACGATAATAAGAAGTATAAACAATGGCATAATCTATTGTTGCTCCCATTAATATTGCTTGAACAATCAATAAAGATATAAAGTATTCTGAGCCTCCTGTAATGGAAATTGCACACATAGTTAAATAAACAGCAGTTTGAATAATAAGTACTAAAACAAACGGAATAATTAAGTCCTTAAATGTAATTGCGACAACAATAAATATAAATATCATTGTTAAAAGAGTAATCTTATTTAATTCATTATTAAAAGTTTTATTCATTTCTACTGCCATAGGAGAATTTCCCACAATGTATATATCATCATTATTACCAATTTCATCTTGAATAGAATTAATAAACTTATAAGTATTTTCATCTTCAGCAGCATATTTTGTATTTAATACAACTCTTGAATATTTATCAGATACTATTAAATCTTTTGATTTATCAACTGTATTTTTAGAATCAGTAATTGTTGCCTTTTTTTCAGCATTTATGAAATCATCAAATCTTGAATCAGTTAAAATATCAGAATATAAATAATTAATAAACTCTTCAATTGTCATTTTCCATGAATCATCATAATCTTTAGTGCTTTTATAGTACATATATATTAAATCCACAAGATTTTTATCTAAATTATCACTTAATGTATCTAATGATGTAAATGCTTCTGTAGATGTATATGTTATACTATTTAAAGATTTATTCATTATATCATTAATAGTTGTTATTTTTTCTTTTTTTGCATCATCAAATTTTGCTGAATAATCTTTGTTATTCATTACATCTTTAACAATAAATTGAACATAATTATATAATGAAATATCTTGACTTGACTTTATATATTTAGAATTATATAAACTAAATAATAAACTCATTGTATTATTATCTATATTAAGTAAGGAACTTAAATTTGAAGATGTGTATTTTGTATCATTGAGTGTTGATGTCATTACATCTTTAACTAAAGATAGTTCACTAGTCTCTCTATTAGATATTTTACCCTTTAATAACTCATTATCTTTATTATTTAATATTAAATTTGTAAGCTCTAAAGGTGTCAGAGTTGTTGGTTTATTATTATAATCATATATTCCAAATATTTTAGCTAGTTGTCCTTTGTCTGTATTTGTAATACTACTTATTTGTGCATAACTATAAGTTGTATCTAAATTATTAACGACTATATGGGCAAGTTGTAATAAATCACTTACTTGGGTTAATTTTTCAGCAAATAAAGGATTTTTATTATTACTATATAGAAAATTAATTAATTCTTTAACAGATATATCTTTTAATTTACCATTTTGAGAATCATATCCACCATAAATCATACTTACCACAGTTTTATCTTGATTTAAAATGTTAACAATTTCTGTTGGTGTATGGTATTTATTATCATTTATAAGCTTTTGGGCCATTGTTAAATTTTTATTTAACACCTTTACTTGTTCTTCACTTAATCCTAAATTAGGATTTTGTATTAAACTTTGAAGTATCATTTCAAATTCTAAAGGGGTCATTTTTGTTTTTGTAATATTATTATCTAATTTTTCAAGCAGTTCTTTTCCTAGCGTTTGTTCGTTAATATTAAATGTTTGATATAAAACTTCTTTTGGTAATGAATCCCCAGAGGTTAAATTTTTTAAAACAAATAACTGACTTAAAATATCTTTATTAAAATAAGATTTATAGTTTTTGTTATTTGCCATTTGTAAAGCTATTGTTGCAAATGTATTCAATGTTAATTTTGTATCTGTATTAGAACCTGTATAATAAATATACAAAAGTGATAAAGTATTATCATCCAAACTTAATCCTAAATTATTTAAAGATGCTTTCATTGCTGTCTTATTGAGTGCGGTAGTTACATTTTGTTTATTACTTATTGTTTTTAAAAGCGTTAATGATTTAATAGTATTTTCATCAAACATATTTTTATAAGAATCATTACGAGCCATATTTAAAGTAAAATTAGCAAATTCATTTAAAGTCATTTTTGTATTGCTACCAACAGTTGTTCGATAAAACAAAAATAATTGTGCGATTAAATCTTTATCGATTCCAAAAATACTAGAAAGTTCACTTGCATCCATCTTCTTATTTATATTATTTTTGTCAGTAAATTTTTGCAACTGTTTTAATTTTGAAATCGTCGCGCCATCTAAACTTGATGAATACTCATTGTCATTTGCTACATCATTAAGCATAAAATTAACAAAATCTTTAATAGTCATTTTAGTTTCAACATTCTTACTATTATAATAAATCAATATTTTTTCGGCATCATCTTTATTCATTCCTAAAATATCAGCAATTTCTTTTGGACTTCTCTTTTTATTAATTAAAGATGATGATGTAAAATTTTCGAGCATTTCTAAATTATTTTTAATATCTTGATTTATCAAATTATTAAAATTATCGTTAGTATAAATGTCTGATTTAATAAAGGAAACAAATTCATTTAATGTCATTTTATTATTAGCATCTTTATTATAATAATTGTAATAAATGAGTTTTATTAGATATTCTTCGATTTGAGTATCTTGACCTAAATCTTTAAATTTTTTATTTAATTCATTGTATGCCAATTTTTCATTAATGGTATTCGAATAACATAATGTTTGGTCGATGTTTTCATCTTTTTCTAGTTTTTTACAATAATTTGCTATTAATTCTTCATATTTGTTGTTATATACTATAGCAATTTGATTTGTTGTGGGAAAAATTTTTGCAACTTTATCTTGTTCTGAACCTGTATAAAGTATTTCAATATTTCCTTTTAGAAAATAAGCACCAACAAATAAGATAATAATTAAAACACTTTGGACATATCTAGTTTTGTATATAAATTTTCCTAATCTTGTTAAATTAAATTTAGGGGATTTCTTTTTTGTTTTAATAATTAAATTATCAAAGATTAAAAGTAAAGCTGGCAAGCAGAAAAAAATACTAATTAAACTTAATAATACACCTTTAGCTAAAACAAATCCTAAATCTTTACCAATGGTAAAACTCATAAATACAAGCGCTACTAAACCGACAATTGTTGTTACAGAACTACTTGATATAGCTTTAAAAGAATGATATAGAGCTTCTTTCATAGCATCTATTTTATTACTATGAGTTAATTTTTCTTGCTTATATCGGTTAGATAACATAATTGAATAGTCCATAGATAAAGCAAGTTGTAATATAGCAACAATTGAATTTGTTATAGAAGATACACTTTCAAACATAATATTAGTGCCTTTATTAATAAATACTGCTATTCCTATAGAAATTAAGTATAGCCATGGTTCAACATAAGAATCACTTAATATTATTAAAATAATCATTGCGCAAGCTATTGCTAATATTACAATCCACAATTGTAATATAGGTTTATTTTCATCATATATAGAACCACTCATTCCAAAGACTTTAAAATTATCTTTAACATAATTATAAACACTTGTAGCAGTTATAGAATAATCGTAATCATCTACATTTAAAACATATAAGGTATAGTTATCCTTATTATATTCTTCTGTATTCTCATAATCAACAGAGCTTACATTATCAATACTTTGTAATTTTTTTAAAGTATCTATTTTTTCACTATCTGACAAGCCTTTAAACATAACATTAAGTACCGAAGAATCTTGTTTAGCAAATTCCTCATCCATAATATCTTTGCCAATTTTCGTTTCGCTCGTTTTAGGAAGATATTTCATTATATCATCATTTATGTTTACCTTATTAGATAAATACAAACTAAATATTGCTGCTATTATAAAAATGGCTAAAAAGACATATCGTCCTTTCACAATAAAATCTGTTATTTTTCTCATATTTTTCCTCCGTCTTTATAGTTTATCGCTAATATTAATTTAAGCACACAACAATATATAAAAATCTGTTTATTATCCAACACAAATAATAATATGCTTGTATGTTTATAAAACTTTTTGTTTGATATTTGCTTTTTGTTCAATATGATATATAATAAGTCTAAAGGTGATGTTATGAAAGAAAAAATTGATTTAAGAGTTGTTAAAACTAATAAAGTTTTATTTAATGCTTTAATTACACTTATGGAACAAAAGGATTTTGAAAAAATAAAAATTTCTGATATATGTGAAGTAGCTTTAATTAATCGCTCAACATTTTATGCCCATTACGAAGACAAATATGACCTTTTATTAGCAATGATTGATAATCTAAAGCAAAATTTAGAAAATGAATTAAAACAAAATAAAGAAGAAAATATTTCTAAAAATTACTTTATAGAACTTTTAAAAATATTAATTAATCATGTTGATGAGAAAAGAACAACTTATAATTCTATATTAAAAAATGATAAAAATGGAATTTTAATAGATTTTCTAATTGATGTTAGTAATAGAGATTTAATTAGTAGATTAAAAAATAATAATATAGTAAAATCTAATATTCCGCTAGATATAATTACTAAATTTTATATAGGGGGTATAGTATCCATAGGTGTTGATTGGATAAAAAATAAAGATAAATATACAAAAGAAGAATTAATATTATACTTTGATAAATTAATTCCTGATAAAATTTAATTAGTTAATTAAATTTGATTTTTAAATATTGCCAAATGTTCTATCAAGATATTGAAGATAATATGTAATAATTATAAAAAAAATAACTGACGCCCCAAAATTTTCTAAAAATAATCAATTTTCTTCCATAACCAAAAAATCATAGCAAGTTAAATCTTATGAAAAAAATCGAATATAAAAAAACGATTTTTCCTTGAATAATAAGGGAAAATCGATATTTTCTCTGGCAGGGGTAGCAAGACTTGAACTCACGACATTCGGTTTTGGAGTGCAAATCGACCACCCTCCGTTTTTACCAACTACATACCAATTATACTAGAAAATAGGGCATTAAGTCAATTACTTTTAATCATTTTTAATTGACTAAAAATTAAAAATAATTAAAAAAAATCAACAACAGTTTAAGCATTTGGTACACAATCGGTACAATAATTTTGAATACCTCAATTTTTGTGTACCAAAATGCAAAAAACTAATGTAAGGGGTTTAATTTATACGAATGAAATTTAAATCTTAATTCTAGGCTCTAATGTATCAATTTTTATAGTATGATACAATGCTTGAAATCCCTCAAATATATGATCTATCTCATCATCATCAAGCATCGAATCTATATTTAATATCTTATTAAATATAGGGAATAAATCTTTAAAATAATTTTGACACCTTTCTAATTGCATATCATAATTAGAATCATCAATAAATTCATTTCCAACTTTTTCTAAAACACTAATTAGTTTTTTTGTATCACTAAAACGATTAGCAACTATACGATAAATATCTGCCATTGATAAACCTAATTTATTATAAAATTCTTCTTCGTATAACTGAACAAGTTTTTTATCTTCATTAAAGTTTGCTTGTGCGTAATAAGTAAAAGTCGTTTCTATATTTTCATGACCAATACGATTTTGAATAGCCTTTAAATTCTTACCATGAGCAACATAAAATGATGTATTAGTCGCTCTCATATTCTTTAAAGGAACATCTTTTTTAAGTCCTATCTTTTGAATAAATAACTTAAATTCTCTTGTATAACGATCAGGATCTACGATATCCATACTATCCCATGCAGTAAAGATAAAATCATCATCATTAATAACAAAGCCACAAGCCTCTTTAAATGTTTTATAGTTTTTCAATAATTCTAATACATAACTAGTACATATAATTTCTCGTTCACTTTTCTTACGCTTAACAGGTTTAATAATATACCTGTTATCAATTTTAGATTTAACAAAAGCTCTTTCAATACTAATAGTACCACGATACCAATTAATATCGCTCCATTTAATAGCAAGAGCTTCCTCTCTACGAGTACCCATATCCATCATAAATGTAATTAAAGTTTTAAATCTGATATTTTCAAATTCTAATTTATCTTTAATGTAATGCATTTCTTCTTCAGTAAAATATTCTTTATCTTCAGCAACAGCATGGGGTTTTCTTTTTACACTATCAAATGGATTACTTGATATAATTTTTAAATCATCTTTAAAATAATTGAATATTTTATGAACGAAAGAAAAAGGCTTATAAATGGTATTTTCAGAAATCCTTTTTCCTTTATTTTTCCCTCTAGTTACAGGGCGATCCCATAAGTAATCTACAAAAGACTGTGCATAGTCATCATCTACATTATTTATTGGAACATCCAATATTCCATAATCAGAAATATATTTACTATTTTTAAAATTATAAACATCTTCTTCATAAGTAGATATCTGTATAAATTCTCGTTCATGATCTTTGTTTCTTTCTTTGATATAAAGTTCTATACCATCCCTAACTAAATCATATTTAGTTACTTTACCTCTAGCATCTTTTAAAGTTTCTTCTTTATCTTTAATTTCTTTTAAATCTGCATCAATTTGTTCTAACATTTCATATTTAGTTTTTATAGCAGTTAATAAATCATGAACTAATTTTGTTCTTCTTTTATCAAATGCAGGAATAGATACTCTAAAATCATTAGAACTTAATTCAGTAATATATTTTAAATCTTCATCAGTAATCCCTAATCGTCTGGCTTCACTATAAGATATAGAAAAACGATCTACTACTTTTTTATTTAAAAGTTTGGCTATCGATTATTCCTCCAACTATCTAATTTTTCAGGAACATCATTGACAACTTTTTCTTGCTTTTGAGATAAGTAATCATCGATGTCACTTAAATTAAAATATCTCTTATTACCAACCCAAGTTACTTTTAAATCCCCATTATTAATTGCATTAGTTATTATATGTTTAGATAATAATGGATAGAGTTCTATAACCTGATTGATGCTATATAAATCATCAGCTTTAGCAGTATCAGTTTTTTCTATTATAGTGCCATCTTCATATTCTTTAATTAGTTTACCTATATTTAAAATTAAATCTCCCAACGATAAATTTTTATTATTTATACATCACCCCTCCAAATTATAATCTAGGAATATCATGAGTTTTCTCTAAATTATTAGTTATAACTTCCATGATAAAATCTCTTGCTTTTTTATGCATCTCACGAGCTTTTACATCTTCAAAAGAATAGGTTTCTAAATCAGCACCATCCCACATATTTAATTCATTACAATTAATATGCTTACCAACAATAACCTCAATGTGATTATTCATAGATCTATTGCTAGGCAAATATACCCAAAGACATAAATCAATTAAAGGATTATATTTATCATATAATTTTAAAACAGAGCCTTGCTCTTTACCATTATTAAAATTTTCTGCAACACCATCAATATTAATTTGAACTTTATATAACTCATTAATTACAGATTTAATAACATCTTCACTTTTTTTAACTTTTTCATTCCATACTATCATATTTTTATATCCTCACTTATACTTAATATTTCTTTTACATAATCATCAGGAATATTATTTATTAAATAATCATTAAAATAATCAATCCAACTATCTTTAATATTATAATAATCTTTATCAGAGTAATTTAATGAATTTAATCTTGTTGCTCGATCTTCTTCATACCAATCACTATAATCATCTAATTCTTCAATAGCAGATTTAACATTAGAAAAATTATCAAGAATTTCTAAAAACTTACCTTTTTTACTATAACTGCTATCATTTATAAAATCATACAATGAATCAAGATCATCACTATATCCATTGTCATCCCATTGAGATAAGCCTCCATTTTCTACCTGATAATTAAAATTACCAAACTTAACTGCAATTTTTTCATAGTCAGTTAATTGATTTAAAAATTCTTCTCGGCTCATATTATTATCTTTCCATTTATCGTAAGCATGATCCATAATAAACTGCCATAAATCATCGGTTTTACCATTTATAATATCTTTTAAAACTTCTTTATTAAGAGTCGATTTAATTTCAAAAAGATTTTCAATTGATGCAATATCTTTTTCACGAACACACTCATTAAATTTTTGAACTTCAACATCTGTAAATTCTACATCAATTTTTGGATTATACAAATGAGTATACAATTTTGCTAATTTTGTAATATCTAAATCTTCATTCATTAAATTTAAATATTCCACAATATTATTTATAAAAATTTTATTTTCTATTTCAAATCCTCCTTAAAATATTTATCCCAATCACTAATTTTAAAAATTCTGTGATGATAAATCATATATTGTTCTTTTAAATTTAAAGGGGATATCATTAAATAACGATGTCCCCAAAATTTAATCCATTTCCATTTTAATTTAGTTATTTTCATACTTTTAATGCCTTATATTCATCAGCCCATAATCCAAGATTTTCCTCATACATTTTATTATAGTTATTAATTATCTTTTTTGAATAATTAACTATGGTATTGAAAGAATCTTCTATTTCTTGAAAATCTTTTTCTTTACTCCAAGAATAAAGATACATTTGTGAATAATCTCTTGTATCTAATCCTAGATATTTTGAAACAACATAGGCAATAGATTCAGCCTCAGTCTCATACTGATTTCTATGTTCCTGATATTCTTTATTATTATTTTTTAAATGTTGATGAGCAAGACCATGAGCATATTCGTGAACAATAACTTTTAAACGCATTAAGTTGCTTAATCCTTTTTTAATAACTATGGTATTATTTTTCATATCACAATAACCTTTAGATCCATCATTTAAATCTTCATATTTAACCTTAAATCCATCTTTATATATGGCTTTAATAAAAGTATCAGCAACACCATCAGCAGATGGATCTTCTAAAACAGGATTTAATTCTTCCTCAATAACTTCCAAAGGCATATCTGTTTGACTTGCATCAAAGACAGTACCAACACCAAAATTAGTTACTTTTTCTTTATAAAATGAAACTGAATTATCTTCTTTATCCTTATATTTTTTTAGTTCTTCTTCATTTAACATAAAGAGTGGTTTTATTTCAAATGTTCCATCATCTTTATTAATTTTAGCAAACCTTAAAAATGATGGAATTAATATTTTCATACCTGTTTCATCTTTTTTTACTTTATAGCCCATTTTTGAAAATGTCCTAAAAGATGCTACATATTTAGCATTAGGATTTTGTAACCAAATTAAGCATTGATTATTAAATGAATAATTATTAAAGTTAATAATGTTATCTAAAAATCTTTTAATATCAGACTCATCTTTAAAACTATCAATAGCTTGTTTTTTTAAATTAGTTAAAATATTTTTAACTTCATTATCCAATTTTTCTTTTTCCTTTTCATCCTTTAAATTCTTTGCTTTAAAACTTATTTCTGCAATTTGTTTTATTTGATCTTGTATTATTAATATTCCTCCTTAAATATTTATATTTTTGTTATTATTGTAGACATCTTTTACTTTGTTAAATATAGTGTCATCTGATAAGTTAGGGTAATAAGATTTGACTATATCTATAACATTTTGATAATCATCAGTATAATAACATTCGTGATTATTTAACTCATCTTCTATTAAATCTTCAATTTTTATTTTACTAGTAAAATCTTGTTTTAATTTAGGCAGAGTTTTTTTAAAAAAGTTAATATATTTATTTTTATTGGATTTATGAATATATGCACCAGCACCTGCTGAAATGTAGTCAGAATCAGGTGCGTTTTTATGGGTTTTATTTTCATCAAATTGCTCTTTATTAAATGCCCAAAAGACACCAATTTTTTTAAATTCATTATCAAAGTCATCATCAAATTTTTTCTTTAAATTATAATAATTTTCTATTTTAATACCTCCTATATATTTATACTCATATCAATTTCATAATCTATCTCACTATCTATGAAATTTTTAAGTCTTTCTTGCATACCTAACATTAAAGTAGTGCTACTAGTTAAATCAGGATTCCACTCCTCAAAAGTAAGATTATCAAACTCATCATGATATTGATCTTTATATTTTGAATATCTTAATCCTAATTTACCATTAGAAATAATGAGATCACAAAAATATAATCGATCAACATCCTCGAATGTTGCTAAATCGTAGTAATCTTCATATTCTAAATCGCTTGAATCAATAGCAATATGCTGTAAATCATTAAGACATTTATGCATTTTAAATTTAGTAGTATATTCTTCAAGAAAATTTTTATTAAATTG
The DNA here is from genome assembly GCA_947625715.1 of uncultured Bacilli bacterium. GTDB lineage: Bacteria > Bacillota_I > Bacilli_A > RF39 > UBA660 > Ventrenecus. The sequence continues at coordinate 13,051 of CANQPR010000029.1, forward strand.
TTTTTTTATAACATTGTAAGTATAATTTACTGCTGACTTATAATCACCCACATTGAAATATTTAGCTGATTGCCATGCTTTATCATCAAACATACAATTATTATTACAACATGATTTGTCGGCTATAATAACCATAATGTCATCACTATTGCGATTTTCACAAGCCCAAATTAATAATTCACTTTCATAATCATCGTTTAACTCAAGCATCAAGCCTTGCTCTCTACAATTATTAAACACTTTATAATATCCACTTATATTATCTGAAACATTATGTAATTTTTTTTCTAGTAATTTAAAGAATTCTTCGCTAACCATTAAACTTTTATCTTTTATAAATTCTATATTTATTCCTCCTTATATTTTAACATCTTTATCAATAGCATAATCATCTATGTCAAATCCTAAATCATCATTACCCATTAGTGCATCAACTTTTTGTGCTACCTCCCAAGTTGGAGCAGAGTAAAGATTATATTCGATATTATCTTTGCGAATAACTCGATTTGTTTTTTCTAATTCATTAAAAAAAGGAATATCATTTTTGTTAAAAATCATAAAATAATATCCTGATTTTAATGCTACTTTATCATTATTTTCTATTTTAATTCCTCCTTAATTTTTTTAACAACAAAAAAGACTATCAATTTTTGATAATCTTACTCACACAAATTGTAATTTAATTTATTTTCTTTATAGGATGTCTGATTACTGTCTTTAATTTACTTACATCACATTTTCTTGGATCACTTAAATATATTTCGTGATGGTATCTTGTATCAGTTATATCTAAATCATATCCATTTTCTTTCATATATTCGTGCATTAAATTAACTGTCGTAGGTTCATCATCATAAGAACCTAAATGCATACATTGAACACATAATCCCTCGTCATAAGTTAAAAATTCAACTCTTGAAAAATCTTGGTTTTTCTTTTTAGTTGCTTCTTCAATCGCCCAATCAAAGTCTGCTTTTGTTACAAAGTCTGGTAATCTAATAATTGATATAAAGTGCATAGCATTTTTATTATTATAATCAATAGTTCCATTCATACCATCTTGCCACCAAAAACCTTCAAGTGGTGGAACAACATATTCAAAGAATCCATCTATTTTATGAATTCCTTTATAACTCATCTTTATTGTATATGCCACTCCATATAGTAAACCTATGGTGTTTTGATAATCGCTATTTTCTTCATTCGGATTTCCTGTTCCTCTTACTGCAATATAATTCATTTTTGGTATCTTAACAATGCTAGGTTTGTTTTTAGGCATATAATATTCTTTATATTCTTTTTTAAAATCAAAAG
>CANQPR010000030.1 GCA_947625715.1 uncultured Bacilli bacterium
CCACAATACCACTTATCATAATCAACATTTTTTTCTACTTCATCTAAAAATTTTTCCATACTTTTATCAATCTTCTTTTGATCTAGTCCTTCTTTAAACATTTCCACAGGTTCATATTTTAAAGGACAAGTATGAGACAAAATAACATCCACATGTTTATTACTATAAGTAGTTAAAATATATTTTTTTTCCTCTTCACTTAGTTGTTCATTTTTAAACCATTGTTGATTATTTAATATTCTAGAGTCTTTATCAACCGAAAAAGCTCCGCCAATAACTAAAACTTTTTTATTATCTATATCATAAAGTTCCCCATTTTTAGCAAAGATTAAATTAGGATAGTCCTCTTCAATAAAAACATGACCTTTAAACATCATAGTTTCTTTATAGCTAGCAATATTTTCCGGCCTTTCTTCGTGATTACCTTGAACACAAAACAATTTAATATTCAAACTATTCAAATATTTTTTTAAATTAACATCCTCTTCATTCAAAAAATAATTAATACATACATCTCCCAAAATAATAAGCATTTTTACTTCTTTATTAGAAATTTGTAATAAACGATCAAAAATACGATGCATATCTCCTGTTATTAAAAACACATTATCATCTCCAATTACTCTAAATTATCAATTAACGTCATTAATTTTTCAATTTTATTCACTATTCTTATTTGTTCTTCATAAGGTGGAAGTGGCACTTTCATTTTCAAAACATGATTAAGTTTTAAATTTGCTTGCGCTAAACCAGAAGCCTTATTTGCCAAAATATTATGAAACCAATTAGAATTAATACAATATAATAAATAGTACTTATCAACATCTGACTCACTAACTGTAATTTTTAAAACCCTTTGATTTAATAAAGCTATTTCATCTTTAGTATATAACGCTGAAACACCAAGAGGTTCAATATTAGCCGATTGACTAGATAATATCATTAAAATATCTCCTTTTTTTATTTTTGAATCTAACATTTTTTCCGTAGGTTTTTCAACATAATCAGTTTTATAATCAACAATAACTTTCTTTTTGGCAATATTTGTACTCTTTATAACCGGATATCCTTTTCCATCTTTTTTTAATTTTTCTGATTTATAATTATAACCATTTTGATAAGTTATAATATCTTCTAAATAGACCCACTTCCAATTTTTAGGAATTGTAAATAAATTTGTATCTTTTAAACCACGAATCTTTATTCCCTTTTCTTCCTTATTATTAGCCACTAACTTAGCATGTATCGCTTCATCTAATATTTTTTCTTGTAATAATTTTTTTAATTCTTTTAATTTTTTATCGTTCTCTTCCTTTTTTTTAATCAATGAAAATATTTTTTCTAATTTTAAAGCTATTTTTATTTGTTCTTTATAAGGTGGTAAGGCAATTGGTATCATTGATAATGACTTAGAATTTAATGTTTTCCCTTTAATAGCACTTTTAATATTAACTTCCAAATCAATCGCGTCAAGAGCATTCATTAAATATTTTTGATCAACAAATTCTTTAGGATAAAGAGAAATAATAGCTTCATTATGTACACATTTTTTACTTGTAATAGATAATCTACCAATAGTTAATTTAAAGCTCATCAAAAGAGTATTTTTTAAAACAACTTGACCTGCAAAAACTTTTTGCAAAGCTTTTTTACTTATTTTTCGTTTGGTACTTTTTATATATTCTCGATGAACCATATCTGAAATAGAAACAAAATCTATGTCATTTTGCCAATATTCATCTTCTTTTGTAGAAGGAGTTCTTCCCACGAAAAAAGAAGCACATTCATCTAATGGTGCAAAACGCCAATTTAAAGGTACTTCAAATGGTCCTTTAAAAAAATTAGCAGCAAATACTGGTTCTAATAAAGGATCATTTTTAACTAATTTCCCCGTAATGGCTTTATTTAAAATTTTTTCTTTCAACAATTCATTATTTATCATTTAATAATTCCTCTAATTTTATTAATGTTTTTTTATTATCATCTACTATTTTTTTCATATTATCAACAATTTGTTCAATCGTATAATCTAGTTCAACTTTCTTTTTATTAGGATTTTTGATATTCAAATTATAATTTAATAAATCTTTAACACTAACTTTAAAAGCGCATTCGCTAACTACCCGGTTATTCCACCAAGCTCTTACGCCATCAAAATGGTAACTTTTAATGGAATTTGTTTTTGTAAATCTTTGCATACCTACTGGTAATTCTAATTCGTAAAACCAAATATCTTTTGTCCCTTTATCATTTTTTTCAAAAAAAAGCAAATTAGTTGTAATTGGTGTATAAGGTGCAAAAACACCTTCTGGTAATTTAACAATTGTATGTAAGTTAAATTCTGTTAATAAATGTTTTTTTATTGTTTTTTTTACTCCATCCCCAAATAAAATACTATCCGGTAGTACAACTCCAGCTCGACCTTTATTAGATAATTTTTCTATTAACAAAGCCATTGCTAAATCGGCTGTTTCTCTAGTTTTATACTCCTTAGCAAAATTACTTTCAATTCCATCTTCTTCAATTCCCCCGTAAGGAGGATTTATAACAATAACTTCTACTTGATCATCATCGCTAAAACCAGACACTTGCCCCGTAAAAGAATTACGATGTTCTATATTAGGCACTTCAATATCATGTAAAAGCATATTTGTCATACAAAGGGCATAAGGTAATTGCTTTTTTTCTATACCACATACATTTTTTTCAATCAATTTTAAATCTAGAGCACTTTTAATCTGTCCCGTTTTTTTATAATGTTCTATCGTACTAACTAAAAAACCCCCTGTACCACAGGCAAAATCTAATACTCTTTCTTTTATCTTTGGATTAACCATTTCCACAACAAATTCAGTTACAGGTCTAGGAGTATAAAATTCCCCTGCATCACCTGCACTTTGTAATTCTGCTAACATTTTTTCATATATTATATTAAATTCATGACGATCACTTTGCAAGTTAAAATCTGATTTATTAATTTCATTAATACATTGCCTTAAAATCGTACCACTTTTCATGTAATTGTGCGTATCAGCAAAAACATCATGCACAAGCTGAGCTTTGGCATTTTTTACTTCCATAGCTTTTAAATCTTTAAACATCTTTTCCACGAACTCAATTAATTCATCCCCAGTTAAACCAGTGTCGTCTAATGCCCAATTTTTCCAACGATAAGCGCTAGGAATTATAGAAACATATTTTTCATTATTAAAGGTTGCATTTAATTCCCATTCATCTTCTTTAACATCAAATAATTTCATAAATAACATCCAAACTGTTTGCTCTAACCGTTGGGCATCTCCATTTATTCCATCATCTTTTCGCATTTGATTTCGTAAGTTTTTTATATTTATTGCCATTATTTCACATCCTCATAAAGTTTTATAATAATCTCTTTTAAAAATTGCTGATAATTTTCTATTCCCCTAAAAACATTAGTCATAATTTCATTTATTGTCCCATATTTATCCATTAAAAAGGGCACCTTCAAAACATTTAAATCTAATATAACTTTAAGTCCATAATCTATATATTGTTCTAATAAAAAATCTCTTATTTCTAAAACATTGGCATCATATTTTAACCAAATATCACTCTTTTTAACTTTTTTAGCCCGCATATTTTTAGTAAGCATCTTTTTATTATAAACAATATTGCTAATTAAATCATAAATATCATATTCTTCATTATATTGGTCATTTAAAATACCTTCATAAATATTTTTCTTTTCTAATTGTTCAATAACTTTGGTTTTTAACTCATCTTTTTGAAAATATGTTTGAAAATCTTCAAAAGTAGGATAATTTTCTAAAATTACTTTTTGGACATATTTATTAAAACTTTCCTCAATTATATTACCATCTAAATCAAGTAATTTTTCTTGACTATATATTTCTTTTACTTCTTCATTAGGCAAAATTACTTTGACTTTTTTCATTCTCTTTTTTACTTGTCTTACTTCATTATCTAAAACATTTATTTTATAATTTTGCTTATCTGTATTATTCTTTTTAATTACAACTTTTCTAACTTCTCTTTCACCATCAAAATTTGGATCGGCAAATAAATTAGTTGCCCCTGTAAAATCAATAATAGTAAAAGTTGTTTTATCAAATTCTTCACTAATTCTTGTTCCCCGACCAATGATTTGTTTAAAATCTACCATACTATTTATATTTGTATCAATAACAATGAGTTTACAACAAACGCTATTAACTCCCGTTGATAACAATTTTGATGTTGTAACTAACGTCGGATATTTTTTCCTTGGATTTAAAAAATTATCAATTTGTTTTTTACCAATTTCATCACTACTAGTTATTCGCATTACATAACGATCATCTTTTTTGACCATATCTAAATTGTCATTTATTAAACATCTTCGCATTCTTTCAGCATGTTCTTCATCAACACAAAAGAAAATTGTTTTATCCATTCTTCTTTTAGTATCTTTTAAATAATTAGTAACAATTTTTGATACTAATTGATCTCTTTGAGGTAAAACTATTTCTTTATTAATTAACCTACCATCATAATAAGTCTCATCATCCTTTTTTACTCCCATTAAATCTTTATCTAAAATTATTCTTATTACATTATAAGGCGCTAGAAAACCATCTAAGATTCCTTGTTTTAAAGTATAGGTATATACAGGTTCACCAAAATATTTATAGGTATTGATATTTTCTTCATTTTTAGGAGTAGCTGTCAAGCCAATTTTAGTTGCACTATCAAAATAATCTAATATCTCTCGCCACGAACAATCATCTAGGGCACTACCTCTATGACACTCATCAATAACAATTAAATCAAAAAAATCTCTTGGAAATTCTTCATATAAATTTGTTTTATTATTAGCATTTTTAAGTTGTTGATATAATCCTAAATAAATTTGATAAGCTGGATCATATTTCCCATTTATTTTTGTCATTACATCTTTAAAAGGTGCAAAATCATTAATCATTGTTTGATCAATTAAAATATTACGATCTGCTAAAAATAAAATTCTTTTTTTATATTTAGATTTCCATAACTTATATATAATTTGAAAAGCCGTAAAAGTTTTACCGGTTCCTGTTGCCATTACTAACAATATTCTATTTTGTCCCTTAACAATTGCTTTTAAGGTTCTTGTAATTGCAATTTGTTGATAATAACGGATTTTATGTTTTGAAGGATAAAGGGCTTCTTTAACAATTAATTCTTCAGTTTGATTCAAATTCCATATTTTTAAATATCTTTGCCATAACACTTTTGGTGAAGGAAATTTATCTAAAGGAATATATACTTCTTCTTTAGTTATCATATTTTTTTCAATAAAACCATCACCATTAGAAGAATAGGCAAATAATACATCTAATTTTTTAGCATATTCAATAGCTTGTTGCATTCCAAAACCAACCTCATGATTATTATCTTTAGCTTCAATAACTGCCATATAATTAGAATTATAAGTTAAAAGATAATCAACTCTCATCTTTTTTGAACGTTTATATTTACCTTTTCCTTCATCAATTATTTTTCCATCGGTAAAGTTTTTTTCTTCATGAATATCATTATAATCCCACCCCGATTTAATTAAAGCTGGTGTTATATATCTAGTTCTTATTTCCATTTCACTTAAACTTTTTTTCAATATATCACCCACCTTATTTATTATAACATTTTTCAACCTAATATTAACAACTTTAAAACCTCTATATATCTTCTGCGCATTTCACTTGGCATATTTTTTATTTCTTTAATAATGTTTATAACTGTACTTATATTAACATTTTTAAATTGCATAACATTATTAATGTTTAAATCTTCACATATTTTCGATAATAATGAAACAAAATCTTTTTTTTCTTGTTCTTTCATTTGTAATAAATAAGCTTTTAATTTTTCTTCTAATTCCCTGCTTTTTTTCGATAAACTACCTGTTTGTAATTTGCCTCCAAAACAACACCAAGTATAAGCATCATGTTGTAAAATTCCTATTCCATGACTTTTTATAACGGTATAATTTTGATGTCCTAAAATCATTCCCACAACACTTTGTTCTGGAACAAACATTCTTAATTTATTTTGCATACTGATGTATTCATCACTTTTAATAACATCATCTAAAAAACCAGGTCCATCAAAATTATAAACATTGATAATTCTTCTTTTTATTCTTAAAGGTGCTTTCATATAAGCATACATAGCTATATTTCCCCCCTTAGAATGTCCCCCTATATATATTTTTTGGTCTAATAATTTAATTGTCTTTTTTAAATACTCTAATCCTTTTTCTTGACTTATTGTCGGATACTTATACATTAATTCTAAATCTTCTCTCCAACCAGCAATACTACTATCCGTTCCCTCAAACGCGACAAAACAAATTCCATTAGAAAAACGCACAGTCAAAGCTCCAAATTGAGTTGTATTATCCCTTTGTTCAATATAATGATAAATTAAAGCATCGCTAAATCTCGTGGCATCTTTTAAAGCTACAACCAAACGATACGAATTAGGAAACAAATAATCTTCTTTTTTAAAATCTTTCTCACTATATTTTTCTAAAAATTTTTCGCAAAGAAATCTTAGTTTTATACTTTCTTTTGGCTTACTAGGTGCCATATTTAAAAATTTTGCATAAACTAATTGGGTTAAAATTAAACTATCCATATCATTAAAACTTATTTCTTTAAAATCACTATTGCCATAATATTTTAAATACGAAAACAAATCAGTCAAAAAATCACCTTCTTTAAAATTGTTTTTTTTCTTCTCTTTTGTTATAATACCATATATAAAGGTAGGTTTCAAATTATGGAAAGAAAAAAAAGAGAAAAATTTTTAAAAATTTTTGTTCCCATTATTTTAACAATTATTATTGCTAATATTGTTTTTATCGGTTATAAATTATTATTTAATAAGAAAAAACATTTTTTAGAAACCATTGATACATCCGTCTATGCTAAAATCACTTATGAAGCTATATATGGTATTCATTTAAATTTTAAAGGAACTTTTGAAATTCCTGAAAATGTAACGGATATAAAGTTAATTTTAACAGATGGAAAAACCGATATTTCCTTACCATACGAAGAAGAAATATCTGATAATGTTTTAAATTTTTCTACTAGTAAATTAAATAATACTGGTATTAATTTAGAAAAACTACCTTTAGGTACTTATTATTTAATGTTAAAAGGTATTTATCATGATAATCAAAAAAGTTATGTAAAATATTATTCTGTTGAAAATAAAACTTATTCTGATAAATATCAAAAATCTTTTAATGATATGGAATATTACACTTTAACTAAAGATGGAAAAAATAATAAAATTTCCTTTAATTGGAATACATATGAAAATTGTCCAACTCTAAAAGTTAATATTGAAGAACAAAAATTACCAGATGATGTTTATGATATTACGATAGATCCTGGTCATGGTGGTTCGGATGTAGGCGCAATTGGTAAATTAAATAATAAAGAATATACAGAAGCTGATTTAAATTTAAAAGTATCATTAAAATTAAAAGAATATTTAGAAGAACAAGGTTATAAAGTTGCTATGACAAGAAATGATGATTCCTATGTTGAAATATATTCAAAAAATGGTAGTGCAACTCTTGCTAATGAAACCAAATCTAAATTTAACTTTGCTATTCATCATAACTCATTTGAATATGAAGTAGATTATCTCAAAGGCTTAGAAGTTTATGTAGCCGATAATATTGATTTTAACTTTGCTAATATTTTAATCAATCATATAACTAGTGAAGCTTTTGCAACCATATCTCCAAAAGAAACATATTGTACCGAGAAAGGTATCTATCAACGTTACTTCAGTCAAGAAGAAATCGATGATGATGAAATACAACCAAGCAATAAAACAACCCAAATGATATATTATTACAATATTAGAGAATTAGGTGGAATTATAACTAATTCCACTAACGATGGTCGCTACGAAGATTATCCTAAAAATCCTTATTATGATGCTAATGTTACTACTGAACCATACTTATTAGAATTAGGTTATATTAATAATGAAGAAGATTTAAAAAGCCTTATAAATAACAGTGATAATTATGCTAAAGCTATTAAAAATGCTCTTGTTGAATACTTAAATCAATAAAATAATGCCACTAAAACTAGTGGTTTTTTTTACACTTTCTATTAAGAATTTTACCCAAAATAAAAAGACTATTAACGAATCTTTCATCAATAATCTAAACGATAATTTACTCTTTTATTTCATTTTTACTTTTTATTATTATAAACTATCTGTTAAATGTAATTCCAATTCCTTAGTCTCATTATCTCTTATTACTTTAATTTTAATTGTATCCCCTACATTTTGGTTAAACAATAAATATCTTAAAGTAGCAATACTATTTACTTCTTTACCAGCAAGTTCAGTAATAATATCACCTTTTTTCATACCACCTGCTTCTGCCACACTACTAGCTGAAACATCTTCTACATAAACACCATCGGTTGTTGATAAATTATTAAATTTTGGATAATATTTCATTACGGCATCTGATAAATCTAACATTGAAATTCCTAATTTAGGTCTTTTTATAGTCTCGCCTTTTTCCATTTTTGAAGCAAAATTCATTGCCGTTTCAATTGGAATAGCAAATCCCATTCCTTCAACACCAGTACTTGCTAGTTTTAAAGAAGTTATACCAATTACTTGACCATTAGCATTAACAAGTGGTCCTCCAGAATTTCCTGAATTAATTGCTGCATCGGTTTGTAAAACACTCATCATCATATCATCTCGACTAGAATTACTTAATGATACACCAACCAATCGGTTTTTACCAGAAACAATACCTCTTGTAACTGTTCCAGAATAAGCATCAGCATCTAAAGGTGCTCCTACTGTAAATACTGTATCACCTACTTTAGCTTCTTCACTACTACCAATTTCAGCCAATTTACTAACATCACTACTATTGACAGATAAAACGGCAATATCAGAATAAACATCTTTTCCTGCTACTTTAGTTTCAATTAATTTGCCATTACTAAATTCAACAAAAATTGAATCACCCTCTTCAATAACATGATTATTAGTTAGTATATAAGCTACATTACCATCTTTTTTATAAGCAAAACCTGTTCCTGTTGCATAAAGCTGACTTCTTCTATATGTTTTTACAACTACCACTGCATCATATATTTTATCAACAGCTTCACTAATACCACTATCATTAATTGTTACATTTCTTGTTTCGACTTGTTCACTAACTGTTTTCACAAATGGTTCTGGAAAATAATACATCAAAATATATAATCCTCCTGCCCCTAAAAAAAACATTACAATAGCAATTAACCAATACTTACCTTCATTTTTATTTCTTTGTTGTTCCATTATAAATTCACTATCCTTTCATAATTTAATGGAAATCCCATTTTGTCTAAAACTTTTTGCACTGATATTGTTTTTAAACAATCATTTAAAACTTTCACTTCATATTTTATTTCATTAATCATTAGAAAAAAGTCGTTTCCTCTTAACATTTGTTTTAAAATTATTACTAATGCAAATAAATCATTTTTTCCATAAATGTAATCATCTTCTAATTTAGGAATTTGTAATAACTGATGGTATTTGGTATCATTTATATCGCGCTGTGCACGATGATTATATAATATATCTTCATGAGCACATAAATTGCGAAAATTAGCTAGGATAGGTAAGTAAATTAACAAATCTTCTACACTGATTTTAAAATCATGGGCAATGGCTTTTTGATCATCACTTTTTAATATTTGGTATAATTCACCAACTATTCCAAAGGATAATATTTTCACTACTATCCACAAAGGAATGTATCCATAATTTTGAATATAATGAACAGTTGCTTCATGTTGACCACCATTAATTCGAATTTGTCTTTTCATTTTTCGAAGTAAATCTTCTACTTGTCTTTTTTTTCTTTTATCACTCGTAAAATTTTTAGCAGCCAAATATTCTTTTTCTCGATATCCATACTGCTTTGATAAATTATATGCCATAATGCTTTTTATATTATTTTCAACGATTAATAAATTTTTAAAAATAATATTTCTTATGTGTCTATCAAAGTGAAATAAAGAATATAATTCATCAAAAGTAGTCCCTTTAATAAATTTTTTAGTTACTAAATCTTCCATAAATAATAATCTGTACCCACTTAAGAAAAAATAATTTTCTCGCAAAAGAATTTCTTTTGCATATGATACATCAGGTATATATAATCCTTTACTTTGGAGGATATTTACTTGTTCATCTAAGGTTTTAAATGTTTTAGTCACTAATTCACCTCTTATTCTTTAAGTAATTATATCACAAAGTACATGACGATTGTACCTTAACTTCATGTTTTTTTTGTTATAAAGTTGTGAAAAAAATGTGAAATTACTATTATTTTTTATTATAATAAATATGAGGAGGTCTAAAAATGCCATCAATTGTTACTCATCATTTATTTGCTAAAGATTTATTAAATCGTAATATTCCTAAAAATTTTGATTTAAAGACTTTTTATATTTTTGCTCAAAGTTTTGATAATTTATTTTATTATCACTTTTTTATACCATTTAAAGGTCATACTATAAGAAACTTAGGTAACATTGCTCAAAATACTAATACTAACTTATATTTTAAAAATATTATTAATTATCTTACCAAGACTCATAACCAACATAATAAACAGTTACTTGCCTATCTTTATGGAAGCTATTGCCACTATGCTTTAGACTCCATAGTTCACCCTTATATTATATACACCTCAGGTTTATCATCAAAAAATTCTAAATATCGCGGTGGTCACGAAAAAATGGAAGTAATGATTGATGCTCTTTTATATAAAGAAAAAACTAATCAAGATTTAAAAGATGCATCCCTAGCAAATACTCTTTTACCTAAAGTTAAATTTTCTAAGACTTTGAAAGATGCTTTAAACGAGGTCTATAAAAAAACTTTTCAAATTGATAATATAGGTCATATTTATGAAAAAAGTTATCTAACTGGCCATTTTATTATCAAATATTTTGTTACTGATCACACAGGCATTAAAAAGAAAATTTATCATATCATTGACCATTTTAAAACTGCGAAAATGTATGAATATTTAAGTTTTTATCTACCAACTTTAGATTATTCTGTTTTAAATGAAGAAAATAATATATGGTATAATCCAACTTCCAAAAAAATATCTTCTCATGCATCTTTTTATCAATTATATAATGAAGCATTAGATAAAGTAGAGTCTTGGATTAAACTTACAAATGATTATTTTGCTAATTTAATTTCTATAGAAACTCTTTTAGAGGCTCTTGGTAATAATTCTTATAGAACAGGAAGAGATGTCAATATTCATGATGAAATGCAATATTTTAAGTATTAATTATTTTTTCAAAGGCTTCTGTTAAATACATAGCTAGATTTTTTAAATAATTATCATCTAAGAGTTTTTCTCTTTCTTTTTTATTTGATAAAAAACCACATTCCACTAATACTCCTTTTATATCTAATTTAGAATACATGTAAATTGAATTCGATAATTTTTTTTCACTTCGATTTGTGGCTAATTTTTCATTTAAATATTTTTGAACACTTTCTGCTATATCTTTATTTTCCTTTAATTTATCATTATAAAAAACTTGGGCTCCATAGTAACTAAAATCTTCTAAATAATTAAGATGTATTGATACATAATAATCAGCATGACTTTGATTGATAACTTTAATACGATGATCAAAATCGCTTTTTTTTCTATATGTTGCTTTTGGAGTTCCAAGATCATAATCACCATCTCTAGTCATTATAACCAAAGCCCCTTTATCACTTAATGCTTCTTTTAAATATTTACTTATTTTCAAATTTATATCTTTTTCATATATATTATTAAATACTGTCCCTGGATCTACACCTCCATGTCGAGGAATCGGATAAACCCAAATTTATTTCATTTCAATCTTTTCTTGTTTCCTTTTTTCTTTTTCTAACTCTTTAAGACTTTTTTTAGGTGTAGGTAAATTTTCAGGCATTGTGCCACCATTTTTTTCAATAACTTCTCTAATATTTTTTCCAATAGTATAATGTGCCTTATTTGCATCACTTTCGGTTTTAATATTTTCTCTTTTTAATTTTGATTCTGTTTGGGTAATACGAAATAAATTTGCAGCGAGTTCTTCACTACCCATATTATCCAAAATATCTTCTCTATATCTTAGTCCTTTTCTTTTCGCTATATCATCTGCGGTTTCACCATTATATAAACCTCTATAGCCAAAATTATGAAATCTATCAAAATTTTTAACACCAGCATTTTTTGCTGCTTGATTTAATGAATAATTACCTTTTTTAGTCAATTTTCTCTGATAAAATCTCTTTTCATCTTCAGATAATTTACTATATTCTAATTCAGATATTTCTTGTTTTCTTGTTTGAATTGCAAAATAGGTTTGAGCTAGTGCTATACTTTCTTTTCTAGAATCTCCGTTTTGAGCAATCAAATAACAAGCATATCTTGATAGTTCATAATCATCAATTGTTTTTGTAGCACCTTTAGGCATCTTTATCGTTTTGCCGACGTCGGCAAAATGATCATCAATATTATTATTACTTAACTTGCAAGCATTTTTTGCTTTATCAATAACACCTACAAAATTATTCCATTTTGAATATTCAAGTGCTTGCATTAGTTCTCTAGCAAGCCAATATTCATTACCATATTCATTAATGTGCTTTATATTTTCAAAAATTGTTTTATTATACTCTTTAATTTGATTCATGTTTAACCTCCTGACTTTGTATATTAATTGTACTCTTTTTTTAAATATAGGAAAAGTCCAAAAATATCATTATTTCTTAAAATTCAATATTCCATTCTATTTCTATGTCTCTTGTTTTTGTTTCTTTATTATAACATCCAACATAAATCTTATCAATAAACTCATCTATTATCACTCTATTTAATTTATCAATATGCTTATATTTTTTTAATATTTCATCAGGTTTTTGTATCTTTTTAACTACTTTTAAACTTTTAATTTCATTATCTACTGTTTCTATTCGTTTCGTCATATCTTCAATTTCTCTTAAATAATCTGCTGACATCATACCAAACATATTTTCTGTAATAATTCCTTTTACTTTATCTTCATAAAGACTCTTATAAAAGACTTTGTTATCTTTTATTTTTTTATCAAGGTTATGCTTTTCTTTCTCTAAAATTTTTATTGTTTCATAATTATCTGGATATTGTTCTTTTCTTTTATTATAGAGTTCTTGCAAATTATTTTTATCATAGTAATTATCTAGTAAATCATTAATAGCATCAATTATAATTTTTTCTAACTCATCCATTCTAATTGCCTTGTTATTATCGCAAGTATGATGCTTCTTTGCAGCCTTACACTGTAAGTATGCTCTTTTACCTGTAACTTCCGACTTAACATGATATACATTTCTCATAAATACTTTGCTACAACAACTACAATAAACTTTTCTAGTTAAGTAGTGTATTTCTCCTGTTTTAATCGGCTTTTGATGGGTACCTAATATTCTTTGTACTTTATTCCAAGTATCATCATCAATAATTCTCTCATGCGCATTTTTTATCCTACACCAATCTCTTTCATCTACCTTCTTAAACTTATGGACTTTATATCCCATAGAAGTTGTTTTTCCTTGAACTAAATTACCAATATAAACTTCGTTTTTTAACATTTGAGCGATAGTATCAGGATTCCATTTAACTGTCTTATAATTACAATTAGAACATACAAACTTGCTCCCTTTTTGTCTTTTATAAACACTGCGAGGTGGAATATTATTGTCATTAAGATACTCACAAATTTTATGATACCCAAACCCACTCGCATACATTTTAAATATTGTTTTCACGACTTCACTAGCAACAGAATCAACGACTAATTTGTGACAATCATCAGCGTTTCTTTCATAACCATAAGGAGCAAAACTCCCCATAAATAGACCATCTTCTCTTTTATTCTTTAATGATTTCTTTATATTTGTTGATAAATCATCCAAATACCACTC
>CANQPR010000031.1 GCA_947625715.1 uncultured Bacilli bacterium
AAATAATTTATCATATTCATCTACTATTAAATCCCAAGTATATTGATTTTTTATTCTTTCTTTAGCTAGACGATGACATTCATCTTGTTCACTTAATGTTAATTTTTCTACTCTCAATAAAATATTTTTTAAATTATTATTTTCTTTATTAAAATAAAAACATGTATCTAAACCTACTTCTTTATTATAAGGAACATCAAATAAAATATTTACTTTTGTTTGACTTAAAGCTTCTAATAAAGAAGGATTTGTTCCACCTGCTGAATGACCATGAATATAAGCAAAAGCTTCTTTTCTAATGGCTTTTAAAGTATCTTGATTATAAACAGAACCTATAAATTTAATTCTTTTATCGTCTAAAAATTTAGTTTTTTCTTTTAAATGTTCATAAAATTTATCATGTTGTAAATTACATATTATTACTAAATCTTTTTTGATTTTAGTTTTCATAAATTCTGATATAATTGTTTCATAATTATTTTCGGGAATAAATCTTCCTACTATTAAATAATAGTTTTGAGGTTTTATATTATAGGTTTTAAATAAATCTTTGGCTTCTTTATTTAATTTGATAGTATTTAAATAAGCACCATACGCTATATAATGTGATGGGGTATGATATTTTTGATAAGTGTTATTAACGTAATCTAAAATAGCTAGGGAATCACAAACACAATAATCACTTGCTTTAATACTGGTTCTTTCACTTATTTTAAAACATTGTTTTATCCACCAAGACCATTTATCTCTTTTCCATTCTAAACCATCAGGATTGATTATTATTTTTACGCCCATTCGGTGAAAGATATATTTCCAAAATAATAATAATGGTCCTACTTTACATCCTAAAATATATAGGATTGTATTTTCTAAATGTTCTTTTTTAATGTATTTTTTAAAATATCTGATAGATTTAATAGTAAAAGTAAACATGGTTATAAACCCTAAATTTTTTACATACAATTGTGGACATATTACATCATTTTTGATAAGAATTTGTTTATCTTTCTTTTTATCAGTAATTAAATCAGGTATATAAAATTTAGTTTTCTTATCTTTATAATTTAATACTAAGTTGGTAACAAAAGTTTCCCAACCACCATAATTATACCTAAATCCCCTTGCTCCAACGATTATGATATTTTTATTCATGTTTCACCTTCTATATCCAAAAAGTTAAATAATTATATATTAATCCTATATAATAAGTTAATTTTAACATAAACATTTTAATAGGATTAAGAGATTGATATTGTTGTTCAAAATAACGTTGACTTTCTTTTAGACGAATATATTTTTTGACTTTGTTTAATGACTTATCAACACTTTTTGATAGTTCATGATTAATTGCAACAGTTGTATCAATATATATTTTTAAATTTTTTTCTTGCGCTTTTTTACTTAAAATATTTTCTTCATAGTATAAAAATGTGTTTTCATCAAAATATTTAATTTTTTTAAAACAACTTAATCGTCCGATAAAAAAGCACCCATGTACTACTTCAACCTCTGTTAAAGGTGATTGATAATATTCATTTTTATAACGCAACTGATTGGTTGCTAAACGATGAAGTAAAGGAATATTTGATAGTAATTCATTAGTAAAACTAGGTATTTTCATGCCTTTTATAATTTTACCAGATTCTAATACTTTAGGTCCTAAAAAAGCAATATCCGGATTTTTTTTCATATCATCAATTAATATTTTGATAACACTTTCTAATACTTTAACATCGGGATTTGAAATAATTGCTAGTTCACAATTGGTATTTTTTTGTAAATATTTTAAACCGATATTATTTCCAGCGGCATAGCCTTTATTTTTTTTGGCTTCTAAAATAATAATTTTTTTTGATTCATATTTTTTTAATTCATTATATGAATCATCTTTACTAGCGTTATCTACAACAACAATTTTATTTAAACATTCATAATCTTTAATTTGATTAAGCATGTTTTTAGTATTTTCTAAATCATTATAATTTAAAATAACTATTCCTGTTTTCATTTTTCAACCTCAAATACTTTCATTAATATTTTTTGAGTGTTTTTGGCACTGAAATTTTTTACTGTTTCATAAGCATTATTGATTATTTCATCTTTATTTTTTAATTTAAAATAAGCATTAATTTTTTTGGCTAGTTCTTTGCCGGTTTTTATATCTTGGTATGTTAAACTGTTATAACCATCTTTTAAATATTCACTTGGTCCATATATGTCACAGCCAATTACAAATGTTTTAACAGCCATGGCTTCTAGTCCGACAAGGCCTAGTGATTCACTTCTTCTTTTAGTAGGAAAGATTAGTAAATCAAAGGCATTATAATAAGTTACTAAGTCTTTTTGATAAACAAATTCTTTTTGAATTATATAATCTTCTAAGCCATATATCATAATGAGACTTTTTAATCTTTTTTGTTCTTCGCCACTACCGATTATGATTACTTTAGTTTTAGAAAACCATTTTTCTTCTTTTAAGATGTATAAAGCTTCTAGTAAAGTATCATAGCCTTTATTTTTTTCAATACGACTTACCATTCCAATGTAAGTGGTGAAAATATCTAAACCTAATTTTTCTTTAGCTTCTTTTTTATTCATTTCTTTAAAAATAGTTAAATCAACACCTCCCGAAGGATAGACAATTATTTTATTAAGAGGATATTTGTATTCTTTATTAATTATTTTTTGGAAATAGTGCGATGGACACATTACTAAATCAGCATATTTAAGATATTTTTTACTGCGGTTAATATTTTTTTGTTCATAAGCATAATCTTTTACAACATCATTTCCATGCGCAAATAAGATTAATTTAGTTTTAGGACTCCAAGAATAGGCAAACATAACAGGCCATGTGGAATGGCTTATGTAATGAACACAGATAAAGTCATAAGAATTGAAAGTCGATTTTATGAATGTTTTGGTATAAAAGAAAATATAAGCACCTAGTTTAGCAATAAAATTTTGATGTTTAGTCATATATGATAAATCTACTTTACAACCTAATTGTTCTAATTGAAAAGCCATGTTTTTAACGAAGGCTCCATAATGTTTACTTTTTTTAGATGGAAACATATTAGAAACCATTAATACGTTTTTTTTATCCTCTATATTTTTATTAGCTAGCGATAATGTTGCAAGCCAAATACTTGCCATGGCACTTGTTAAGACATGTCCTGATAAACAAGATATTAATAATGTTAAATAAAAACCAAATCTATATACTCCTTTTAACTTCATGGTTCTTAAAGAAGAAAACATTATAATTAAATAAACGATTATCCCTACTATTCCTATGGAGTAAAAGATATCAAATATGTCAATTTCCACATCTTTGATATTATGTTTACTTAAATTACCTAATCCCAGTAATTTAGTGGTAAGATTACTGTTTTGATATTCAAGGTTAACATTATTTAGATATGTCAAGCGATCACTTAACAACACATGGTTTACAAAATCCATACTAAATACTTCGTTTATTTGATTAATATTATAAAATTTTAAAGCTACATCAAAATTTTTCCATAAAGTTACACTCATTAAACAACATATTATTAAGGTTGGAAAGATAATTATTTTCTTTTTTAATAATTTTTTTTGGTTGACAAAAAGAAGATATATTAAACTTAAAATAAAGCCTAAGATTAAGGTTTTGGTTTTTAAAAGGGCAAAGGAAATAATAATAAGGGCTAAAAAAAGGATTTTAATAAAATAATTATGATGTTTTAATATATATGATAGGACAACTGGTAAAAGACAAAGGAGAGTTGCTGATAATTCATTACCAGAGTAAAAAAATGATAGATAAGCATCTTTATTGGGATATATTTCGCTTATATTATGACCAAGACCAAAGATTTTAGGAACAATTAATAATAATAAATAAATATAAAATATTTTTACTAAAAACGTTTTGTTTATTGATTTATCATTGTATATATTAAAAAACATTAAAAGCACAGGTAATAAAAATATTTTAAGAAGTAATGTAGTCCATTCGATAATTGAATAATTAAAAGTTAAACTAACAATGATTATTAAAAGAAAATAAAAAATTAATATAAGTGGCATCAATTTTGATTTTTTATTTTTTAAAGTATATATAAGGGCTCCTAAAAATAATAGGCCTTTAATAACCGAACCTACCCATATGTTTATATTTTGCCAAGTAAAATATGATGTTATAAAATCTATTATAGGTAAAAAAAGAAAGAGATGTGCTAAAGTTGGAAAAGAAATTTTGGCTTTTAATTTACTTAGATTTTTTTTCATTAGTAGGCACCTTTCTTTTAGGAAATAAAATATCGGTTTTTAATACAATGAATAAAAAGAGAATCATTAAACTAATATATAAAATTATAGCATAGTTTACTTTACCAATCGCATATAAAACGGAAACCCCAGAAAATAGTAAATTAATGATGTATATAATTATTAAAGAAGAGACTTTAGAAAATTTCATTTTTAATAGTTGATGGTGTAAATGACTTTTGTCAGGATGCGTAAAAGGGTTTTTGCGTTGTAAACTTCTTCTAATAATAGAAAATAATACATCAATGATAGGGGTTGCTAAAATGGCAAGAGGAATTAAAAGAGATGTAAATGTAGCAAGTTTAAAACCTAGTACTGCGGTAATGGCAATCATTAAACCAACAAAGTTACTGCCACTATCACCTAAATAAATTTTGGCAGGTGGAAAATTGTATACTAAAAAACCTAAAAGACTACCAATCATAAGTAAAGAAATAGTTGTATCAATACCACCAATGCTTCCTAGTAAAATGGCTATCATCGTAATAGTTATAAAATAAATACAACTAATGCCAGAGCATAAACCATCTAAGCCATCGGATAAGTCAATGGCATTTATAATACCTACCATAAATATGAGGGTTATTAATTCTTTGATGGGACTAGGAAAAGCTAAATGAAGGCCTAGAAAAGTTAATTTATCAATGGTAATGTTACCAAAAATTATAACAATTAAACAAGCAATTACTTGACCAATAAACTGATATTTGGCCGAGATAGGTTTAATATCATCAATAAAACCAACATATAAAATAATAAAACACGCGACTAAAATGGGTAACATTTCAACCGAACTTCTAGCAAAAATTAAATAACCAATGATAAAGGAAAAAAAGACGGCTAATCCCCCTATTGTTGGTACGGGTTCTTTATTTATGTGATGTTTTCCTGGATAGTCTAAGGAATTAATATGATAAGCAATTTTTCGCATTATAGGAACTAAGACAATACTTGATAAAAAAGTTGTCAAGAGAATAAACATAATGTTTGCGCCATTTATACCTAAATTCATAAAGTCCTCCATTTCTTTTTCTTATTATATCGTAATATGAAGAAAAAAAACAAGACTATTAGCTAAATTTAAAAAAACATGCCTACTAACATGTTTTTAATTATGGTAAATATTTAAGGATTAATTGTTTAGCCTCAGGATTAATATCTTTGATATTTTCTTTAAATTCAGCAATGGCTTCTTCTTGTTCTAATTGAGAAATTTCTAAACTATTTTTCTTTTCTTTATCATACAAAATTGTTGTAAAAGGCGCTAGAAAGCCACAAACTGCAAAATCAATAGCTAGAAAATCAGATAAAACTTTAATAATTAAATTAGCATTACGGTTAAATTTAAATAATAAGGCTGATATACCAAAATATGTTAAACAAACACCTAAGGACGCTAATAACTGTTTTACCTTTATTTCTTTCATAACAACATTGCCATCAAAGCGATAATACTCAGATACTTTAAGGCGATGTTCTAAATTATCTATATGAGGAATGACCATTTGGTATTCTTCACTTGGTAATTCATTTTTTAATTGTTCTTTGATATATGAACAACCATTAATTATTTTTTGATAATTTGGCTCTTTTTTCACAATAATATTTTCCCTTCTCTATAGCCCCTTTTTCTTTCTTTTTTTGCTTTTCTTTTCATTTTCGAAAATATTATACATGGTTTCATCAAGATTATCAATCTTTTTTTCAGGTTCTTTTTTCTTTTTCTTTTCTTTTTCTAAGGTTTCATTAAGAGAAATTTTTGTTTCTTCTTTTATTTTTTCTTCTTCTTTATTTTCTTCTTTTATAATGTTTTTTTGTTCTACTTGTTCTTTAGCTTTTTGTAAACTTTCTTTGACTTTTTTCTTTTTGTTATGAGGTCTAATAATGATTGCTAACATTAAGAAGAAAATAGAGGCTCCTAAGGCAATTATTAAACTTGTTACAACACTTTTATATTTGTTTATTTCTTCTTGTAAAGGTTTTATTTGTTCATCATTATATCTAATGTAGCTTCCTTCTACACTATCATATATGTAGTATTCATCTTTTCCAGTTAATAAATTTGTTGCATATATTATAGCAAATTCAGAGTTTTCACTTATTTTTAAACATTCATATTCAATTTCATTTATTTTAATTTTACTTTTTGTATATCCTTCTTTTTCATCAGGTATTTTTCTTATGAATAAGACCATTTGATTTGATTTGGTTTCATTATATATTTCATAATCAGTTTGGCCTTCTTTATATATAACTAAGAATGTTTTTCCTTCTGTATCTTTTACACCTATTAAAGTTAATTTTGTTAATTCATTGTAAAAGGCAGGAATTGTAATATCATTAATTTTGACAGTTGTTTCTTCAAAGGTTTCTGGTTTAGTTAAATTTTTAGCATTTTTTATAATTGTATATGATTCATTATTAATTTTGATATTAATGGGATTTTCATCTTTAACATTGACTGTTAATTTGTATATTTTTTCAATACCTGTTTCACTTGTTACTTTTATTTCAAATAAGTTAGCTCCTTCATTGACTTCTTTTTCGCCATTTCCTTCTAATGAAGCATAGTTACTAGCTAGGGAGGCATTAATTTTAATATTGTTGACGGTTGAAGGAACATCTACGGTGTATTCTAAGGTATCAGCATTAAATTCAGGTGATATTTTATAGCCTTCAACACTTAGTGATGATAAATTGTTATTTGAATCTTTTTGTCTTGGAGCTTGAACGGCAACAACTTTCCTTGCGGATACATTTTCGGTTTTTCCATTAGCATCAGTTACGTTACCACTGACGGCAAAATTTATTTGACCCACACCAGTGCAAGAACATGTTACAGGTATACTTTTGTTGATATTATTACCGTTTCCAGAATCACCAACGCCATCTTCCCCTAAATAACAATTGCTAGTCGCACCACTTCCACTTCCTGATAATTGCCAAGCAGCACCATTGATATTTACATAAAAGGTTACTTTTCCACCTGAAGTTGGATAAGCAGTATTTGCCGAAACAGAAACTGAAGCTGCATTTGCAACTTCAATACTTGCTAAAAATAATCCGACTATTAATAAACTTTTTTTCATTTTGGACCTCCTTAGGCTTGATTTATATATTTTTTACCTAGTAAATGTAATCGTAGACGAAGTAAATCACCAGAATTAATTTTGCCACTTATTGTTTGAACATGACTTGCTTCATCAAAAGCATCTGATAACGTAACTTTATTTAGAAGTGCTAAACGCATTTTTAATAAATCACCGGAATTAATTTGACCATCACCGTTTAAATCACCATAAACAACAACTTTAAGAACTTCTTTTGATTTAAAAGTCATTGTATCACCTGTTTTTAAAATTTCCGAATTACCAAGTGTGTTACCTTGAGCATTTTTAAATATGACATCTTCACCAACAATAGCTTTTAAATCTTTAACCGTTTGACCAACTGAAACGTTAGTTACATAATTACCTTTACGATTTAATTTCATTTTACTTAAATAAGTAGCTGCTGTAACTGTTTGATTGCTTTGAGTATTTTGGTTTGTTTGAGTACTTTGATTACTTGAATTTTGATTAGTTTGGGTACTTGGATTTGTACTTGAAGCAGGTTTTGATGGTGTTACACTTCCAGAATAGACGCCTTGAGCATTTTTGCTTGCCCCAGATGAAGCATAAACTAAGCCAGCTTTAGCCGGATTTTCTTCTGACGAATAAGCACCAATGTTAAAGAAATTATAAAATCCTTCATATGTATTACCTTTGTATGTAAAACGTTCACCACTTGTAACCAATCCAATTTGACTACCAACTTCTTGTTTAGCTAAAGATGCTAAATAAACAGGACTAACATTGTTAGTTTTACCAGCATCACTAAAGATTGTTTTATAAGGAATATTATCAATTGCATCATTACCACTCATAAAAGTTCCATTTAAAACACTTTGAACAACATTTTCATTATAATTACTATTGTACCCTAAATCTTCAAACATTAAGATACTATCAGCCATTAAGAAGTTTCTTGGGTCCAAGAAGTAAGCCGTTGTTTGACTATTAGCAACATACCAATTACCTTCGGTATTAATATTTGATGAATCAACACATTTTGGACAACTTCCTTTATTAACTGAACATACCCATTTTTCTTCTTCAACAGCAGTATTAAAATCAATACCAGTTTTAAGAGAATAAAATGTCCAATTAGGATATGTTTTATGAATTTCTCTTAACCAAACACGATATGTTTCTGGAAAACCTTGTTCTTCTAATTTTTTTTCAAACAATGGGTCAGTTATTTTACTTGTTCCACCTTTTTCTTCACCAGTTACAGGATGTGATGTTTTATTGGGCATATTATTAAAAATAGGAATAGTAAAAGAAAGAGGTAATGAAAGCAAGTTATTATCGCGATAACTACGATATGAAGTAGCTGCTTCGTTCATTGGAGCCGCTAAATTAGCCATATATTGATGATTATATAGACTATATCCACTATTAGGATTAACATTAAATTTTTTCAAGTAACTTGTATTTTGACCTTGAGCGATATATTCATACGCAATAAAATGAGCTCCCCCATAAATAGCTTTTTTAGGGCTTGTCCATGGTAAGTAATCCGTAGTAGATTCAACTGTTTTATTTAAACTTACATAACTACTACAAATATAACCATTCATTTTATTGTAATTAACACTATACCAGCCATCGCTACATCCATCACCTTTAATTTTATTTGTATTATTTAATGTTACAACCGTACCCTTATATAAAAAAGCATAGATTTTAGAACTATTACTTGTATTAGCCATTGAACGGAATCTTACTTCATTTCCGGTTATATAGGCGGTTGTTGAGGCATGGGCAATTGGTAAATTACTAAATATTGAAATCATTAAATAAGATACCAAGAAAAAATACGTAACAATTTTCTTCATAATTTGCCTCCTAATCAGATTAATTATACCAAAGATACAAGGAAATTTAAAGTTTCGACAATTTTTTTCGTGTAAATAAACTATCAATGATTGAGTATTTTTTGATTTTATTATATAATATTTTTAATCTAGAAGAATGAAAGGCGGAAAAAAAGATAATGAAAGTATTACTGAAAAAATTAAAAAACGCAAGTAAAGGAATGAAATTTTTTTACTTTTTAACACTTCTACTTTATTTTATTAGTTATGGTTTTTTTTGTTATAGTATTTTAAAATTACAAGGAATTGAAACTTTTATAAGAATATTGTTGTTAATTTTATTTGCTATTTATGGTCTTATTTATTTAATTATTGGTCTAACAACAACCATAGAAAGAAAGAAAAAGGTTTTTATACCTTTAACGATATTTGCTTTATTATTTGCTATTTGTTTTGGGGTATCTAGTTATTATATAAATCGTATTTATAATGTTATTGATAATTTTAGTAATAATAAAGATACTAGTACTTATAAAACAGTTTTATTAACGAAAAAGAATCATACCTTTTCTAGTGATGATGTAATAGGTATGGTAAATAATGAAACTAATCGCGAAAATTATATTTTACCAAAAGAAATGATTGAAAAAGAAAATATAAAAAATAAAATTGAATATTATGATGATTTAAATATTTTAGTAGCCGCTCTTTATTCTGATGAAGTTGATGCCATATTTATTTCAAAAGATTATCCAATTTTGTTAGGTAATGATGAAAAATATCAAAATATTGTGAATGAAACAGAAGTTGTAAAAAGTTATTCTAAGGAAATGAAAACCGAAGAAAGTGATATGACAACTACCAAAAATTTAACTGAACCTTTTACCGTTTTAGTTTTAGGAGTTGACTCAGAAAACACTGAAGAACTTGATCCTAATGCTGCTTTTAATGGTGATACTTTAATGTTGATAACTTTTAATCCAAAAACATTAAACGCTACAGTCTTTAGTATTCCAAGAGATATGTATGTGCCAATTAGTTGTAATAATAATCGTTATAATAAAGTTAATGCTGCTGCATATGGCGGTACTAGTTGTGTAGTTAATACAATTGAACAATTAACCGATATTGATATTGATTATTTTGTTAAAGTTGATTTTAAAGCTGTAGTTGATTTAGTTGATGCGATGGATGGAATTGATGTATTTGTTGAACCACCTACTTATGATTATTATATAGAATCTTATGGTGGTAGATTATGTGAACAAGATTCTTTAAGAAGATTTGGGGAACATTTAATTTGTATGGATACAGGAATGCAACATTTAAATGGTGAACAAGCCCTAGCCTATGCAAGAAATCGTCATGGTTATTTAGAAAGCGATATTGACCGAAATCGTCATCAACAACAAGTAATTGAAGCTATGGCTAAAAAATTAATTACAACCGCAAGCTTTAGTGATTTTGAAAAATATTTAGATACCATTAGTAAACACATTGCTACTAATATGAAAACAACCCAAATATTATCATTCTATCAAACTATTAAAAATATGTTAGGTTCTGTTTTAAGTGGTGGAGATTTTATTACTATTACTAAAACATATTTAACTTATTATAATTTGAATGTTAATTTAGGTGGTTATGAAGTAAGTGCTTTAGGTTATTATGAAGGTAGTTTAGATGCAATAACAAAAGCAATGAAAGAAAACTTAGAATTAGCTAAAGTTGAAACTATTAAAACCGTAAGTTATGATTATACTAGTGATTATGAACGAACTAGTGAAGTAATTGGCAAAGGTATTTATACTGGTTCAAAATTAAGCTTTATGCCTAACTTTGTTGGTGATAGTGTTAGTAGTGCTAAGAGTTTTGCAAATAACAATAATTTAACTTTAAATATTGAATATTTAAATGATTCAAATCAAATGGATGGTATTATTTTAAGACAAAGTGTATCAGCAGGAACAATGGTAAAAAATATTTCTGGATTTACTATTTATGTTAATAAAGTGGATAAATCACTTGATAGTACTACAGATAATAAAAACGATAATGATGATGAAGAAAAAACGGATAAAGATGATGATAACTCTAGTTCTTCTAATTCTAATAATAGTAGCACTAATAATAATAGCAGCAGTAGTAGTAATAACAATAATAATTCCACAAACAATAATAATAATGACAATGATGAAGAAGAAACCCAAACACCTTCAACACCAAGTATTCCAAATAATACCACCCCTAATACAGACGTCGTAGGTAGTGATGATGCAACTACTGATAATTCTAATTCCAATACAGATGAAAATATTCCTGGTAATCCCGTAATAGAAGAAGACAGTTAATGTCTTTTTTTAATATAAAAAAAACTATTTAGCATAGTTTTAATTTCTAATTATACTTTCATTACTTTTAGCATTTAAATTAAAATCAGCAAATATTTGGGCTTTATATAAAGGATATGCTGCACACCCTATCATGGCGGCGTTATCAGTGCAATATAAAATATTAGGAACATGAAAATTGACTTTTAATTCTTCGCATACTTTAGCAATTTCATTTCGTAAATATTTATTGGCTGAGACCCCACCAGCTAAAACCATATTTTTAATATTGGTATTTTTTAAGGCTAGTCTTACTTTTCTTGTTAATTCATCTACAGCTACTTCTTGAAATGAAGCTGATAAATCTTCAACATTAATTTGATGATTTTTTTGTTGTTCATTATGAATTAAATTAGTAATGTAACTTTTTAAACCACTATAAGAGAAATTATAAGAATCATTATTCATAGGTTTAGGTAGTTTATAACTAGATTTTCCTAATAAGGCTTTTTTTTCAATATTGGGACCTCCAGGATATTTCATTTTAAGTAATCTAGCTACTTTATCAAAAACTTCACCAATTGAATCATCAATAGTACTTCCTAATAGTTGTATTTCTCTTTCACTTTTTAAAATAACCAAATCGGTATGGCCTCCACTTACAATTAAAGCTAAAGATGGATAAACAATTTGATTTTCAATGTTATTAGCATAAATATGACCAATAGTGTGATTAACGGCAATTAAGGGTTTATTATACACATAAGCTAGGACTTTGGCGCATTCAACCCCAACTAATAAAGAACCTAGTAAACCAGGGGCATAAGTTACAGCTATGGCATCTATATCATCAATTTTAAGTTGACTTTTTTTTAAGGTTTCATCTAAAACAATAGTAATATTTTCAGCATGCATTCGACTGGCAATTTCTGGAACCACCCCACCATAAGTAGCATGCGTATCCATCTGTGTTAAGATAGTTAGGGCTTTTACTTCACGACCATTTTTTACAATAGCCATACTTGTCTCGTCACATGAAGTTTCAATAGCTAATATATAAACATCTTTCATTTTATTATCCTTTCCATTACATACGCATCTGTTGTATCATAGTATTCTTTTCGAGTATCAATAACTTTAAAGCCAAATTTTTGATATAACTTTATTGCAATTAAATTATCGGTACTTACTTCTAAATATACTTTATCAAAAGTATTTAAAGACGTGATTAAATAATCCATTAAATTAGTGGCAATCTTTTGTTTACGATATTCTTTTAAAACAATTATATCTAATATATCAACCACTTCATATAAATTAGTATATATTAAAATACCTTTAATTTGCTTTTTTTCTTCATAAACTAAAATATGAAAATATGGTTCTTTTAATAAATTTTTTAAATTATAAATACGAGAAAAATTAGCTTGAAAAGTTTCTCCAACTTCAATTATTTGTTTTACATCTTGATTACTAGCTTCTCTAATCATTTTTCAACCTCAATCTTTTTAACATATAAAGGCTTTACTAAGTGGCAATTAATTGCTTTTTTTTGACTACCAAATTTTATTGCTTGTAATATATCATAACGTTTTACTAATTCGATATTTTTATCTTGCTTAAATTGGTTATATTCTTCTTTATTTAAATAAAAATAATCAGAAATACATTCTTTTTTTTCATTAAATTGGGCAAGAAAATAACCATTTTTTTCTTCTAAGGCTAAATAGATGGGAGAAGTTATTTTTATACTACTTAAGTATGTTTCTAAACTTGTCATGGTAGTAATTGGAATATTTAGAGTATAAGCAAGAGTTTTAGCAATTGTAACACCTAATCTTTCCCCTGTAAAAGAACCTGGTCCATTTACCACGATTATTTTTTTAACATCTTTTATTTGACGATTAGACTCTTTAAGTAAATTTATTAAAGTTGGCATACAAATGGTACTAGAATCTAATTTTTCTTTAATTTCTTTATAATTTAATAATTTATCTTGTTCCATTAAAGCAAGAATTAAATAAGGACTATGTGTATCAATAAATAAACTTAACATAATATCACCAACTTTTCTTGTAGTATAGATTATCATTTTAAAAAAGTCAAACAAAAAGCCTAAGATTTTCTTAAGCTATAAGATGGA
>CANQPR010000032.1 GCA_947625715.1 uncultured Bacilli bacterium
TATAATACATAAATATTTAAGTTTTTTAATAACAAAAACTCTTTTATTCATTGGTATCACCTCGCTTCTATTTAATTATGCTTAAATAAATTTGAGGCAGACATCTCGGAAATCAAAACACTCCTTGGTGTATTATTCTAACATTATTATTTAGCCTTGTAAATAAGGCCTATTTTTTATTATTTAGGTCGTTAAACGATAAGGATTAGTTTTAGTACCATAATTAGATGATAAATCTTGTTCTATTTTAACATTAGAATTTAAATATAGTGTTGGCCTTATTTCAGAGACATCATAAGTACTTGTTGTATGGACACGATTAGAAAAATAAAACACTCTAGTAACATCTGCATAATAAGGGTAAGGAATAATAGTACTTTCATTATGATTTGCAGACAACCAATCATTTAAAACACAGATTGTATTATGATTACTATCACTCCAATTAAGCATAGTCTCGTTCAAACAAGTTTGTCTTTGTTCTCCACCTACTGCATAACCATAATCTGAAGGACAGCTTAAACCAATATATCCTGGCCAACTGGGTGTTCTTGTAACATTATCATTACAAATATTGCTATAGTTACATATTTTACCTGTATTTTTACTTCTCTCTGCTTCATACATATAACTTGGTGTCATTAAGTCAATATCATTTTGTGATTGTATCGTTCCTGTGTTCCACTTTACCTTACTTACCATAGCCTTTGAATTATCATTTAAACCAATATTTCCCCAATCAGGACATGGTTTTGTTTGGTTACCAGAATCGCTATAACATGTGCCTCCTGCTTTTTTTTGATAAAAGTTTTCATTTAAAACTTCCTGTATATCAGCTTCACTCCATTCATTTACTCCCAAACCACTATTTACACTGCTTGCTGATGAATCCCAACTATATTCTCCTATACTATCCCTTATTATTTTTAGGTGACTTCCTGTATTACCACTTTCATCTTCGATGTTATTCATTACTCCAATTATTCGCCACATAGAGTCACCAGCTGAATGAATTTTTTCACAATAATTTTTATAAGATGAAGATTTACATTCTTCTGCTGTTTTAAAATCCATATAATCGCTACTTTTATAACTATATTTATAACCTCTATATACATCTTCTTCATAAAAATCATTATTAAAGTTTACATAATTGTCTGGGTCTGCTCCTACAAATCGCAAATTTTTATCAGCTGTATCGTCATAAATTAATTGACCCTCTTTTTTTTCTACTAAATCTGCTAGGGCATTATATAAGCCACTTCCACTACCTTTTTTAAAATATATATCACACTTAGTTCTACTCGTTGTTAAATTTGTCACTAAAGGAGCCCATTTTCCACTATTCCATTCAATGGAAGCTTTATTATTACATTCACTTTTCTCATATACATAACCTTCTTCTAATGTAGGAATACTAGTAACTTCTTGATTATCTTTATAAAAGGCAAACATTACATCGCCACTTCCTTCATAGATAAAGTTTCCCTCCATCACTTTGAATGATTTTTGCACTTTAAAATTGGCAAAAGTTTTTTCTAATATCATTCCACCTATTAAAAAGATGATGGCCACAGCAACAATTATTATTTTTTTACTTTTCTTTTTTTCTTTATATTGACTTAATTTCATAAATAAAAGAAGACCTCCCGTATCTTCTTTTATTATATTATATAATACCCCCCCCCCGTCAACGGTTTTAACTTAATTTTTTTCCTATTTTTTAGGGTTTAAATAATATTTACTTTTTTTAAATATTATTGTTTTATCTTGAATCATCATTAATAAATAGGGATTTTTAATTATTTCTTTGGGTAAATCTTTGGCTTTTACTCCCCTATCTAAATTAGTAATATTATTATCTTGAAAATATTTTATGATGTTTTCTTTTGATAAAGATGTTTTATCATTTTGGTATTTATTTTTCATGAAAATAATATATATAATTCCTAATAGACATATAAGAGGAATTATCATTTTTAATATTTTAAGCATTTTACTCTCCTATTATCTTATTTTTTATGAAATAAAAACTAGATGTATAAATCTAGTAATAATCATTTTGGTAGCGAGAGAGGGGATCGAACCCCCGACCTATCGGGTATGAACCGATCGCTCTAGCCAGCTGAGCTATCTCGCCATATTTCTTGAAGCAAATTAATAATATCATATTTATTTTTTTTTATCAATAGTTTTTACTTTAAAAAACTACTAATATGAACAGTGGAATAAGAAGAATTATTTTCAATATAATCTAAAATCTCTACTGTATCATCAATCATAACAAATTGATAATTTTCTAATTGCGGGTAATTTTTCTGAATATTTTTAATAACAGTTAATTTTTCAGCATTTTTAGTAATTCCATAAACATGTTGAGGATTTATTTGATAATATTTTGATAAAAATGCTTTTTTTTGGTTGGTTTCTTCTTCATTCATTACTCTTGTTGCAACATATACTTGGTCTTTATTTTTGGTTTGTAAAAATTTTTGCATAATACTTAAGGGTTTAACGTTTTTATACACATCATTTTCTAAAACATATTTAGCCCATTTATCATCTTCTGTTATTTTATAGTGATTATATTTACCATATTCAATGCTTGCTAAAACACCATCAACATCAAAGATGTAAATTGTTTTGTCATCATTAAATAATTTAGTAATTTCAGATGTATCCATATATATTCCTTCAATCATTATTTTTTATGGTGTTCTAGAAGGGAGTTGAACCCATGACCTTTGGCTTCGGAGGCCAACGCTCTATCCAACTGAGCTACTAGAACATGTGAAAATTATATCATTATTATTTTAAAAAAAAAAGATATTCTTTAAAATAAAACAAGAATATCTTTGATAGTTATGTATACCATTAGAAGCATTAATAAAGCCATACCGACTAAATTGCAAATATTTTCAAATTTAAGATTTACCGGACTACCCTTTATTTTTTCAATTATCATAAACATGATATGTCCTCCATCAAAAGCTGGGAATGGTAATATATTGATGAAGCCAACATTGATACATAAAAAGGCTGTAATATATATGATTTGCATGATACCATATTGTAGTGATGAGTCTATTACTTCATAAATACCTACTGGACCAGATAAATTATTAATTGATAATTTACCTGTAATTAAACCTTTTACAGTAATAGCCATGCTATGAATAACATTTTTAAATTTGACAAAAGCATATTTTATACTGGCGAAGAAGCCTTTTTCTTCGTTGACATTCATTTGAATACCAAAGACATTGCGTTCATTTCCTTTTTCGTCTTTGACAATGTCAGGAACAATTTCGATAGTTTCTTTTTGTCCATTTTCATGAATAACATCAAAAGTATAAGTATTATTAACAACTTTGTAATATAAGTATATTTGACCAACATCCCAATTACTTACCTTATGGTTATTAATAGCAACGATTTCATCTTTATCTTTGATTCCGGCTTTCATGGCTGCTGAATTTTCTTCAACTTTTAATACTTGATTAGTTGTATTGTTACTGCCCCATATTAAAGCTAAGAAAAATAATAAAACTAATGCTAGCAAAAAATTATTTATAACCCCTGCTGATAATATTCCTAAGCGTTGATACCAAGGGCGATTACATAAAAATTTTTCTTTAGGTATTTCTTGATCATCTTCATAAACTTCGCCTGCCATTTGTACAAAACCACCAATTGGTAAAGCTCTAATATTATAGTTAATATTATCTTTTCCTTTATGAGAAAAAATAACCGGTCCCATACCAATTGAAAATTCATAAATGAAAACTCCTGATTTTTTAGCCCAAATAAAGTGACCAAATTCATGAACAAGAATTATAATTCCTAAAATTAATATAAATAATAATAAACTAAGTATCCACATTTTTTATTCCTCCTCATATAAATTTTATCATAATTATATAAACTAGTAAAACAATAATAAAACTATCTATCCGATCTAAGACTCCACCATGACCAGGGATTAAATTAGAAAAGTCTTTAATATCATTTTCTCTTTTAATTTTACTAAAAATTAAATCCCCTATTTGCCCAAATAAACTAAGAATTAAGCTCATGAAAAATGGAACATAAAAATTCTTACTCGAAATTGTAAAATAGTAGTAAATACCACCAATGATAGTTGCACATAATAAGCCTCCTATAAAACCCTCAATAGTTTTATGAGGACTAATTTTGGGAGCCAGTTTTTTCTTACCTATTAAAGAGCCGATTAAATAAGCAAATGTATCCGTTATAATGGGAATTAAAATAAGATAAATTAAGACTAATAAACTACTTTTCCTAATTAAAATTAAGGAATTAAAAGTTATGCCTAAGAATATGACACTGCCAAATAAATACATAGCATCACTAGTTAAATAAGTATTTTCTTTATTTACAATAAGCGTTGGTAATAAATAACCAATAAGCATTAGGATTAATAATCTTTGACTTATACCATAGGAAAAAGCATGTCCTTGATATTCATAAAAAACTAAGATAACCAACATTAAAACACTGTATAAGATTAAACCACTTGGAATTTTATGATGACTATTTTTTAAATCAATTAATTCTTTTAATGATAAAACGGCTAGTAGTCCTACGGCAATGGAAAAAACTTTTTTACCGGCATAAATGATGGGAACTACAAGTAGTATCATGAAAATAGCACTTATGATTCTTTTTTGCATATACTTCACCTACATCTAATAAAAGTATACTATCTCTGTTTAATTTATGCAAGAAGGCTTGTAATTAATACTATTAAAAAAACATGAGTTTTACTTCATGCTTTAAAAAGAATCAAAGTTTATTTTTATTTTCCCTAATTTATTTATATAAGCATATGCTAAAATTAGGGTTCTAATACTTGTGGCATTTTTACCATTTTTACCTATAACAATTTTCATATCATCTAAAGGCACTAAAATATCCATAATTAAGCTTTCATCTTCTACTTTGTAACTACTTACTTTAACTAAGTCAGGTTCTTTACAAATACTTTTTACTAAGAATTCAGCATATTGATTAACATCTTTCATTATTTACCACTCTTCTTTGATTCAGAAAATTTTTTCATAATTCCTTGTTTACTTAAAATATTGCGAACAGTATCAGTTGGAATAGCTCCTTTTTCTAACCAGTAAAGAGCTTTTTGTTCATCAACTTTTACTTTACTAGCATCTTTTATAGGGTCATAATATCCTACAATTTCTAAGAAACGACCATCTCTTTTGCTTCTTGAATCAGCCGCAATAATACGATAAAAAGGTTTGGCTTTTGAACCCATTCTTTTTAATCTAAGTTTAACAGCCATTTATACTTCCCTCCTTTGTTTTCTATATAATATCAAACAAAGTATATGCTTGTCAACCTAAAAATATTGACAAGCTTTAAGGGTATTAATCTAAATAATTTTCATTTACAGCTTCGATATTTTCTTCAACTGTATCATCTAGGATTTCTTCATATTCATCATAGTCTTCTTCAACAGGTACTTTTATTAAAGTATCCCCTACTATTTCCACACCTAGTTCTTTTTCTAAATCAAGGATAATATTATCATTTTCAATTTTGACATTGGTTACAGTTGGTTGTTTTAAACTTCTAACAATAATTTGCGAATTATTGGTTAAGGGAACTTCGTTTTTTAAAGGAACATTCAATAATTCATGATAAGTAAATTTTTTATTATTTACTTTCGTTTTGGTATCATTATCATATGAATACCAAACATTTACATCAAATGAACCATTAATTGATACCTTTCCTCCTTCATTTTCTCCTTTGAAATTATGATTGATTACCCAACAGCCTAAAACGGTATTAACTTTTTCATCAGGGGTAAAAGAAAAGTTCATCGTATTGGTTCTTTTTACTTTCCCGATGATAGATTTAGTAATAATTTCTTTAAAGCTTGCCATTATAATTCACCTCTAGTTTAATCTATGCTAAAAATTTAAAAAAGTGAATTAAGTTTATTTATTTGTTAAAGTTAGACTAACCATTTGGGAAAAATCTATTAAATTATATATTTTTTCAATATCTTTAATATTTATTTTTTCTAATAATTCTTTTTCATTGGCATATATTTTTTGATGATTAATTAAATAATAGTTAATCATATCCCCTACATCTTCTGGATGTTCATAGCTTAAGATAAGAGAAGCTATTACTGAAGCTATTTTTCGTTCAATATCTTTTTTATCAATAGTTAGGGATTGTAATTTGTTTTTTAAAATTTCTTCAACTTCTTTAGGATATTTACTCCGACAAGTTATTTCAATAATTATATAATCATAACATTTATAGACATAAAAATATAAATTATAAATTAATTTTTTAGTTAATAATTCTTCTTTTAAAAGTGATGTATTACCAAAATTAGTGGCAAGTAATAGTTGAAGGGAATTTAAGATGGTATATAAATCATACTTAGCAAAATTTTTTAAAGGTATTTTAGTAGCTAGCGTAAGTTCGGGGATTTCTACATTGGCCTTTTTTATTAGATTTTTATTATTAACACTTTTGTTTTCCCGGTATTTTTTGATTTGGGGTTTGGTATATGAAGAAAAGGTGTGTTTTAAAAAATATTGTTTAATAGTCGTGATTATTTCATAAACATCAAAATTACCCGTAATTATTAAAGCCATATTAGAAGGATGATAAAAACTATGATAAAGCATTTCAATTTCTTTTTTATTAATAGCTTGTATATCTTTAGAAGTTCCTATTAAATCAATTTTATTAGGATATGTTTTATAAAGCATTTCATTTAAAGTAAAGTTTTTAATAATCGTAGGATTATCAAGACGCATTCGCATTTCTTCTAAGATAGGATTTTTTTCTCTTTCAATTATATCCGTAGAAAATTCTTTTTCAAAAACATTTTTTAAAAGGGTAAGAATATTTTCCTTTAGTTTTTTAGTTCCGACAAATTCATAGGTTGTATAGTTACTTGAGGTATAAGCATTAGAGTAACTACCTAGTTCGTTAAATTGTTCTAAGTAAGATTTTTCATTTACATTTTCACAAACCATATGTTCTAGATAATGAGCAGAACCTCGATGCACTTGATATTTTTTATTTAAAATACTAAATTCTGTATCATCAGCACCCATAAAAACAGTGAGAATTCCTTTGAAACTTTTAGAAGTAGAATTATTCCACAAATATATATTTAAACCATTATCTAATATTTCATGGTAAATTGTTTCATCTAAGCCTTTAATTTTAATTTCCTGCATTGTTTTTTGTCTCCTTTAAAATATAAATTAAAGATATTGATAATTTTTTAGCAAAGTTTTTAACATCTTGAATAGTTACTTTAGAAATATTTTCTTTTAACTGTTCTATGCTAGGCGCTAAAAGTGCTTTATGATAGTAATAATTATTTATTAAGTAATATTCATCATCTTCTCCCATTATAATATTACTTAATATTTTTTCTTTTTGGATAGCAAAATATTCATCAGTAATATCCCCATCTTCCATTTCCTTAAGAGCTTTTTTAATATACTTAAGAGCTTTTTTAGTATTTTCATACTTTATACCCGTAGAAATCAAAAAATATTTATTAGCGCTTGAATATTCAAGGCTTCGATAGTAAGCAAGGGAATTTTTAATTCGCAAGTAATAAGCTAATTTATCAGTATTACTAGCACTACCAAGTATTTGACAATATAAATTAGATACATATTTTTGTTCAAAATCCGTAATATCTTTATATTGTAAGTATACTAATAATTTAGTTTGGGCATATTTTCCTTCTTCTGTTATTTGTTTTAAATCCATTACTTTATTATCGACAATTCTGGATGGAAGATTTTCAACAATAGTCTTTTTAATAAATTTTTTACTAATGATTTTGGCTACTTCGCCCATATCTAAATTACCAATTACAACAATGTCTACTTTACTTTCTGAAAATAAGTTTTGATAGTTTTCAATTAAATCTTCTTTGGTTATTTTTAATACTTCTTCTTTAGTTCCACACATTCTTTTACTTGTTATACTATCTTTAAAAAGATATTGTAGGGAATTATATTTAGCATAGGCTGAGGCACTTTCTTTATAGCTATCACACATTGCTAAAAGTTGTTCTTTTAAAATTTCAAAACTACGCTCATCAACTTTATTATGCGAAAAATTAGGATTTAATAAAATTTCAATAATAAAACTTAAACATTTTTCTAAATATTTTTTATCTTTAACATACTTGGGATTAATGAATTCTAAACGAAAATTTGTTTGAAATAAGTTACCAATTTTTTTGCAAGTACCATTTAAATCAGAATTATATAGTTCTTCTAGAGCAATTAACATTTCTCTTTTACTATGATATTTTTTAGATGTGTAGGTTAAATAAGAAGTTAGTAAAAAGCGTTTTGGAAGATTTATTTTATTTATATCTTCTAAAAAATTAAAATCAATAATACAATTTTTAAATTTATCGGTTTTGATTGTTAATAATCGAAAACTATCAAATAAATATTCTTTATACTTCATAATTTTTAGTCACCTCTTTTTTATTATGGCTTTTGTTTAACATTTTAATCTTTTTATTGGTCTTCATTAAAAAATCATCAGTCATTCCCGCGATGAAATCCAAAACTTTACGAGCGGAAGTTGTTTTTTGGTTATAAAACTTACTTTTATAATTTAAAAATATCGTATGAATTAAAGTGTTTTGATTGTTATTTTCTAGGGCTTGTAAATAGTAATTGTAGACGGTATAAAAAGCATCTTTAATAGCTAATTGTTCTTTTTTAGTTAAAGACTTTTGATATATATTTTTATTATTGAAATCTTTTAATTCTTTTATAGCCTGATATATATTGGGCGATAATTTGATGTATGGTTTATCAAGACTATTTTTTATTATGTCACAAACAATAGTATTTATAATATCTTTATTATGAATTCCTAAATTTTTTTTAATATTCTCAGGGATTTTTGATTTATCAAAGACCTTTAAACTACAAGCATCATCAATGTCTTTTCCTAAGTAAGCTATCATATCACTTATTCTTACTACACAACCTTCTAAAGTCATGGGACGAAGTTTTTTAATTGATTCTTGGTCATGATAAGAATTTTCGTATTCTTCTAAAAATTGTTCTTTACTTTTTTTGACTGGATAATATTCATCTAACACAAATTCCCCATTATGTGTCATAACGGCATCTAAGACTTGCAAAGTTAAGTTTAAACCTTCTCCTTTTTTTTCTAAATTCATTAGTAATCTTACACTTTCAATGTTATGATTAAAATATCCCTCGTTATTTTTAAGGCTTATTTCATTTAATATTTGCTCACCAAAGTGGCCAAAAGGAACATGACCTAAATCATGAGCTAAACTAGCTGCTTCTATTAAATCTTCATTTAATGAAAGTGCTCGACCAATTGTTCTTGCAATTTTACTAACCATTTGCACATGATACATTCTTCTTGTAATATGGTCGGATTTTTTAGTTGGAAATACTTGGGTTTTATCCATATAACGTAGATAAGAATAAGAATATAAAATACGGTCAATATCATGAAAAAAAGGGGGACGAAAATCTTCTTGTTCTTCAGTAAAACGAATAGCATCTGTATCTTTACAAGCATATGGGCTTAAATCTTTCTTTGACATATTTTTATAAATATCCATAAAGTCTTACCTCTTTTCTGTTTTTATCATATCATAAAAAAGGCTAAAAACCCATGATAAAGGAGAATCTTTAGCTTAAAAATTATATTTTTCTTTAATAAAATTAACTAAGTCAACCGCTGAATTTTTATTAATTACTTTTTGTTGATTATTAATTAATTGTTGACATAATTTTTCATTGGTTAACAATTTTTGTAAATTTTCAATAATTTCTTCTTTATTGCTAGCATATAAACTCATTTTATTATCACTAAAAAATTTAGCATTATAAGTTTCAACCCCAGGAATTGGCATCATATGTATTAATGGTTTATTTAATACAGCAACTTCGGTAGTAGTTAATCCACCTGGTTTACTAATAATAATTTTACTAGCTTTCATGTAGCTACTCATATTATTTACGTAACCTTTGACAATTAAATTAGGATTATTAATTTGTTTTAATTCAGCTTTTAATTTTTTATTAGTTCCACATATAACTAAAAAATAAACATCTTTTATCTCTTCTAATAATTTAATTATTATTTCTTTTAAGGGACCAAAACCCATACTTCCAGAAACAATTAAAATAATATCTTTATCCATTTTCAAATTAACTTTGGTTGTATTATTAATAAAATTAGTTGATATTGGCATACCTAAGAATAGAAGTGATTCTTCCTTAAAACCTTTGGCAATAAATTTATCTTTTAATAAAATACTAGGAATAACAAAATAATCAGGATTAGTTTCATTCCAAAAAGGAATACATTCATAATCGGTCGCGATATTAATAAATCTTACTAAATGTTCTTTTTTTATTTCCGTTAAAACCATACTTGGAAATAAATGCGTACAAATAATTAAATCGTATTTATTTTTTTTAATATAATTATACATTTTATCTTTTAATAGTTTATTTAACATATAAACAGGACTTTTAATTTTACTTTTATTATATATTTCTCCTAATTTATAGACATTTTTAAAAAGATTGCCATTTTTTTTGGTTGAGGTAAGATACATTTTTTCAATCATGTCAGCTGTTTTTTTATTTACAACGTCCAAATAGTTTATTAAGTTACAAGAAATATTGTTTAAGGTTAATTGTTCTTTTATATATTTAGCGCAGGCATTATGTCCACCACCAGTGCTACATGATAAAATTAAAACTTTCATTATGACCTCCAGTTATTATTAAACATATTCTTTAAATATTTACTATTAAATGTTTTATCTAATATTTTTTCGTATTGGTTTTGGGGTTCAATGCCTTTTTCAAATGCTCTAGCTCTTTTAATAGCACTTAAGGTTATTAAAATATCAAACATTAAAAAAATGACAATGTAAACAGCTAATTTTTCTTTTAACTTTGGTTTTATTTTTTTTATTAATTTCATAATGTAAGGATAACATATTTTAATCCAAAATATTCCTAATAAACCCCAAAAAAGAGAATATAAAAAACATATTCGACCATTGATATTTAAAAAACGTTGCGAATAATCCCAAGCTGTAAAACCTAGGAAAACTTCCATTCCTAAACTCATGATGTATTCGATTATAGAGCCACCTACAAAGCCAATAAAAAATAATTTGGGATAGGAAGAATTTTGATATTTAATTAAAATGACTGTTAATAAAACAGCGCATATTCCATAGGCCATATTAAAGGGGCCAATAACAACAGCAGAATGGTTAATAAAGGTATGATATATAATTAATGACCAAAGACCTTCCATAAACCAACCACATATACTGGCTATTATAAATATATAAATTAAATCACATACTTTTAAATTCTTCATACTATTTTATAATATAATAAATTATCTTAAATAGTTATAAAATATTAATTATTTGACATATATTTACGCATATAAAAACAAAGTTTTTTCTTTGTTTTATACTGTTAATTTATAGGGATTAGTTATAGAACCATAATCACTAGCATCGTTAGGTTCTATTTTGACATTGCTATTTAGATACACAACAGGGCGAATATTTAAAGCTGTACTAGATTTAGATGCATCTATTTTTCCATATGACATCCTGTAAACATAACTTCCACTCGCTGAATCACGTTTCGGAGTTAAAAAATATATATAGTATTCTGAATTTAGCAAATCATTTAGCCAATCATTTTGTATGCAATTAGCTGTCCAACTGCCACTATTACCTCCGAGACATGTGCCCCTTGCAAGTTCATCACCACCACCATTTGTAGCATACATATAATCAGAAGGATACATTAAACCGACATACCCTAGCCAATAAGTTTTTCTATCTACTTCATCTGAACAGTCATATGCATTTTTTCTGCATGTTTTACCTATATTTTGGCTTCGTTCTGCTTCGTAAAATAAAGAAGATTTACCACTTGAAATATCATTTCCTTCAAATGTTCCAGTATTCCATTTTACCTTACTTACCATATTCCTAGCGTCACTATCTAAACCAATATTTTCCCAAGCTGGACAATTAGTCGCATATTCCTTCTCTTTAAGATAGCAAATTCCTCCTGCATTTTTTTGATAATAATTTTCATTTAATACTTTTTGTATATCAGCTTCACTCCACTCATTTACTCCATAACCTTGATTTATAGTATTACTTGAAGAATCCCAACTATATTCTCCTATACTTTCCCTAATTATTTTTAAGTGACTACCCATATCACCATTTTCATCTTCTATGTTATTCATGACACCAATGATTCGCCAAGCTGGTACTTGTTCACAATTATAATTATATGATGAGGCACTTGTACATTCTTCGTACGAATTATATTCTCTATAACTATCATCACTACTACTATAATGACCTCGCCATATATATTCATTGTTAAAATCAACATAGTTATTTGGGTCAACCCCTACAAATCGTAAGTTTTTTTCATTTGTTAAATCGTACATTAAATTAGATGAATTTTTTTCTACTAAATCTGCTAAGGCATTATAATCACTTGATATAGTACTTCCACCACCTGAACTTCCTTTTTTAAAATATATATCACACTTAGTCTTACTCATTGTTAAATTTGTTACTAAAGGAGCCCATTTACTATTATTCCATTCAATGGAAGCTTTATTATTGCATTCACTTTTCTCATATACATAACCTTCTTCTAATGTAGGAATACTAGTAACTTCTTGATTATCTTTATAAAAGGCAAACATTACATCGCCACTTCCTTCATAGATAAAGTTTCCCTCCATCACTTTGAATGATTTTTGCACTTTAAAATTGGCAAAAGTTTTTTCTAATATCATTCCACCTATTAAAAAGATGATGGCCACAGCAACAATTATTATTTTTTTACTTTTCTTTTTTTCTTTATATTGACTTAATTTCATAAATAAAAGAAGACCTCCCGTATCTTCTTTTATTATATTATATAATACCCCCCCCCCGTCAACGGTTTTAACTTAATTTTTTTCCTATTTTTTAGGGTTTAAATAATATTTACTTTTTTTAAATATTATTGTTTTATCTTGAATCATCATTAATAAATAGGGATTTTTAATTATTTCTTTGGGTAAATCTTTGGCTTTTACTCCCCTATCTAAATTAGTAATATTATTATCTTGAAAATATTTTATGATGTTTTCTTTTGATAAAGATGTTTTATCATTTTGGTATTTATTTTTCATGAAAATAATATATATAATTCCTAATAGACATATAAGAGGAATTATCATTTTTAATATTTTAAGCATTTTACTCTCCTATTATCTTATTTTTTATGAAATAAAAACTAGATGTATAAATCTAGTAATAATCATTTTGGTAGCGAGAGAGGGGATCGAACCCCCGACCTATCGGGTATGAACCGATCGCTCTAGCCAGCTGAGCTATCTC